>CAZYTS010000064.1:0-17985 GCA_964649855.1 uncultured Gemmatimonadaceae bacterium
CGTACACAACCAGTAAACTCTAGTCCTGAGGATAAAAGGGTACGTAGCCCGGGTAGAGCTTGAGGCCTTTGACGAGCCCCTGCTCAAGAAAGTCCGCAAGCTCACGAAGGTCCCGCTGTCTGTATTTTGTGTAACTGATGCCTGCAACGACGCCGAGTTCAGGGATCTGCGCGATCGCTTCGATCACGTCAGCGGTGCTGGGCCGGTGCGGACTGACCAGGTAACTGGTAAGCACAAGGGCATAGTCGATCCCCGCAGCCGCCATGTCGCTACGCAAGCGCGTGAGGCTCGTACCCAGAGCAACTGCTTCCTCTTCGTGATAGTTGTTCAGGTGGACGTGACAATCGATGATCATGTCTTCAACATGTTAGGTAGTCGTCGTGCGCCTATGCTTCGTTTTCCTTCGAGGGATTTGAGCATGGCGCGGAATTCGGGTCGTGAAAGTGGGCGACTGATTCGGTAGACGCGGCGCCAGAGTGTGTAGAGCACACGTCGCAATTCAGTGGCCGGCATCCGGTTACGCGGATGATGGACCGCTTCGTAGTAGAGCACAAAAGGAGAAGCGCGATCAAAAAAGCGCAGCCGGGGCTGCAGATAGGGAAAGTCGAGTAGCAGAACACCACGCCGGGCCAGCCTTCCAAGCCATGGATTTGACTCCTTTACTTCTCCAATCAGCCCTGCGAGCGGCTTTCCGGCGATGCGCAATGCGTCGTCCTCGAAGCGCTTCATCAGCACGTGTCTGAGGCGAGTTCCCAGCCCGCGTACGCGCACTTGTGGAGCCGTTGCAAGATAGCCAATGATGCCAAGGTTCACGTCGCCCAGGTAGTTGCCCGAAGCGACTCCGACAACGTCCTTGCCGCGTTCAGCAACAAGCAGATGCCACGCAACGTCGGTCCAGACGCCGTTGGCGCGCTCTTCCAGGCTGTCTTGCCACTCGCGCAGCGAGACGCGTTCGTTGCGACTGAAGGTGTCTCTCAGCAAGGCGTACGCACGCGGCAGTGCTGGGTCGTCTGGCACGAGGACCTCGCGAATTCGTGTGCGCGAATGAGAGCGACCGAGAACCATGCTTCAGCGACCGCCTGTGAGATGGGATCTGATAGGCTATGCCACGGCACCGTGTCAGGCAACCGTTTGCGGCGCTTTACGAGCACTCAGAATATCGCGATTGACGACACCACCAACGACGCCATGCTGGCTATCGCACGTAGGCCCTTGGGGACAACAACGACCGCCTTCGGTTCCTTTGCGGAATAGACCAACTGGTTTATGCATCCAGACCTCTGGCTGGATAGCGTGCTGACCATCCAGGTGAGCCCAGGTGTTGCCTTATCACGCGAGACCGATGCAGTTTAGTGACCATTCACAAGCCAACCACGAAAGCTTTCCTCCAATGAAGAGCCAGGAACGCGACAAGCTGATCGAGACCCTGAAGAATCGCTTTGAAAGGAACATGCAGCGGCACAAGGGCATTTCCTGGGCAGACGTCCAAGCCAGACTCGTCAGTAAGCAGGCTGCGCTCGAGTCACTCGCTGAGATGGAGGCCACTGGCGGCGAACCGGACGTGATCGGTAGCGAAAAGAAGGGCGGGCCTTTCATCTTTTGCGATTGCGCCGCCGAAAGTCCAAAGGGCCGCAGAAGCCTCTGCTATGACCGCAAGGCACTCCAATCACGAAAGGAGAATAAGCCAAAGGGGAGTGCTCTCGAAGCGGCTACCGATATGGGTATCGAGCTGCTCACCGAAGAGCAGTACCGTGATCTGCAAAAGCTGGGCGAGTTTGACCTGAAAACGTCGAGCTGGGTTGAGACTCCCTCTGACGTTAGATCACTCGGCGGCGCGCTTTTTTGCGACCGGCGCTTTGGTCGCGTGTTTGTGTATCACAACGGCGCGGAATCGTACTACGCTGCCAGGGGGTTTAGAGGTCGGCTCAAGGTCTGAGCGAGGCATCTGGAGTCCGGATTCCTGACCAGTGCTGGATTGGGACGATTCACACCGTTCCTTTAGTCATACCTGCACCGCCACTCATCGATCGTCGCGAAGATGACAATGCAACAGGATCGCATCTACAAGCTGAAGTTTTCGGGCGTCTATCCGATGTACGTCCAGAAAGCGGAACGGAAGAACCGCACTAAAGACGACGTAGACCAGATCATCCGCTGGCTCACTGGTTACACTCAGCCACAACTGGAACGCCAGATCGAACTCCAAAGTACGTTCGAGAGTTTCTTCGACAATGCACCGCGCCTCAACCCTAACGCTTCACTGATCAAAGGCGTCGTTTGTGGAGTTCGCATCGAAGAGATCGCTGACCCTCTTGTGAAAAAGGTCCGCTACCTCGACAAACTCATGGACGAGCTCGCAAAAGGTAAATCGATGGAGAAAATCCTGAGGCAGTAGGCCCGCGCACGCAGCAAGATTTCGGCTCCCTCCCAGATCGTCGACGCGTCAACTACGCGGGTAACGATGCCTTACGAGTGGATCGCCAGCGTCCGCTCCCACGATTAGCATTCGACGCACCCTCACCCCGCCGAGATTCCCGTGAGCTCGTACTCTCGCGTTACCCGCGTATCGACCTTCCTGGCACTAGTGCTCGTCGCGAACCCCGCCCATGCGCAGCAGGCAAGAGATAGCGCTGGCGCGCGCCTCATCAGATACGACGCACGCGCACAAGCGCGTGCAAAGTGGACGGTCGAACCCAAGGCTCTGGTCAGCATCGGCGGCGCCGAGGGCGAGGGTCCGACAGAGCTAGCCCAAGTGCTTGGTGTAGCGCGGATCTCCGATGGTCGCATAGTGATTGCCGACGGCGGCAGCACCGAACTCCGCGTCTTTTCGCCCGACGGAAAGTTCGTAAAGTCGATCGGCCGCAAGGGACGGGGCCCGGGAGAGTTCGACGGCATCCTCTTCATGCTGCGGAGCGCAGACTCGCTAGTTGTCCATGACCGCACTTCGCGGCTCCAAGTCTATAACGCCGACGGTACGTTGCTGCGTTCTTACCCGAGGCCCCTCTTTCCAGGGCGCGGTGTTTCGTCGTGGCCGGGCGTGCTCTCGGATGGCTCAGGCGTGGTGCAGGGCGTAGACCCGGTCACCGATTCGACTTCAGACAACGTTACCGCCACTGCTTCTTTAGGCATTGTCCCGCCACGCGCCACCGAGGCACGACCTTTTACCCAAATACCGATCTTCGAGCGCGTAAGGCGCAACGGTCGGTCCATGGGCCTGTTCCTCGGCGCTGTGTCGCGAGTGGCCGTGATGGGAGAACGAGTCTGTTCCGGCTATGCCATCCGCTGGGAGATCCAATGCTTCGACCGAACCGGCAAGCTCATCTCGCGCACCACCCGCGCGGTCAATCCTGGCCGGGTAACCGACAGCGATATTGACGTCTTTAAAAAGGGCTACGCGCAGGCAAACAAGGCGCAACCTCCGGAGCAAGTAAGGGCAGCGCTGCTGCAGTTCCAGTTTGCTGAACAGCGATCAGCTTTTGGCCGCTTTGTCCCCGCGTCTAATGGTGAGCTGTGGATAGGCGAGTTTGTCGTGTTGGAGAGTTTCGTGCCGGGCCGTCGCGGTACAGTGATCCCTGAGAAGCCCACGACCTGGTCGGTACTTGCAAGGGACGGTACCTGGGCCGCCGACGTGGTGCTTCCGGCGCGATTCTCACTCCTGGATGCTGGCCCGGACTACGTGGCAGGCATCGAACTGGACGAAGACGATGTGGAGACTGTGGTCGTGTACCGGTTGCGTCGCTAGATTCTCGCTGACTCCAGTGGGTTATGCCAGGCCTGCCCTAACGCGGGAGCAGCCAATTGAGTGCGACGCCTTCACAAACAACCGTCGTTCTGGGGCGCTTGGTGTTTGCGCTGAGTGCAGCACTCTTTGTTTGGGTGGCGCTGCAAGAGTTCGTCCCCGCCCATCCAGTTGAGCAACCGGCACCGCTGCTGCCTATGTCGGCCGCACTAATGTGCATATCAGGAACAGCTTTGCTGGCCAGTCCCAGCGCGCGTCGTATTGGTCTGGTTGCATCAGCGATATTGATACTCGCCTCGTTCTGGTCCCTTTTTGGCATTTGAGGCAGTTCATACTTCCATCTATCCCTTGTGTTCTGCAGGTTTTGCCGACCGATTTTCCATAGCCTGCAGCCGGAGATTTGAGGAATGAAGATCCACCTCAATGTTCGTAGCGGAATTGCACTGGCGGCGCTCTCATTCTTCATGCAGGAGACTCACGAAGTTGCGCACACGTCTGTTGGCAGGTTGATCTGCGGTTGCTGGGGGACCCGCGATTTCAACGTCTGGACGCTCTGCGCCGAGTGCGCACGCGAGGCACCGCTAACACTTCTGGCAACGTTAGCAGGCCCTCTCTACTCTTTTTCGATCATCTGGATCGGTTACTACCTGCTGACCAGGGCCGCGCCGACTACAAAGTCAGTTGGCTTTGCTCTTGTAGTGAGCAGCATGCCTTTTTCTCGCGTGCTGACGCCTCTTTTTGGCGGCGGTGACGAGATTTTTGTCTTGAGGAGGCTCGGCGTCGATCATTCCATTGCCTGGGTGCTCGTCCTGGTCACCGTGCTGGCACTGCTGATACCTCCCGTAGTCAAGATCTACAACCTGATAGAGAACCGGCGCAAGCTGCTTTGGATGATTGGGCTATTGTTGGTCCCATTCCTGATGATTGGAGCGGTAGTGTTTGCGGTGCTTCAGGGAATGATTCTCAAACGAGGCATACTCGACGAGACATGGATTATGGGCTCTCCGATGCTCGTGACATTGTGGCTCTGCACCGTGATTGCAACGCTATTGGTTTTTGGCAAGCAGATTACGGGACTATTGAAGGAGACGAATTGATTGGCCAGGGATTCTGATGACAGGTTCGGACGAACGGCCGTGAGTACGCCCTAACGCTGCCCGCTAACAGAACAGCGCCGTTCGACCAGGGTTATAGCGTCCATCGCCTGCTGCGACAGAACGTATGCACGTCCTCCTGAAGCCTTGGCTGCCTCGTTGTAGGTACTACCCTTAGAACGGACTACCCCTCGTCCTCGCGAACATGGAGGCCTTCGCTTTCGAGCCGCCGAACCACAGAACGCATGTGTTCCACTCCGCGCGTCTGAACGTGCATGATGATCGTAACGTCTCGCACCGATATGTCTGCAAATGCACGCCGGTGCAGGACATCCAGCACATTCGCCCCTTCTTCTGCGACTAGCCTCGTGAGACGCGCCAGATTCCCAGGGCGGTCCCGTACCGTTACCGCAAGACGCGCCAGCCGACCGTCATAGACCTGACCTCTGTCGAGAATGCGCTGGACGAGGGTCACGTCGATATTTCCGCCCGACACAACCATTGCGGCAACGTCGTTCTCCTTAAGCGGAATTCTTCCGGCCAGGATCGCCGCGAGTGGCGCAGCACCCGCGCCTTCGGCCAGCACCTTCTGGCGCTCAAGCAAAAGATGCACTGCAGCCGCGATCTCCTCCTCATCCACCACGACGAGGTCGTCCACATAGCGCTCGATCAGTGGGAAGGTAAGATCACCCACTCGCTTGACAGCAATGCCGTCAGCAATGGTCTCTGAAGTCTCGATCTGTACCGGTGCACCGGATGAACGTGAGGCTAGCGCCGATGCAGCCACGGCCGCTTCCACTCCAAAGATCCGCACCTCTGGACGCCGTTCCTTTACCACCATTGCGATTCCGCCTATCAAACCCCCACCACCAATTGGCACAATGATCGTCGTGAGCTCGGGCAGTTGTTCTAACAACTCGAACCCAATAGTTCCCTGCCCTGCAATCACACGTTCGTCGTCATATGGATGCACAAGCACACGTCTCTCTTCTGACTCGAGCCGACGCGCTTCGACCATCGAATCGGAGAGTGTAGCACCAGTTAGGCGTATCGACGCGCCAAAGCGCTGTGTATTTGCGACTTTGGTGATCGGGGTGTGCTCCGGCATCACGACTTCTACGCCGACGCCGAGCCGGCCGCCGTGGTAGGCAACCGCCTGTGCATGATTGCCTGCGCTGGCCGCAACTACACCGCGCGAGCGCTCGCCTTCATCGAGGTCAAGAAGTCTGTTGAGCGCACCGCGATCCTTGAATGAGCCGGTGCGCTGCGCATTCTCCAGTTTGAGGTGCAGTGTGCATGGCAGTCTGTCTCGCAACGCCAGTGCCGGCACCGTTGGAGTGAGTACTACGTCGGCCGCGATACGTTCGCGCGCCGCTTGAACATCAGCAAGGCTGGGCATTGCCGTAAAAGGTGAGTAGAGGTCCGGCGCGCATTCAACGCGTCATACTTTGATTATAGCAGGGTTCGCCCTCGCGCGGCTTTGATTTTGGGGGATGCAGCCCTGTGATTGCATTCCTGCGCGAGGGAGGATGCCGGCCCCTACTGTGGTTCAAAGTTGTTTGAGTCTTGCTTTATCTAAGCTGTGCGCAGCACTAGATTCTCATGGATTGACACGTCACTTACGCGTCTGCCAGGTCACAGAAAATTGGGCGCGCTGACCAGCAGGCCTTTGTACCGTGCACGCCCTGGCATCGAGCGGATCGGGTACCGGGAACGATGCAAGGCTGCAAACCGGAATTTGGTAGGTGATCACTCTGAGCTGTTACAACCACAAACAGATGAGGAGACCGTGAACCAGATAATTCCATCGCGTTATGCGGGCCCTGTCCAGTCGATCGTACGCATCGCGCTCGGACTGACCTACTTCTCACACGGCGCCCAGAAGATCTTTGGCTGGTTTGGCGGTATGGGACCTGACGGAGGTACCGTCGACCTCATGACGCGCTTTGGTGCTGCAGGAATCATAGAGGTGGTCTGCGGCGCTGCGATTGCACTGGGCCTCTTCACGCGGCCCGCAGCCTTTATTGCGTCGGGTGAGATGGCGGTTGCCTACTTCTGGATGCACTCCATGGGTTCGTCGTCGATCTGGTGGTGGGAGAATCGCGGCGAGGTCGTGATGATGTATTCGTTCATCTTCCTCCTGTTCTCCGTCATTGGTGGAGGACCGTTCAGCATCGATGCAATGCGGGGAGAGCGTAAGACCACTCCCAAGGCGGATTGAGGTCGCAAGCGACCGGAAGTCAGGGCCCCGTCGGATCGGACTTCCCCCGAGAGGATCTGGCCTGTACCGCCTTTGATGAACGCCCCGAGCGCATGATCTGACGACGGCTTGCTCGGGGCTCGGTGCGGTCGAGGCCCCTGGCCGCACTATGACGAGCGGGGCATCGCTTCTTCCCCTCCCCGACGCTAAGCTCTGGCATGGCTGCCGAGCCTATCCCCGAAACCAGCGACGTCCTGTCTCGTGAGCTCGAGATACAGGTCAGACAGTACGCTGAACGCGTGCGTCAGGCGGCAGCCCGCTACGGCCTTTCCGGGCAGGACGTGGACGAAGTCTTTCAGGAGGTCAGGATTCGGATGTGGCGGACCATGTCCAAAGACGGGAATATCCCGAGCCTCCCTGCGTCATATGTTTATCGAATTGCCCTCTCCTCCGCTGTCGACCTTATAAGAAGGCGACGAGTTCGACGAGCTGAGGCGGCAGCCGATGACGACCCAGCCGAGCCAGGACTCATGAGCAGGTCGCCGCAGCCAGATGCTTTACTCGAAGAGAAGAGCCTTGGGGAAGCGGTGCACCGGGAGATCCAACAGTTGCCGGAAGACCGAGCCCTGGTCTTGAGAATGCACCTGGAGGGGTTCAGCCGCGACGAGATTGCTGCTTTGCTTCACTGGTCAGAGCCGCGAGTGCGGCATCTGATATATCGGGGTTTGGCACAACTACGGGACCGACTTCGGGCACGGGGAATTGGACCGGAGCTGATCGAATGAGTGAACAACGACTGAAAGATCTATATAAAAAGGGACTGGCTGGTCGCCACAGCTCATCAGAAGCAAGTGCGATCTCGCCAGAGGAAATGCTCGATGTGCTGGAGAACCGCACTTCCGGCGCAGAGCGTCAGCGCGTCCTTCGTGCTGTTATGAGCGACCCCAGCTGCCGCCAGGAGTTTGAGTTGCTGCGAGCGCTCGTCGAACAGGCGCCCGAGGAGGCGCGCCGACCGCCCACGCGCCGCACGTGGCCGCTAAGGATTGCGGCGTCACTCGTGCTGATTGCAGGAGTCGGCGTTATCTGGAGGGCCCTTCCTGACCGTGCCACCGCCTCCCGCGACGGCGGCACAACCAGACTGCAGCTCATAGCTCCAGCGCCTGGAGACGTAGCCGGCAGCTCGATGCGCTTTGTCTGGAATGCAGTGCCGCGTGCTCTATCGTACGAATACAACCTGGTTACCGCACACGGACGTGTGGTCTATGGCACCACGCTGTCAGACACCGCATTGGTTATTCCGGACTCGGTCAACTATGGGTCACCAGGGTTAGTCAGCTGGTGGGTGGAGGCGATGCTTTCAGACGGCACGCGAAGTCGATCGGTGCTTCGGGACTTGCGCGTAAACACACCATAGGCGCTTAGAGCGGCCAGCACAGAAATCACCACCCATAGGCCTACTGGTGAGTTGTGCCGATTGAGTGGGATAGTGACATCAGGATCTCCAACCAGTGTAAAGGCTGCCCAAACGGCAGGGGGTTCGCCACGTGCCATCGCGTTTCGCTTTGCGATTGTTAGTGCAGTACCCGTGGGGTGACCATCGGCGAGCGCGTCATAGAAGCTTTGCACAAACTCCGCCGTGGTGCGATCATCAACTCGCCAGAGTGATGCGACTACGCCCCGGGCACCGGCCTCCAGCAGCGGCCCTGTGAGTCCTTCGACTCCCTCGCCATGAACGTCTGTGCCGCTGCCGGTACTACAGGCAGACAGCATTACGAGGTCTGCATCGAGATCCAAGGCGGCAAGATCCCGGCCCCGCAGCAGGCCGTCGTTGTCGCTGGCCGGCGAGAGCACAAGTGCGGTCCGCATTGGCGTCTGCTCGTCAACCAGCGCGTGAGCCGCCAGGTGAACAACGCGGTATCGCCTGAGACCCGTCTCCTTTATAAAAGTCTCGGTGGCGTTCTTGCCCAAACGAACTGTTGACGAGGGCGCATAACGCGCGACCATGCGAGACTCGCGCCCCGAATACGGCAGACGTTCCAGAGCACCACGGCTGGCAAGTGCTCTGGCATCTGGATCGGTTGATCCAAGGGCGACCCCGGACGATCCGAAGTCAGGATCACCCAACGCCAGCAATTCGACGGGAGCGCTGTTTACTGGCCGCTTCCAGAGTTGCACGGCCACTCCAGCTGACGGCGCTACTGAGATCGAGAAGCGCTCCACCATCCGCCGACCGTCGCTCAGCACAAGGGCGTCTACAGGAACGCGGCTCAGTCCCGCGTCTAGTACTACTACAAGTCTGTCCACGTCTCTTGGGAGCCGCTCGATTGCTTTGTTGAGCAGTGCCGCAGCCAATGTTCTGGCGAGGTGATCTGGCTTTCGGCCTTCTTCAATTAGGGTATTAAATCGACGGAGATCTGTTGTGATCGAGTCGAGCGGAGTCAAGACAAAGGCGCTACCGCCTGACTTGTCGACAACAAAGAGCGTTGTGGGTGCACCGCTCGCGCCCGTCACGTACTCCAGCAGTGCCGTGCGCCTCGGCAGCGCGCCCGATACTTCGGCCATTGTTACGCGTGACAGGTGCTGCAAGTTCGACTTAGGCGTTTTACGGCCAGCAACCTCATCACCTTTGAACAGGTCGCGGAGAACAACTTTATCGAGGAGGTGACCTGCCTTGCGCCGGTCAGCCAGAGTGAAGGCCTCGTCTACGCGTCCATTCAGCACGAGGCCAGCAATCACCTGAGGAGCGCCTAGGGCCGGGTCACGGGCATCTCGCAGATTCTGAAGCACCAGCGCTCGCAACTCCTGATCGCTGAGCCCCGAACGAACCGAGTCCAGTGCATCGATCGCCAGTCGCAGCTCTGTTCCGGCGTCCTGGGCGCGTCCTTGTTTCATGAGCACGTCAGCAAGACGAGACCTCAGCTGGTAGACAACGGCCGGTTGGTCGCGTTCAGTCAGAGTGCCGCCGCCTAACGCGTCGCGCAGTTGTCGTTCGGCAGCATCGAGCTCTCCTCTCAAAATTGCGAGCCGTGCAAAGTGAGGGGATAGTCCGCGTTCCCAACCTGTCAGCCTGTTGTTCACCGCAACGTTTCGAGCGGCTTGCAGGTGGCGGTCGGCGACCTCGAGATTACCGTCATCCATTTCCAGCAGAGCCAGTCCGGTACGGACGGCAACTATGGATGAAGTATGGCCGATCGATTCAGCCGCCTTGAGTGCGTCTCCCAGGTGCGCGCGCGCGTTATCGTGATCGCCAGCCTGGTACTCGACTTGACCTTGAATAGCGCTCAGTGTCGACAGGCCCCACTGGTCACCCTGCGATTCAAAGTGCTGAGCCGCACGATCGGCGTAGTCACGAGCCGATACAATGTCTCCCGCCGACGACGACAGCATTGTAAGCGTGAGCAGCGCCCAAGCCACGGGCGACACAGCTCCCGACGCTATCCCATCATCTACGGCACGCAGCAGATCCTGGCGCGCCCGGCCATAGTCATAACTGACGTAGAATTGATATCCTCGCCACTGAAGGATACCTGAGAGCGCGGCGCGGTCGTGAATTGCGCTCAGCCTGTCAACCACTTCTTCGAGCAATGCAAATCCTTCTTCGCGCCTGTCCCGATCGATCATCAACACAGCGAGTACGCGCATGCATTGCGCGCGTTGTCGTTTGACTTCGGATTGTTCGGCGAACTCAGACCCTCGCCTCGCCTCCAACTCGGCGTTCAGGCTTCCCGTCATATGGAGGAGGGCCGCACGCGCGCAGTAGAACTCCGATAGCGTGAGCCAGTCCCCGGTGGGCAGGCGCGACTCGGCGAGGCGGAGTAGACTGTCTCCCGCTGCTGGTCCCAGCGTGCGTGTGCGCACGCTGGCAAGGCTTACGAGAGCTCCGACCTCTAACGAACGTGAACCAGCGCGCGCCGCACCTGCGATGGCAGCGGTGTAAAGTGAGTCCGCGCTATCGTTTAGCCCTCTCACCTGTAGGCTACGACCCAGTTCAACGCGGGCAGCTATGGCGTAGGGATCTCTGTTGCCGCGGTCGCGACGAATAAGCCGGATATAGGTCGAATCGCTCGTCGCGTAGTCGTAACGTTGGCGAGCCAACGTTGCCAGTCCCAGCGTGGCCGCCGCATCCATCGAGTCGCGAGCCAGGCGTCGCTCCCAACTTGCAGCAACAGAGGCAGATGAGTCGCCTTCAACAGCACGAATCGCCCGGATGAGTACGCTATTGACGTCCTCCCTCTCCCCCTGTTGCAGCGCCTGCACAGGAGTTGATAACGAGATCGACAGGAGGAGCCAGATCATGCGGCCCGGACCTCGGGTCTGGGGATAAGGGAGTGGGAATGATCGCGCCCACACTGCGTACCAAGGAAGGTACCGTCAGCAAACTTCCAGTTACGGGTGGTGAACATGCGATCTTCGGCCAAGGTGGTGTCTCTAATGTGCGCGATGACAATCAACTCATCGTGCCTCGCTGGTCCGCTAGCCGCCCAGTTCGCCCAAACCACGAGCAGGCACCTGATCCGGGTTGGATTTGGCGGCGGCGTCGTAGTGCCGACCAGCGAAGCTGCGGACGTCTTTAAGAACGGGCTGAATGGGCAGGCCTTTGTGCTCCTGGATCCCGGTTTGGGCGTTCCGTTGCGATTCAATCTGGGTTACCAAAAGCTCGACTACAAGGAAGCGTTGCAGGGAGCACTTACCGGGTCTACGACATTTCTGAGTGGCACTGCCGGAATTGAACTCAATCTGCTGCGCATTGGACCGCTCCGCACCTATGCGAGCGCGGGTCTGGGGGCCTTCCATATGAGCGAGGACCTGGAAACGCCTGGAGTCGACAATGAGTCGCAGTTTCGCTTTGGCATTGACGGCGGGGGAGGATTGTCGCTGCGGCTGGGGCGTCTCGAAGCCTTTATCGAGGGCCGACTGCAGAACGTATACACCGAAAAGGGTGCCATAGACAGAAAGGACATTCGTTCCATCCCGGTCACCTTCGGTATCCTTTTTTAGGTATCGCGTCGAATCTCCAGCTGAGAAACCCGGAGTGTAGCGTGCGAAGTCTGTCTCTTTTGTGTTGTCTCGGGCTCCTTGCCTGTGGAAGCAGCAGCCCTGCCGACCCCGACGATGGTGGTATACTTGTGACGGTGGTTCCTTCGCCGCTACAACTGGTCGTGGGTGGTCGAGGCAACGTGACGGCGATTGCCAGGGACGCAGCCGGCAATCCCCTTGCGCTGCCTTCGCTCGTTTGGTCGATCGACAATAGTTCGATAGCGAGTGTGAGTCAGAATGGCGAGGTAGTTGGTCTGGCTCGTGGCACAACACAGGTAGTCGCGAGGTCGGGCTCAATGGAGGGTCGCGGCACCGTCGTGGTTGATCAGGCCCCATTGGTCGCCACGACGCTGGAGATTGTGCCGATTTCGGCGAGTACGACGGTCGGTGGCAGCGTTGCGTTCACCGCAATCGCACGCGATGCGACCGGCGCAGCCATCTTGCCGACTCCGGCTGTCACGTGGTCATCCGCCATCCCCGCGGTTGCAACAATAAACGCATCCACAGGTGTGGCGACCGGAGTAGCGACGGGGACGACGCAGATAACAGCGCGTGCGGGTGCGATCATGGCGCCGCCGGCTACTCTCACCGTTGGGTCTGTCGGACCGTGCGATGGCATCCAAAGCGTAAATGCATTCAAGGCACAGATACAGCTGCAGTGGACGCATGAAGCCACGGTGGACGGTCAGCGCATACGTGCTGAACACGCCGCGAGCATAGATGTGCGGTTGATGCGTCTGGGGCCTTCTTCTTCCTGGTTTGCTCCAACGGTCGGCACCGGCCGGATCACCGATCGCCTGACTAAGCTCTCGACACAGGAGACGTCTCGCATCGATGCCCAGGGTGCGCTGATCACCCAGAATCGTCCGACTGTGGACTTTGAGGTCGACCTTCAAACCTGTCGCTATTCTTTCACCGTGATTCCCTGGCTCAATTCGGTAACGACGGACTTTGATGGCACTCAGGTGACGACTACAACAGCTACAGGCCACCTCTATTCTGGATGGATTGACCTGGGTGATTGGCGCGGTTTGAACGCGATCAGCGAGGTTGACGGAGCGGATATTCCCGCGCACAGCGTTGTCTGGATTCTTGGGCCAGGGCACGCAGCAAAGGCACATTATCTGGCGTCGGCTTATGGGGCGCTCCTCTGGGGCTCGACTGCCAGTGCCAGTGAGGCGCCGGCTGGGAACGTCACGGTCACCTGGGCAATTACCCCTGACGACTGATTCCCTCGGCGTAGAACCGGGAATGGCTTCATTCCTTCTGTAGAGATACGCGCGCGTCCTCCCTTGGCTTGTTGGACGGCACGGCGCCGCTCCGTGCCAAACGGGTACGGACTGCGTTTACGGCTCTGCTGCAGAGTCCGGTTCGATATCGTCTCTCATTGCCTCTCTTGTTAGAAGACGTATGTTCTGGTGCAACGAAGCACGAACCCGTTCCAGCGAGTGGCAACACTCGGGGCGGCTCACATTGCTGCTCGACCCTCAGAGGCATGCATGGCGGAGACATCTATACAAACTCTAAAAGACATCCTGGCCGCGTTTAACGACCATAACCTCGATGCAATAATGGAGTTCTTTGCTGACGACTGCTCCTTTGACATGCCGCGCGGTCCTGACCCCTGGGGTTCGCGCTACACTGGCAAGGCGGATGTGCGGCGCGCCCTCGCAACCCGCTTTGCTGGACTGCCTGACGTGCACTACGGCGACGACAGGCACTGGGTGAGCGACAACCTGGGCGTATCCGAATGGCTCCTTACCGGCACAACGCCCGAAGGGCGAAAAGTACGTGTACGGGGTTGCGACCTTTGGGAGTTTGCGGACGGCATGGTTATCCGCAAGGATTCGTACTGGAAGATCGTGGAGAAGCCACAGGCGTAAGAACCAAGGGTTCGCCGCATGGGGAACGGCTAGACGAACTTGCTTAAGACGACGCGGGCTTGCGACCAATGGAAGTTGGCCGCACAGTATAAGCGGCGTTTTGTTGGAGGAGGCCTGATGAGCAAGCGCTTCTTTGTGCTGATCACGATAGTTGCGGTCGCCGCTCTCCCCTTGGTTGTTGCGCGTGAAGTAGGAGCCCGCTGCAGTTATCTTGCAAGCTATCCCCAGGCTTTCGGACAGTGGACCTATATGCTTGCCACGGCGACGCCTCAGAGGATTGATGCACCTATCGATACGCCGTATTACTCCAGGCCACATAACGTTCTGGCGCAGCTGATGCGGGTGAGTGATGTTGCCGGGTATCAAGCTGAAGTGATAAGAGAGGGACTTCAAGCGGGTGATAGCGGTGCGGTGTTTGTCCGCTATCGGATCGGACCGAGCTGCGCTCCGTTCCCCGCATTTGATGGCTTGTTTGATACCGTTGGAGAGCACGGGCTTTACGTTGGGAAGCCGCGACGCAGGGAGCACTGGGTGGGCGGCAGGCCGACGTTTGACGTGTATAGGGCTCAGCACTTTCCTCTGCCGCAAAGGCTGGGTGCTGCTAGCGGCCACGTAGTCATCGTCAAAGTAGGCTCCAGACCGACCATGTCTTCTTCTGACCTGTTCGCGATGTACCGCACGCTCTGGGCAGAGTCCATCGGGGTTGCTGATGTTGCCGTGCACGAGCGGATACTGCACTGGATTGCGATGAATCCGACGGCAGCGACCAAACAGCCGACGGAAGAAGTGGCTATTGACATGTTGTCAGCCGTTCAACAGGCAAAGATCGCTGCGAGTAGCGTTCCATACAGTGGGATCTATGCTATCACGGCTGTTGTAACAGGCATGGACTCCGTTACAATGTTTGGACGGACGAAGCTCAGGAGCATGCCTTTCGAGTATGAGATAGTGCGCGATGACTCAACTGGTGTTCCCATCAATATGCAAGCACGGTCGTATGCGATCGATTTGACCACTGCACGAACTCGAGACGGCTTTGAAGGACCAAACTTGACTTTCAATGAGTGCTCGCCGATCGCGATAGTAGTGAATGACCTACCGATCCGTCTTGCTGCGGATTCGTCGTGGAGCGGTGATATGTCACCATCACGTGTTTTGAGCTGCGCTGCAAAGGGATCGGTACTGCACTCCCTAACTGTGCCTCATGCTGTGCACTCTGTGGCTTTTGGTCCAGCCCGAGTGACGTTCCAGAAGCATCCTGATGGCCGAGTCACCTTTGAAGCCAACTCAGTCGCGGATGGCAAGGCGAGTGTTTTCGTACGAGGTGAGCGCGTAGCTGAGCGATAGCGGCGACTGTTTAGGTCGGGCTATTTGCGTGAAGCGAAGTACTCCAGGTGCAACCTGCGCAACAACGGAATCGAAATCAACACAGAGATCAGGTTGGGAATCGCCATCAGCCCATTGAGCGTATCAGCAATGTCCCAAACGAGATGCAGCGAACCAACGGCACCGAGGTAGGTGAATATCAGCCATAGGATTCGATAGGGGAGTGCAGCCCTTGCACCGAGCAAATACACTATCCCTGTTTCGCCGTAATAGCTCCACCCAATCAGCGTCGAATAGGCAAACAGGACGAGTCCGGATGTCACTATCATTCCTCCCCACTGACCTGGAAGTCCAGCCGAGAATGCCTGAGCCGACAACGCCGCACCGGTCGCTCCGCCATCCCACACACCAGTCACCAGAATAGCGAGCCCTGTCGTCGTGCAGATCAGGATCGTGTCGACAAAGACCTCAAAGATTCCGTATAGCCCTTGCCGCACTGGATGGTCAGTCTGCGCAGTCGCGTGCACCATCGGTGCGCTGCCGAGACCCGCTTCATTCGAAAAGAGACCGCGAGCCATCCCATATCGCATTGCGAACATGATGCTCGCACCCGCAAAGCCTCCCGTTGCGGCCGTGCCGTTGAAAGCACCGTCGAACACGAGAGAAAGGGCGTGGGGAATCTGCCCCGCATTCAATACAACCAGCACAAGCCCGCCGGCGAGATAGAGAATTGCCATGAAAGGCACGAGCACCTCGGCAAACGCCGCAATGCGCTTAATACCTCCAAGAATCACGATTCCAGTGATTACGACCAGGATCGCGCCCACGACTGATGGCGACACTCCGAAACTCGCGTTGAGGCTTTGTGCTACGGAGTTCGCCTGAACCATGTTGCCAATACCGAAGGCGGCGAGCGATGCAAGCAAAGCAAAGATTGCGCCCAGCCAACCCAGACCGCGCTTCTTGAGCGTGTACATTGCACCACCACGCCAAATGCCGGATGCATCTTTCTCTCTGTAGTGCAAGGCAATCACAATCTCGGCGTACTTGACTCCCATGCCGAGCAGGCCCGAAATCCACAGCCAGAATAGTGCCCCCGGCCCACCGAGGAAGATCGCCGTGGCAACACCCGCAATGTTTCCCACTCCCACCGTCGACGCGAGAGCAGTCGCCACCGCCTGAAACGGAGATACTGTACCTTCGCCAGCACGATGCCTCAGCTTGCCAAGGACCTCGCCGAGAGCTGTCCCGAGGTGGCGAAACTGTACTCCGCCGGTCACGAAGAGGAGTACGACGCCGGTCCCCATAAGGAGTACAATGAGCGGCGGGCCCCAGACGTAGCCATTGAGCCAGCTGTTCGCACGTGTAATGGTCTCGAGCATCAGTCGGTTTCTCTTGTCATGAGGAGGGGCGCCGCCGCTGCGTGCCGGGTGCGAGACACTAATGCCTGGTTCATTGCGCCGCCAGCACGTAGAGACCTTAAGCCGGCAGATTCCCATGCTCGCGGTGATCTGTCGGCCGTTGGATGACGCTAAAGGACTCCCGTCCGGCGCCAGTCGTTAGGCGCATCTGCTCGGATACCCGGGCCAAACGGGTCCGCGCCCGCCGAGTTCCGAGTCTCCGACGTCTTTCCTCATTGCCCCTTCTCCCAGAACAGGTATGTTCTGGCGCCATGAGCCCCGACCCCATCTCCCGACGCGCATTCTCCAAAGTGGCTGCTGGGTTGGTCATCGCACCCATGCTCGCCCCACGAGTTCTGCAACCACTCGCTGAAAGCGCCCGCGCCACAGCCCCAACAGCCTGGCCGCGCTACGAGCAGGCCATGGTCATCGATTTCCTCGCCAGCCCCGGGCCGTTCAACACTCCGGTCAACGTGGAAGCCCTTACTCCCGAGATGTTGCGCAATGCGCAAATGTCCGGGATCACGGCGGTCAATCTCACTGTCGGGGGTCAGAACCCCGAAGGGGTTATGAGCTCCATGGCCCGCTGGGAGCGGGACCTGCAGCGTCATCCAGACGTTCTCATGAAGATCCGCAGCGTTGCGGACCTGGAGACGGCTAAACGTGGAAAGAAGCTAGGTCTCATCTACGGCTTCCAGGACGGCGTTGGCATCGGTGAAGATCTCGACCGCGTGGCCCTCTATCACGCCTTCGGCCTCCGCATCGTCCAACTGACGTATAATGTGCGCAACATGTTTGGCGACGGCTGTCTGCAGCCAGAGAACGGCGGACTGACGCCGTTAGGTAGACAACTCGTTGAGCGGCTCAATGCGCAGGGGGTGATAGTCGACCTGGGTCATTGCGGCATGCGCACTACCATGGACGCCATCGAGCACTCGGCGAAACCGGTAGCTATTAGCCATTCCGGGTGTAGAGCCATCGCCGATCTGCCGCGCAGCAAACCCGATGACATCTTGAAGCGGATGGCAGACAAGGGTGGCGTACTTGGCATCTACCTTATGCCGTTCCTAACGATGAGTGGACAGCCGACGTCGGACGACGTCGTCAAGCACATCGAACATGCTATAAACGTTTGTGGCGAGGACCATGTCGGCATTGGAAGTGATCTTTCGATCACGCCACACGTGGTCGACGACGAATACATGCGCATTCACCGGACTTTTGTTGAAGGCAGGATCTCCAGAGGAATCGCAGCGCCGGGCGAAGATCCCAACGTGCCAATGTTCGTGACCGATCTCAATTCGCC
>CAZYTS010000065.1:0-3153 GCA_964649855.1 uncultured Gemmatimonadaceae bacterium
GTTGTCCATGTCACCGACGTAGAGGCGGATTTTACCTCTAAGTTTTGGTTGCAGCTTGGCCCAATCGCGACGCAGAATCCAGGAGAGGTCGTAGTTCTCCTTCCAGTACGCGGCGGTAACGGGATCAATTTTTCCGGTATCTCTGTCCCAGATCCGGCGTGGGTATCCCTGCGAGTCGGTGGGTGAGTAGACCGATTCCCACACGTCCCACTGATCTCCTGAGCGGGCCTTTGTGCCGATGAGCAGTTCGTAGTGATTGAGTTCCTGCAGAGTTGAGCTCAGGTGGCCCAGGTAGTTTCGAATGCCCGGACGCGGTGTGCGCTTGAAGGTGGAGGGCATGTAGTACGCGTTCGTGTCCGCGTAGATGTTGACTACGGTATAGTGTCTGAAGTCGATCGGATCGGGACAGGCTACCCACGCGCCATTGTAGTCATCGGGGTAGAACATCTGTACGGCCATCGACTCCCAGCCTCCAGTGGAGCCGCCGTAGACAAAGCGTGCCCACCCCTGGCCTAAGCCTCTAAAGCGGCGTTCGATCTCCGGAATGAGTTCATACTGGATGGCATCGCCGTAGGGGCCATTGTTGGCGGAGTTAACCGCGTACGAATCGTCGTAGTACGGCGTGGCGTGCTGGATCTGCACGAGGAGCATGCGAGGGAAGCCCTTGGATTGCCAGTCCTGAAAGAGCTGCCACGACTGTTCCTGCTGAATCCGGTTGTAGCCGGCCAGAGAAAAGCGTTCGCTGTAGTCGGGCTTGAGATCGGGATCGGGTGGTGTTTCGCGCCAGTTGTCGGGAGCAGGTGCAAAGTGCCCGTGATTGATGACGAGTGGATACCTGGCGTCGGGGTGTTCATTAAAGCCCCAGGGGAGTGTGACAAATGCAGAAATGAACATGTCGCGACCCCAGAATGTTGAGAGGCGCTCACTGCGGATTCTCACGTACTTGACCCAGGGCGTCTCCTTGAACTCAGCGACCGGGGGAATTTCCTGGTCCAGTGCCAGCCGAATGACGTCGGCGCGCGCCGGGTCGATCGTTACGACGGTCGGTGTTGAGTAGAGGTTGCCCGGCTTGCTGCGCCACTGTTGTCCCTCACCCTTGTCTGGAGGGAGCTTGACTGTCTTGCCATCGCTCCTGTTAAACGTTTCGTAGCGGTTGATGATGGCCTGGACGCGGTAGTTCCCTCGAGGGACGTCACGGAGCCACCGGATGGGAAATCCAAAAGATGTTGCGTCGATGTAGCGCGTTTCGCCTGGGCGCCAGCCTTCGACGTCGATGCCAAAGCCCTGAGCTGTTGACAACCCGGAGTTGAGCTGAAGCCTGGGCTCTGACGTTGTGTCTTTCGCCAGGATCAGGATTACTCTGCCGTCGAGAGGCTGCGCGCTTTTAGTAGCCGGAAAGGTGACCGCGAAACGCAATCTGGTGGTGGCGTTCTGCGCGCCCAGTGGCAGGGCTGATAGTGAAAGGCAGGCGAGGATGAGGGGGCCGAGTCTGCGTGCCATGATATTGATTCTCCTTGGGGGTGGAGCGGCATGCAGATGTTGCAGCTTTTGGGATTCGAGCGCGAGGGGCGTGCACGATCTGGAGGGGGGAATCGGCGGTCTTCCCAACTTCCCCACTTCCAACGGGCGGGAAGGCGGCGGCACGGGGGACGACGTGACGCCTACGTGACACCCGCCCGTATACTGCGCCCACAACCCAGAAGTTGGGATGTGGGATCGCTCTCAGGCCTGCAGATCACGAACAGCAACAGCGTCCGCATGGCTCCGCAAAATCAGCCCCATCTCGTGCAGCAAGCCAGCCGCCCAACAGCGGCAAAATCACTCACGAGTGGAAATCACCATGCGGTCCATACAACACCACGCCCACAGGGCACCGCGCAGCTCCTCTGCAGCCTTCTCTCGCAACACACTTCAACTGACAGCGCTCGTCCTGGCCGGTCTCCTGGCCTTCATCAGCGCCTGCTCAGACTCGTCCAACTCACCGTCGGCACCCATCGACCCCTTCCCGGTAATCCCCAACCTTCTGGAGAAAACGAGCACCGCAGAGGGAGCCACCTTCCAGGGGCGCGGATCGGCCACGATCGAATTCAAAGAGGCCAACGGCAGGTGGAGCAAGAGAGCATCCAAGCCATTCAGGCTCGACGCCACGATGGGGCGGGCCGGCATTGCTGCGCTCAGCCAGGGCAAACTACCCGAGGCGAAATCCTTTACGGAATCCGAGGGCGACATAACAGACTACCTCAAATATGCAGCTCCGGTCGTTGCAACTACGGGAGATCAGTCGCGGAGCCCGATCTATGCCGGGTTTACCCGCACTTCTCGCGATTCCACCGGAACGCTCGTGGAAGTTGCAGCTCGCCCTGGTTCCGGCGGTTCGCCCGTTTCCGAGATTATCGTAACGAGAGCCGGCCAGAGAGTCGCAAGCGTCAAGCTCGACTGGAAAAAGGAAGCAGGTGGCTACGTCCTCAAAAAGCAGACAGCGTCACTCTTCCGCGACAAGTCAGACGAGGCGTTTGCCATCATGACGGTCAACCTCGAGGTCACTTCGGTAGACCCAAGAGGTCTCGCGGCTCGGCTCGCCCGTCGCATGTTTAGATACGCGACCGCGACCGTCTTGCCGCAACCGCTGTACGCGCAGGACTGCGGCTGGGGAATCGTGGAGACGGCTGTGGGCTTTGGAGTGTTAGTGGCTACAGCACCAGCAACCGCGTCGGGTGCCGGTGCCGTTGTCTGGCTCGCAGGCTGGGTCAGATGGACCCGCGGACTCACAAGGACCGTGGCAGCCTGCGATAAGCAGGAATAACCGACCAGAACCAGGAGGATAAGCGTGGAAGCCACAACAGTGTTCGACCGACTCCAATTCACTCTTGCTGCAATCGTGGTCGCGATGTCAGTGGGAGTCTTCCTCTGGAGCATCGTCTCCGTCGTTAGGAGAAAGGGGGGGCCGTACTACCACGAATTCAACAACGTCATGGGAGCCACGGGTCTCACCCTCTCAGTCATGAGCGCCTTTGCCTCCCCGGAAACAAGGCACGAACTCAGGGGACTCACTATCGCGGGCAACGTACTCTTCCTGGCGTGGGCCGGCGTCAGCATCTACCTCTACCGACGCCGGCGAGCGCAGGCAAGGCAGCACTAGCTGTGGCTGTGGCT
>CAZYTS010000065.1:3253-17819 GCA_964649855.1 uncultured Gemmatimonadaceae bacterium
ACCTCTACCGACGCCGGCGAGCGCAGGCAAGGCAGCACTAGCTGTGGCTGTGGCTTGAGAAAGTACGGTTGCAGGAACGAGGATTGAGCAGGAAGGCGGAAGGTTGGAGTACTCTTACACGTTGAGGGTCGTGGCCAGGGTGCTTCAGCCTCTCCGCCAACTCGTTACCTGTCAGATGTCGTCAGATTCCAGCTGTCGCTCTATTTCTGTAGCGCCTCAAGCACAGCAGACAGTCGCGACTTTACCTCCAGTGCGAGCGGCCGGAGTTCTTCATTCCCGACTCGCGAAAGCGACACCTCGGGGTCAACTGCAGAGACGATGCTACTGCCCGGCTCATCAGACGCATAAACCACTACGTTGCAGGGCAGCAGCACTCCAATGTCACGCTCAGCGCTCAACGCACGATGAGCCAGAGAAGGATTGCACGCTCCCAGAATCACATATGGACGGAAATCCACATCGAGCTTCTTCTTGAGAGTTGCCTTGACGTCGATTTCGCTCAGTACGCCAAAGCCCTGGCTCGCTAGTGCTTCTTTCGTTCGGTCTACCGCACGTTCATACGGGAGATCGAGGGTGACAGACATCCGATAGTCAGTCGTGTCGGAAATCATGATGCACGTCCGTTGTAGGTTTGCGTCTTTCAGCGCGGAAATGCACGCACGCGCTGCACCTCATGAGAGCGCAGGTACGCGCTCCCGTGGGAGGGAATGTTCGCAAACTACAGATACTGGAGAGACAACGGAGTCAGGGAATGGCCACCGCACGCGTGGGCAGAACGCCCACGCCTGTGAACTACTTCCGCACCAGCTTCTTGTACTTGATACGATGCGGTTGGTCGGCGTCGGCCCCTTTGCGTTTCTTGAGATCCTCGATGTACGCCTGGTAGTTGCCCTCAAACCAGACCGCCTCCGAGTCCCCCTCGAAGGCAAGGATGTGAGTGGCCACACGATCGAGAAACCAGCGGTCGTGCGAAATGATCACCGCACAACCAGCAAAGTCGAGTAGCGCCTCCTCCAGCGCGCGCAGCGTATCAACGTCCAGATCGTTCGTCGGCTCGTCCAACAACAACAGATTGCCCCCAGCCAGCATCGTCTTGGCCATGTGCAACCTGTTCCTCTCTCCGCCCGACATGTTGGCCACGAGCTTCTGCTGGTCAGCACCACGAAAACCAAAGGACCCGACATACGCCCGCACGTTCATCTCCTTCTTACCTACCGGAATCACCTCCGACCCACCTGAGATCTCCTCAAAAACCGTCCGCGCTCCATCGAGCGTACGCGATTGGTCCGCATAGGAGATTTGCACCGTTTCGCCAATCTTGAGTTGCCCCGCGTCAGGCTGCTCGGTACCAACAATCATTCTGAACAGCGTCGTTTTTCCCGCCCCGTTGGGACCGATCACTCCAACTATTCCACCTCGCGGCAGAGAAAACGACAATCCTTCAAACAGCAGTCTGTCGCCAAACGACTTGCGCAGCCCCTCGGCGATTACCACATCGTTGCCCAAGCGCGGTGCTGGTGGAATTACGATCTCGTTCTGAGCGATTCGCTCCTGACGCTGCTCGCTCGCAAGCTCCTCGTACTTCTGCACACGCGCTTTGTTTTTTGCCTGACGAGCACGCGGCGACATGCGCACCCACTCGAGCTCGCGCTCCAGGGTGCGCTGCCGAGCACTTGCTGCTTTTTCTTCTTGTGCAAGTCGTTCTTTTTTCTGTTCAAGCCACGAGGAGTAGTTGCCCTCGTAAGGAAAGCCGCTCCCGCGATCGAGCTCAAGAATCCACTTGGCCACGTTGTCCAGGAAATACCGGTCGTGCGTTATGGCAACGACCGTACCTGGGAAAGCCTCGAGGTGATGCTCGAGCCACGCAACCGACTCAGCGTCAAGATGGTTTGTGGGTTCGTCGAGCAGCAGTAGGTCGGGCTGCTCAAGCAGCACGCGGCATAGGGCCACGCGACGCTTTTCTCCGCCCGAAAGTGTGGTGACGTCGGACTCCCCCGGTGGGAGTCGCAGCGCGTCCATTGCTATCTCGATCTTGTTGTCGAGATTCCAAAGGTCCAGAGCATCTATGCGCTCCTGAACTTTTGCCTGCTCTTCGAGGAACCGGTTCATGGCGTCATCGTCCATGGGCTCGGCAAACTGCATCGAAATCTCGTTAAAGCGGTCGAGCAGGGCGCGCTGCTCCTTTACGGCCAGCTCGACGTTACCGCGCACGTCGAGCGAGGTGTCGAGTTCGGGTTCCTGAGGGAGGTATCCGATCTTGGTCCCCTGCGCCGCCCACGCTTCACCATTCCAGTCCTTGTCCACTCCCGCCATGATGCGCAACAGCGAGGACTTGCCCGCCCCGTTGCTGCCCAACACGCCGATCTTTGCGCCGGGGTAAAAGGAGAGCCAGATGTCATTGAGTATCACTCGCGAAGGCGGAACGACCTTCGTGAGCGCTTTCATTACGTAGATGAACTGCGGAGCCATGGCAAAGTGAGTAGTGACGATTTCGGGTCGCCCCAGGCCCGGCCGATAATTCGAATCTGACCCCAAATTCGGCCAGATTCCGACCCGGACGCGACGACCCGAATATAACCCCTCACACCACGGCAATATCTGCGTCCTCACCACTCGGTCCCTCAGCCCCCTAGCCCCTCGTTATATCTTTCCTGCAGCATGGATTTCTCGGGTATCACCCAGCAACTGAGTTCGAGTCCCGCCGCAGCTCTCCCGATTTTGTTTATCGCTGGAGTGCTCACGAGCCTCACCCCCTGCATCTACCCGATGATTCCGATAACCGCGGCGATTGTCGGCGGGGGTGAGGCCGGAGCCAGTGGTGCACCAAGATTGCGGCCCTTGCTGTTGTCGCTGACCTATGCGGTCGGTCTGGCTTTGACGTACGCCGCGCTGGGGCTGGTAGCGGGGATGACGGGAACGATGTTCGGACGCATCAGTACAAATCCCTGGCTCTACTTTGCCATGGCCAACCTTCTGATCTTTGCGGCGTTGGCCATGTTTGATGTGATACCGGTTCGTCTACCGGCATCAGTGGTGCAACGTGCGGCCACGGCGGGCACGGGCGGGAGGTTTGGTGGAGCCTTTGTGATGGGTGCAATGTCGGGTTTGGTAGCTGCCCCATGCTCGGCGCCAGTAATGATTGCTGTACTGGCGTGGGTTACAGCCACAAAGAGCGCACTTCTGGGATTTGTCTACCTCTTTGTGTTTTCGCTGGGAATGTGCACGTTGCTCATTGCAGTTGGTGTTTCGACAGGGGCGTTGTCGCGGTTGCCGCGCGCAGGATTGTGGATGACCAGAGTCAAGAAGGTCTTTGGGATTGTGATGCTGGGCGTTGCTCAGTACTACCTGATAAAGATGGGCCAACTTCTCATATGAAATTGATGCGGACTTTAGTGGCAGGACTGGCGCTGATTGCGATGTCGGCAACGGCTGAGGCTCAGCAGGTCATTGACCTGCCAATCGGCAGCGTCGCCCCAGACATGCAGCTGGAAACCCTCGATGGTAAGCCTGCCAACCTTTCAGCCTACCTCGGCAAAGCTCCAGTGTTTATTGAGGTATGGGCGAGCTGGTGTGAAAACTGCGAAGCGCTGGAACCGCATATTCTCGCGGCGAAAAAGAAGTTCGAGAACCAGATGCGCTTTGTGGCGGTAGCGGTGTCGTTCAATCAGTCACCCCAACGCGTCAAACTGTATCAGGAACGCCACGGCTTTGACCTGGAGATGTTCTACGACCGGAAGGGCGAGACCGAAGCTCTATACGGTGTCAAAGCCACGTCGACTGTTATTGTCGTGGACAAGAGTGGCAAAATCGCCTATGCGGGAGCAGGCGCGGGCCAGGATATCGAAGCTGCAATACGCAAAGGACTCGGCGGCATGGAGTAGCGACGACGGCAACGTCGGCAAAAGGAGAGCATCTTCGCCCTCCCTGCCCCTTCGCCGTCTTCACCCTGATATCAGCCCCCCTCGTCCACCGGCGCTCCCCCGGTCTTTGCCACCTGATCCGCCTTGATCTTGCCAGCGTCAAAGCGCTGGGCACTGCTGATCATCTTGTCGATCGTCTCATCAAAATCAGGAGTGGGTTTGCGCTGAAAGCGCAACGGATTGATACGGGCCACGACGAATGCCTTGAGGTAGGGGCTTTCGAGTCCTCGGGATTTCAGCTGAGCCACTGCCGCGTTTACCGCGTCGTTCAGCTCTAGAAGCTTTGCGGCACGCTCCTTTCTCATCTCCAGAGCTTTAGGGAGCTTTGAGGCCGAAAAACGGTCGCACCGCTTGAGGACCGGGTGATACACGCTTCCCGAAAAGCGCCCGTTCTGCTGATAGCAGAGGCCCAATGTTATTAACGCAGCCTCTTCGAACTCTACTGCAAAGTCGCGTTCCGGTCGGTCGTCGAGTTCGGCAAGTGCCTGAGCCAATCGTGACACTTCGAGGGAACGCTCGCGCAGGTTGTGAGCCTTTTCTGTGTTGAGCGCCAGAATATGGTGCGCGACTTCCGGCTCAGGAACCACGATGGCAACGATCGACCTGGCTCCGAGCAGCTTCATGGCGCCGAGTCTGTGATATCCGTTAGGCGACCAGTATTTGCCGCCCTCGCTGGGTACAGCAATCACGGGATCCAGAAAGCGGTCGAGCTTTTCCATGGCCGCCGTCAGGCGTTCGACGTGCGCTTCCGAAAGGTCGCGTTGGTAGGGAGTCGGTTCGACCCTCGCGAGAGGGAGCGCAGCCAGGAGCTGCCACTTTGAGCCAAGTGGATCCCGGTAGGTGGCGAGCACGCTACCCCCATCTTCTTCGATCCGCTTCTGCAGGGCGGTTACTGACGCCGGAGGCGAGGTAGCGGCGAGCTTCTTCGCGTCGAGTCCGCGGCTCGCGACTGGCGCCTCTGCTCGCTTCTTCTTCTTTTTGGCTGCCGGCATTTGCGGTTATCTGGTAGCTGGTGTAACCCTATACATCCACCTCCCACTACAAATGAAGCGACTAATACTGACCGCGCTATCAGCACTGTTCTTACCCGCTTCTCTTGTTGCTCAAGCGTCCTCCGCGCCGACCCGTGGCTTCTTTGCGGGCCTTGCTCTCCACGGCACCGCCATAAAGATCGAGGATGTGAGCGATAGCCGCGAGTCCGGCGGTGGGGCCACGCTTAAGCTCGGCTACGGCTTCACCAACCTTTTTGCGCTCTACATTGAGGGTTCAGCAGCAAGTCTGGATACCGGTGACGACGAAGATCTGGTCCTGAGCCACTTTGATCTTGGCGCCCGCTTTTCCTTCAACACTGCTTCGGGTGCGCTGGTGCCCTATGCGCACGTGGCCGTTACGGGTAGAGCAGGCCGTTGGGACGACGTGCAGTTTGCCGGCAGTGGGTCAAGCAACGAGCTCGAGATTTCGGGGGCGGGCTTAACGTTAGGCGGTGGCCTTCTCATTTTCTTTGCGCCACAATGGGCCTTTGATGCCAACCTCGCCTTTACCGGTGGCGAATTCTCCAGCATTCGCTATGGCAACGTCACGGTCGATGGCTTCGAAATCGACGCAACGTCCACGCGCTTCAATGTGGGTGTGTCGTGGCATCCGGGAGGCAGGCGCTAGCGCGGAGCTATTGCGTTTCAACCCTTCGACGCTTTCAACGCTTGAACGCTACGGTGCTTCGTCGCTTCGGTGCTTAGGTGTTCTGCGCTGCTCGACAAAGAGTTGGTATCAGCCGGTTGATGTGAGGCGGCGCCTGGTCGCCAACTTGCCCGTGAGCGGCAGTTCCAGCAGAGTCTGCGGCGGGTGTGGTTCATTAGTCAGCGAGCAACGCAGCACATCCACGCGCACGCTTTCATGGATCCGCAGGGACATCAATTCTCTGAGGCTTTCCTTTTCGAGCGTTCGATAGAACGAGAGCGTGACGTGCGGTGTGAATGTGAACCGCGGAGCCGCGAATGAAAGTCCGCTCCGTCCGATCCGGTCGTGCAGTTCACGTAGTTGCCCATGTTGAGCAAGCGGCATGACTACGATGTTCGTCTGCATGAAACGGAGAGGGGGCTCGAGTTCGAGCTCCATGGGCGGGGTTTCAGTACAGACCTTTCCCAGCGCCGCGGACAACTCTTCAACGCTGGTAGCTGGTGCAATCGGACCCAGCCCGGATGACCCCGCAATGGTTATGTGTGGCGGAAGCGCTCGTGCGAGTTTGGGGTCGTATCGTTGCTGAATGGCTCTGATCGCGTCACCTGCCGCACCGCGCACTTCGGCAATAACAAAAATCCCCGAAGGCCGCTGCCAACCTTCTTCGAGTTCGAGGTCGATGGCCGACGTCACGAGGCAGACGCGGCGAGCACCGCCTCGCGACCAATTGCCATCACGCCGAGCCGGCCATCATGGCGCGCACCCAGAGCACGACGAATGACCCATAAAAGATCGCGCACGCTAGGAGTCCCAGGCGTCGCCACAAGGGTGGCCGAACGTGCTCCGGCAGCAATCTTGTATTGATGTAAAACAGATGAAGTGAAGCTATGCACAGTACAGCGCCTCCCACATTGGCACCGAGCTGAAGTAGAAAAATAGGCTGCGCCAATCTGAGCGCGACAACTCCCCAGACGACGAGCAGAATCAACACAGAATAATAGACCTTTCGAACGTCTCCGTCGCGCCACTCGCGAACGCGTTTGCTTCCGGTCCAAAGGATATCGGTAAGCGACCTCGCGAGTCCTTCCAGCACGTCCAGCTGGGTCTTGAACAGCACCCAGGCGCCGATCAGCGCTACAGCACCACCGAGCAAGGGAGCGCCGGCTCCAACCATGGCTTGCGCCAACGCCGCCGCTATCCCGTAGCCACGGATGTCCGTTCCAGGCTCAAGAAAGGTAACATAGAGAACTGCGGGCAGGACCATTCCAAGCAGCGCTCCAACAAAAAAGATCCCCCACTGGTCGGCCCGCACGATCCTCCACCAACCGCGCCATTTGGCCATTTCCTCAGCGCTGCCCTCAAAGCGGAAGCCGGTGTGAGCCAGTTCTGTCTTTTTTCCACCAACTGCGGAAGGTATGTAGCCGGCAACTCCACCCATGCCGTATCCGCGGTCGCGAGCCCAGTTGGAGAGCGTGATGTTTATGACGCCGCCCGCACCGCTGTAGCCGGCAAAGGCGCCTATGAGAAAGTAGTCGGCGCCTTCGGGGATAAAGATGAACTTCCCCTGCGATGGCGAATAGCCAAACAGTCCGAATAGTGCGTCGAGCCATGTACTCGCTCCTGCAAACCGCAAGGCCAGCACCACAAACCCCGTCAGAATGCAGGCAACGAGGATCCAGTTGAGGTACTCCAGCGTGCGCTCGATGCGGCGTCCCACAAGGAGGATAATGACACAAACAAGAAAAAGCACCACGCCAATGTTGTACACAATCGCAGCATCCGCGGCCACCGAAAGACGTTTGGCAAAAAGAAAAAAGAAGGCGCCTGCTGCAGTTCCCGCCCAGGCGGGCCAGCCCACCTGAAGCAGGTAGAGCATGGCGTAGAACCATGCCCACACCCCCGCTCGTGGGCGCGTGCGCATAAAGCCGGTGACCGCTGGCTCACCTGTCGCCAGGGTATAACGCATCAATTCCTGGTTAAAGAGCGTCTGGAGCACCATGGCACAAACCGCCACCCAGAGCATCGTCAGCCCATAACGCACAAACGCGGCTGGACCCAGGAGAAATTCGCCGCTTCCAATCGACGCGCCCAACACGATGACTCCGGGTCCAACTACAGTAAGCCAGTTTATACCGCGGGGCCGCGGTGGCTCAGGCAACTGCGCAGGCCGCCAGGGATCGAGACCAGACCTCGACTCTATCATCGTCTTATCGGATAAGTGGCTGCGTCGCGTTGAATCACTCTGCCGATTGAACTTGCCACGCGGGATTGCGGGCGTTGTCCCCGCCTCTCAGCCCCCTCGGATCCTAAACCCCTCCTCTTGGCGACCGTCGTAATAGCCCCATATGCTGCAAACCGCAACAGCGTTACGTTGCGCACACAACCATCCCACTCTTACTCACGACCGTGGAAACAGCACGCGACCGACTTCTCACGCTGCCGGCTGTCCGCCTGGGCGCGCTCCCCACACCAATCGACGAAGCGCTCAGGCTGCGAGACGCCATTGGCATGGGTGCCAGGCTCCTCATCAAACGAGATGACGCTCTGCCCTTTGGCTTTGGCGGCAATAAAGTCCGCAAGCTCACGCTCGTGGCTGCAGAAGCACGTGAGCTGGGCTGCGATACGCTCATCACCTGTGGCGGTGTCCAATCCAACCACTGCCGCGCTACTGCAGCTACCGCCGCAAAGCTTGGAATGGCCTGTCATATCGTAGCCAACGGCGAACCTCCTTCGCGGCTTACTGGCAACGCGCTGCTGGATCACTTGTTAGGCGCCCAGGTCACCTACGTTGCGGGACGCCAGGACCGTAACCCCGCAATGCAGGAGCTGGCTCGTCGCCTCGAAGGTGAGGGTCGCAGACCCTACATCATACCGCTCGGCGCCTCCACACCACTGGGCGCCCTGGGATTGGCGTTAGGCATTGGTGAACTCGTGCATCAAGGCACGGTGCCCGATGTCATAGTGCATGCTACCTCCTCTGGAGGTACTCAGGCAGGACTTGTCGCCGGCTGTGCCCTTTTTGGCTTGCAAACGCGTGTGATTGGGATAAGCGCCGACGATCCCGTCGTCGAGATCGGAGCGCTTGTAACCAATATCTGCCAAGGTGCCGAGGAATTGCTCGGGTTGTCGCATGGTGCGCTCAATGCCAGCGAACGATTCGAAGCCGATGCCTCCTTTGTGGGTGAGGGATACGGCATCCCCACCGACGCCTCGCGTGAAGCACAGGAGCTGGGAGCGCGAACCGAGGCCCTTTTTACTGATCACTGGTACACTGCCAAAGCCCTGGCTGGTCTCATTGCTTACGGTCGAAGCGGCCGCTTTAGAGACGGAGAAACAGTCATGTTCTGGCACACGGGGGGCCAGGTAGGCCTTTTTGCATAGCGCCACTAGACAAAGCGCACTCGTCGCCCTCCTTGGATAGGGCCACTACGTAAGCGCACTGTTGACCTTCTTGCTGGCGCCACTGCACAAGAGCACTGGCCATCCCTCCCAATTGCATAGCGCAAAAGGGGCGCTCGTTGCAATGGGAGATCAAGTTGCGACGTGTTTGTCTACCAGCGCCCTCGCTCTCCCACGTTCTCGATCACCTCTCCCAGACGTTTGGCCGCGTTGCGCCAGTTGGACTGCACTGCAAACTGAGCAGCTGCAGCATTCCCCGACTTGATTGCGCGGATAATCGCAGCATGCTCGCGCACCGAAGGCGTCAGGTCACGCGATAGAAGGCTCACGTACAATCGTTCGTAGCGCTCAGCCTGAGGTTTGACGGCGTTGTGCAGCGCCAGGAGCCGGGGGCCGGCTGCAGCCTCGACGTACTTTCTGTGAAAGCTTTCGTCCAGCTCCCAGAGGCGGTTGTGGTTTTGCTTCTTAGCCCCTGCAAGACGTTTGAAGGTAGCATTGATCGATTCGAGCGCCTTGATCAGCACTTCGCGCCTGGGGACGGCGATCTCCGCAGCAAAGCGCGCAGCCAACCCTTCTATCTCGGCGACGATTGAGAAGAGTTCATATGCATCCTGTCGCGTCAGGGGCGCTACAATCGGACGCGATTGCTGCAGGCTTGGCTTGGATTGGATGTAGCCCTCCTGCTGCAGTCGCTGGAGCGCGCCGCGTACTGGCGTGCGGCTCACAGCCAAACGTTGAGCAACATCCGTTTCCACAATGCGACTTCCCGGAGCGAGGCGGCCGCGCACGATGAGTTCGCGCAGCTCGGTATAGACAACATCGGGCCGAGCTCGGCGACGCGGCTGCCTCCCGGCACCGTTGCTCATTGCACACCTCGGCCTCTCCATCCCGGACCCCGAAGTATCTGACCCGGCTTCTCACCCGTGTGCCGCCCCTCGTTCCACACAAGCGTGCCGTTCACAAAAACCTGACGTACTCCCGTCGAAATCTGGTGAGGCTCGGTAAACGTCGCGTTGTCCTTGACCGTCGCTGGATCAAATATGACAAGGTCAGCAAAGAATCCTTCGGCGACTATGCCGCGGTCGCGGATCCCGAGTCGCGTGGCGACGGCTGAGCTCATTTTGCGAACTGCATCTTCGAGAGGAATCACATTCCGCTCGCGGACGTAGTAGCCGAGGATTCGGGGGTAGGTCCCGTACGCACGTGGATGCGTGAGACCCCGCGCCGAGTCCGGATCAAAGCCACCGGCATCCGTACCGATTTTGATCCATGGCTGCCGGAGCTGCATTTCCACATTTGGCTCGGACATCATGAAGACGAGCATCCCGAGGTCACCTTCAGTTGCAAGTATGAGGTCCACCACGGTGTTTGCCCAATCGGTGCCGCGTTCGGAGGCTATCTCTCCGATCCGTTTGCCTTCGTATTTTTTGAGCGAGTCCGCTTCATAGCCTACGGTCATCACACCGCTGGGGGTCGCAAGGACGCAGAGATTCTCCCACTCGGTGAACTCCCGCTTCATCTCCGCCACGATGCGCTGGCGCATTGCCGGATCGCGAAGCCTGTACAAGAGACTATCACCAGCCGAAGCCCACGGTGGGGTGCAGGCGGCGAGGCCGGTCCCACCGGCCACATACGGATACATGTTGGCCTGGACGTCCACACCAGCGGCCCGCGCCGAATCGATCTTTGCCACCGCCTGCGCCGCTTTTGGCCAATTTCGCACTCCACCTGCTTTTAAATGGTAGATCTCCGAGGGTACTCCACCCTCGCTGCTGATTCTGATGGCCTCGTCGATTGCTTCGAGGTACTGGTCAGCTTCGGATCGCATGTGGGTGATGTAGATGCCGCCGTACGGAGACATCGCCTTGGCGATTTCCACCAGTTCTGAGGTCGCGGCAAAGCTTCCTGGTGGATAGATGAGCGCAGAGGCAACGCCAAAGGCCCCGTCTTCCATGGCTCGGACCGTGGCGGCACGCATGGTATCGAGTTCAGCGGCATTTGCCGGGCCTTCTGCTGCTCCTTTTGCATAGACTCGTATCGTAGTAGCGCCGACAAACGATCCGATGTTTGGAGAGACTCCGTGTGCGTACATCGCTTCGAGCCAGGCATTAAATCCGCGCGGACCTACAAAGCGGCGTGCGAGTGAGTCGCGCGCTGCAGCAGCTGGATCGTTGGCATTGAGAGAGCCAAGCGTGTTTTCATTGGCAGGCGCATTGGTCCAGCCTTCGCCCATGATTTCCGAAGTAATGCCTTGACTGATCTTGCTTACGACGCGTCCGTCACCACCCAGGAAGGGACCGCGTGAGTGGCTCTGGATGTCGATGAAGCCTGGGGCGACGACCATCCCGGAGGCATCGATTACTGTGCCGCTGAACTCGCGTGCGAGCATTCCCGGAGGTGCTATGCGAGCAATTCTGTCGCCCCTTATTGCGACGTCTGCTGGGTACCATGCATTGCCGGTGCCATCCACGACTCTGCCATTGGTAATAACCAGATCGAAGGCGGTGTTTGCAGCAGGTTTTTGGCAACCCGCGGCAACGGTGAGCAGAGTGAGTAGTAAGGCTCCGTACTTGCGCATGGCTGACTCTCCCGACATAGTTTGCCCAAAATTGTATACAATTATGTAGGCTGTCCACCCCGTTTTCAGACGCGCTCGCCACGATGCCCCAACCGTCCTTGCTGCCGGTAACTATTCGGGACCTCACCACGCAGAGCGAGTTTCAGGAGTGTTGCACGATACAGGAGGAGACGTGGGGAAAGGGGTATGCGGACAGGGTGCCGGCCGCGATTCTGCACGTTTCCCAGCTCATGGGCGGAGTCACTGCGGGCGCGTTTGACTCCAACGGCCGCATGGTGGGCTTTGTGTTTGGCATGACCGGCTTGCGCAAAGGTCGCGTGGCTCACTGGTCTGATATGCTCGCCGTGCGCGCTGAAGCACGCGGCCAGAACGTTGGCCAGCGCCTCAAGCTCTACCAGCGCGACAAGGTGCGACAGCTGGGCGTCGATACAATGTACTGGACTTTTGACCCACTGGTCGCGAGAAACGCGCACTTCAACTTTACTTCGTTAGGCGCAGAATTTGACGAATACGTTGTGGACATGTACGGATCGAACACAGGTAGCACGCTGCACGGATCTATCCCGACCGATCGCATCATCATGCGCTGGGACGTTTCTGACCAGGCCAAAGCACAAACGCGGGAAAAGAGCGGCGTCGGGAACTGGGGTTCTGCACCACTTCTCGACCCCGTTTTGCATGACGGCAAACCCACGCTTGATCCGGCTGCCTTTGCTGAATCCCGATTGCGTATCCAGATACCTCGAGACGCTGACGCTGTGAGGGAACGCGACGAGCAGCAACTACTCCGCTGGAGACTGGTCGTGCGCGACGCTTTCCATAGTGCAGCGGAGCGCGGCTACAAAGTGAAAGGATTTATCGCGGCCACAAACCAGTCTGATGCACCGCTCCCCTACTACTATCTTGAAACCGCCTGATGCTTGAAATCATAAGAATTACCCTTCGCGAAATCCGGCTCCCCTTGCGCGAGCCCTTTCAGATATCATCTGGTACGATGTCCGAAAGACGGATTGCGCTCCTCGAACTCGAAGACGTTAGCGGTGCGACTGCCTGGAGTGAGTGCGTGGCAGACGATGCCCCCAATTACTCACCCGAGACCATCGACACGGCGTGGATGGCAATGGTGCGCTGGGTGATCCCCAGAATTCTGGGGAGGCGCTTTGAAGGACCCGGAGGCGTTTTCACCGAGCTCGAACGCGACTTCCGTGGCCACTTGATGGCTAAAGCAGCAGTGGAGATGGGTATGTGGGGTGTCGAAGCCGTGCGCGCCGGACTCCCACTCTCACGCCTCATCGGTGGCACCCGCGAAACAATCGATGTTGGTATTTCACTCGGTATCCAGGCAACCCCGCAAGCGCTGGTCGCCAAAGTCGGAGAAGCCGTCGCTGCAGGCTACCGCAAGGTCAAGATCAAGATCAAACCAGGGAAAGATGTAGATTTTGTTGCTGCAGCTCGCGCGGCGCATCCAGCCGCAGCTCTCATGGCCGATGCCAACAATGCCTACACACTCGATGACGCTGCGACCCTCGTGGCCATGGACGACCTGGGTCTCATGATGTTCGAGCAGCCCCTCGCCTGGGATGACATTGTGCGGCACGCGGAGCTACAGCGAAAACTCAAGACTCCCATCTGCCTCGATGAATCCATAACGAGTCTCGAACGGGCGCAGGATATGCTCACGCTCGACGCCGGTCGCATCATCAACATCAAGCCCGGTCGCGTAGGCGGCTTTTCCTCATCGATTGCGATTCACGACTTTTGCGAGGCGCATGGTATTCCCGTCTGGTGCGGCGGCATGCTCGAAAGCGGGATCGGACGGGCCTACAATGTTGCGCTGGCGTCGCTCCCAGATTTCCTCAAACCGGGAGACGTGAGCCCAAGCTCGCGATACTGGACGCGTGACGTGGTAACGCCTGAGTGGACCATGTCTCAAAACGGCACGATCAAGGTTCCCCTGGACCGCCCCGGAATCGGTGTAGACGTGGACCTCGACTTCATCGACGATCTCACGGTGCGCAAGGAGATCCTTGGCTCGTGAGTACGGCGCCTGACGCGAGGACGCGGTTCGAGCAAAGCGAGGTCGACGCGCTGCTCGAATTGCGCCGTTCTCTGCACCGCGAGCCGGAGCTCTCGTGGAACGAGAACGCCACGGCTGCCAAGCTGGAAAAGGTTCTAACTGAGCTTGGTGCGCAAGACATCAGGCGCGTCGCCAAAACGGGAGTAACAGCAACGATCGTCGGAATCGATCGGAAAGGACCCAGAGTCGCCATCCGCGGCGATATTGATGCCCTGCCCATCCACGAAGAGACTGGCCTGGACTACGCCTCGATCCACCCGGGTGTGATGCACGCCTGCGGCCATGACGTTCATGCCACCTGGGCAATTGGAGCGGCCATGCTGCTCGCCAAACAGCCGGCGGCAGGTGACGTTAAGGTCATCCTCCAACCGGCCGAAGAAGTCGGTGCAGGTGCGCTCGCGATCCTGGAAAGCGGCGTACTGGACGAGGTTTCCATGATCTTTGGTGGCCACGTGGACCGAAGATTCGAAATCGGCCAGGTGGTGGTTGAAGCGGGTCCTCTTGCCGCCTCTGCAGATAACTTCGAGATCGACCTCGTGGGCCGAGGAGCACACGGGGCACGGCCGCACGAAGGGGCGGACCCCATAGTCTGTGCTGCAGCCATCGTATCAGCGCTGCAAACCATAGTTGCGCGGCGCATTCGGCCGGACGCACCAGCGGTGGTGACCGTCGGTACCCTGCATGCAGGTACCGCGCCTAACGTCATTCCAGACAAGGCTTCGCTCACCGGAACCTTCAGGGCAATGAGTCCCGACATCCGCCAGACGCTGGGCGACGAGATTGAGACCATTGCCCGAGGAGTAGCAGCAGCCCATGGCGTCAAGCCGGATATTCGGATAAAACGCGGCACTCCACCGATCGTAAATGGAGAACGCGAAGCTCTCTGGGCGCGTGAAGCAGCGGTTCGCGCACTTG
>CAZYTS010000066.1:0-17741 GCA_964649855.1 uncultured Gemmatimonadaceae bacterium
GTCACCTCGATGTACGACTGGCCGCTCTTGCCCTCAGACGTGGCCACGATTGCAGCTTCGCCTGCAGAAACCCCGGTGATCGAGCCACTGGCGTTGACGGATGCCACGGTCACGCGTGAACTGGAGAACGCCACTGCCCGACCGCTCAACACCTTGCCCGAAGCGTCTTTAAGGGTCACGATTGCGTTCGATGTCTGACCACCTGCGATAACCTTGGGCTGGAGAGCAACACTCACGCTTGCTACCGCAGCTGCGGCCGGCTGATTCACTGACACAGCGATGGACCCGCTTACTCCACCACTCGTGGCTACAATGACCGCGTTGCCGCCGCTTAGCGCAGTCACACGACCTGTTGACGATACGCTCGCGACCGACGGATCAAGCGACTGCCAGGAGATCGGCGCTCCTGCGACCACGATTCCCCGAGCGTCGCGTAGCGTCGCAACAATCTGCGTAGACTGTCCGATGTCGAGCGAAAGCGAATTTGCACTCAGCTGGAGAGTGGAAACCGCAGCGCTCTGGGTAGAGGTGACCTCGACTGTAGCGCTGGCGCTCTTTCCTTCCACAAACGCGCGGATCGTTGCAAACCCGCGCGACACACCCGTCACTCGGCCAGTCTGATCGATGGCCGCAATAGTTGGATCGGAGCTGTCCCATTCCACGGTATAGCGTGATCCAATCTTCTTTCCATTTGCGGAGCGAGCGGTGACGCTCAGGTCGACCGTCGAACCCTGTGCTATTGATGTAACTGGAGGAGAGATCGTGAGCGAAGCGACAGGTGGAGCAAACACTTCCACGTCTGCATGCGCCGTAGTCCCCGCCCAGGACGCTGTGACTGTCACCCTTCCGCTGCCCTTTGCTACTACGATTCCTCCGCTGGTAACAGTAGCAATAGAAGGGTCGGACGAGATCCAACTCACTGGACTCGAAGCCGATCCACTAGTCGCTCCGTTGATTGCGCGAATCTGCAATTCGTCGCCGACGGGGAGTCTCATCGCTTCTGGCTCAACGCGAAGTGATCCGGCGAGACCATAGACGTAGAGATTGAGAGTGTCGAACACAGCCATCGCTCCAGCGACGATCTGCCCCGACCCTTCACCGACCGCGGTAACGAGTCCTGTGGATGTGACGCTGAGGACTGAGGGATTGGTGCTCGTCCACGAGAGAGGCAGGTTGCGGCCCTGGCCCTTCTGGTTCTTTATAGATGCACTCAGCTGCTTGTTGGTGCCAAGCAGCAGTGAATCATTGTCCGCGGAGATCTGGACCGTCAGACGGTCCGGCTCTTCTTCGACGGGCTGCTGTACTGTTGGTGTAGTGGTACTGCTGCAGGCTGCAAGCAGAAGAGTGAGCAGGACCTGATTGGTGATCTTCAGAAGTCCGTGGGATTTCATGTGGTGCTTCTCCTGGCGGGCATTGAGCGTTTCGGCGGCTCAGCCGGCATGGCACATGGAATCGTGCTTTAGCCCCGTTTGCTTTGCGTGCACCTTCGTTTCCGAAGGGTTGCCGTTTGTCGTTCGCCTCCGCAGGGGAAGCGATCCGGTTGATGCACTGCTTCGTTGGAATGACCTACTGCAGAGAGGCGCATTCCTTCACGTGTTCGACGAGACACCTGGTTGCAGGTAACACGGAAGTGATTGCCGCTTATGGGGTTAGACGCGGTTAAGGATTTGAGCGCAGATCACAAATCCCGCGTGTTTGGCGTCGTCTTTTGGCTAAAGCAAGTGGCGATGATGGGAACCACTGCCCTTGCTCAACTCGCGTGAGCCACAGCAGTTTGCATTCGGTGAGCGAGTCCCGCTTTCCTTAGTGAGAAACGCCACTCAATAGCGAAATAGAGCGCCGCTGCAGATACAAATGTCGCGAACAAGGCACAGACAAGCAGCGACCAATACGACACTGGATGCAACTCCCTCGGGAGCACAGCCATTCCGAAAGCCATAGCCAGGGCTTTGAGTGTCAGGCCGTGGATGAGGTAGTAGGAATAGCTGATCATTCCTAGTCCTCGGAGTGGCCGCCACATTAGCACGCGCGCTATTCGAGTCTCATCGAGTAGCGTACCCGTTAGAAAGACGCCGAAAACAGCTAGAGAAAGAACGAGAAAGGGCCATCCACCTAGATAGCGCGTCCCCATCGCGATCAGCAGAATGCCGAGGAGGGGGAACTGAAGTAGCCAAACCCGAGAGACAACAATCCGATGTCCCTTCAGAAGTTCTGAAGCTTCGAACGCAATCATCCCCGCAACGAAGTAGAGCATCCTGATGTGGCCGAGTGGAACAAGGCCTTGGAGCAGCAAGACAGCGCCACAGACAAGGCCCAGCAGCAGTAGGCGCTGAGAGCTCTGCCAACGCGATAGGCGCAGAAGCCACACCAATGGAGGCAGAGACAGGTAGAACGCGAATTCGTAGCTCAGAGACCAGGCTACTGTAATTACCGGCTCGACCTCAAAGATCCCTGGTAAAAGAAGGATGTTTGCAGCCAGATATTTCAGGGTTGCCGCAATTCCTTCTGGCAGCTTTGACTCGTTCGGAAATACTGCGGAGAGTGTCAAGTAGACTGCGAAGACGGCAAGAAAGGTCGGATAGATCCTCACGAGACGCCGTCTCAAGAACGACCCATATGTGGCTCTCGTACGAAGCAGATGTCTATAGATAAGTACGCCACTTATACCAAAGAAGATGTCGACTCCCGAGTTGCCAAGCGTCGCAAGCACAAGTGACCATTCTGCAGTTTGTCCACTAGTCGGCATCCAAGGCTTAAAGACTGCGTAGAAATGAACGAAGTAGACGAGAATTACGGCTAGCGCGCGAACTCCGTCCAAGGCTCGATAGCGAGCTTGATCATCGGGAAGTGAGAATGCAGACCGAAGAATGCCCACCACTGCCGAGGTCGGACGCGGTGCGTGCAACGTCGCGTCCGTAGCAGAAGCTACACTATCCTGCCGCAGCAGCACGTCTTTGTCCTGAATACTGGACTGGCGCCAAAGATCCGCGATCATTTCTTCATCGGCTTTGACATGGAGTGAACTGCAAAACGCGAGCTCTAGCGGGCAGCAACCGGGCTCTACCTTGCATGATACGCCTTGAACCCGCAACCCCTCCCGACTTCGGCTTCGGCGCTCTAAGCGCATGTCTCCATCAAGGCCTGCGCCGTGCGCAAGCATTTGGAGTCAGGACCTACGGCGTTCCGGTCAACCACAAATGGCGGAATGCACCCATAAGTAGTGGCCCGTCAACGATTTACAGGCTAGGCACAATGCGAGGGCTGGAAGGTCGAAGCGTCGATAGCATTCTTCGGCTCTGAGCCACGTGTACTAAACATTTTGGGTCAGAGGGCGGCTTTCGAAGTGCAGACTTAACTGGTCTACCACCCGAGCCGATGAGATTTCCATCTCAAAAGCGGCCAAACCTCAGAAGAATTTGAGCAGCGCCATTGCTCGAGCCCCTGGTGAAGGGGTTTCACCTTCAAAACTCGATCCACAAGGGCTTGGGGCTTGATCTTGTGGTCCTGATCGGCGAGGACTCAACAGACCTCGGGTATCTCAGGAATGCGGGCTATGAAGTCGTATCCAAACGCGGATCACCGCCGTTTGTGCGCTACCTTCGAAACCCTAGTGAACCATCGACGTAGCGAGCGCGCACCCTGAGTGGCGCGTTTCCCCGCGCAATAGTGCGAGCCTGCTAATCCGCGCGACTAAAGACCAGATCTACCTGTGAATCCGGCACACGCTTTAGAGGCTGCGGAGGGCGCGCAGACGTGTCATGCCATGCATCCCACTCATAGCTATTGTGCAGAGTAGAAGCATGAAAACCCGCGTCTCCCATCTGCATCAGCACGCTTTCAGCCGTAAGTCCAAAATGGCCAAGGGAACTCGGGGAGAACTCAACTACTATCTCAAGGTCGTCACGAAGGTCCTGCGCATGAGCAAGGAGCGACTGCAATACGGGCCCTTCAAGCCCCTCCACATCTATCTTGATCATCTTGGCGCGAAGCAGATCCTCGTGGTTTAAAATCAGGTCGAGTGGCTTCTTCTCGACTGTTGCCTCACGAACGCCCACTTCGGTTTCCAGTATGGACGTGTGCCCGATGTTTGTCTCGTGACCATAATAGACATCTGCAACGCCGGACGACTCGGCAACCGCGCAGTTGTACGTGACAACATTCGACAGACGGTTAATGCGAATGTTGTCGCACAGCTTGGCATGTATCGTTGGCGAAGCTTCAATCGCGACCACCTTGCCCTCCTTCCCAACCAGGCCCGCAGCGAGGACAGTGAAATACCCAACGTTCGCCCCAATATCTACGAACACATCTCCGCGCGAGACGCGCTTCTTGATTAGCTGCGTGAGGCTTGGCTCCCAGACGCCCGTATAGTAGATGCGGCTCTGAACAAGGTCCCGTAGACTGCACACAAAGCGCCCCCCCCACTCAGCGATTCCCTCCAGTTCTATGCCAAGCCTTGAGTTCAATCTGTTGATGACTCGCCAAAGAAAGATCTTTCCTAATGGCGCCGGCCAAGCACGCAGTATTGCGCGACCTGCCCTCGCACTCCCATCAACCCAGATTCGCTTTAGATGTCCGCCAGTCCCATGACCGCGCTTGTCCGAATGAGCCTTTAGTACCGCTGGCAATGACATCGTTGGGTCGCGACTCCGAGTGTAGGTCCACCTTGCTCGAACGCCGAATGCATGAGTCCGCTAAGCACTCATAGCCGGCGTGCGATGCGCGGAGATTAGACGTCGCAATCCAATGACGCTGTGATCTATGACAACATCGATGGGACGTTTGGCTTGTTAGGCGAGAGTAAGCTCCTCAGCACGAACTCCTCTTGGCTCCTCTCCTTGGTATCGTCGATCCACAAGTAGGAGTAGTCTGCTCCCCCTGGTCGTAAGGCTGGCAAATCGTCTCACGCGCGGCCGATAAGGGCCCCAAGCTGCTAGGTCAGATTGGCCCAACCCCGCCCGCCGGGATTGCTTTGCGGGTGCCAATTGCCGATCTTACTACTTATAAGATCGAACCGTTAAAAAATCGTATCGTGGTGATTTACGGCAACTTGCGGCCACGCTAAACAAACGCTAAAGCGCCGGCCCGGCGCCCAATTTCTCGCGTCGGGCATTTCTGTTACCCATCCCGCCGTGGCATACCAAAAGCTCGCCGACCTCCCCTTCCGCTCCCAATACCTCGACTCACTCCGCAATGGCGTCCTCGTCTTTGACGGAGCCATGGGCACCAATATCCAGCGCCATAAACTCGGACCCGAGGACTTTGGCGGACCCAGCCTGGAAGGCTGCAACGATCACCTCGTTATCACCCGGCCCGACGTCATCGCCAGCATTCACGAGTCCTTCCTCGCTACCGGCTGCGACGTCGTCGAGACCTGCACCTTCCAGTCAACTCCCCGGCGACTCGAAGAGTGGGGACTCCTCGACAAAACCCAAGCCATAAACGAGTCTGCCGCGCGCATAGCCCGTGCCGCCTGCGACAAATTCGCCACCCCCGAGCGTCCACGCTTCGTAGCAGGTTCCATCGGACCCACCGGGATGCTCCCTTCGAGCAGCGACCCAGCCCTCTCCGACATCACCTTCGCCGAACTCTCCCGCAACTTCTACGAACAGGCAAAGGGACTCGTAGCCGGCGGCGCCGACGTCCTCCTCATCGAAACCTCCCAGGACATCCTCGAAGTCAAAGCCGCTCTCTCCGCCTTCCGGAAGCTCTTCCTCGAACTCGGCTACCGCATTCCCGTCCAGGCCCAAGTCACTCTCGACACCAGCGGACGCATGCTGCTTGGCACCGACGTCGCCAGCGCCATGACCACGCTCGAATCACTCAACGTCGACGTGATCGGCCTCAACTGCTCCACCGGGCCGGAACACATGCGCGAGCCCGTGCGCTACCTGTCGCAGAACGCACAGCTCCCGCTTTCCGTCATACCTAACGCTGGATTGCCGATAAACACCGGCACCGGGGACGCCGTCTATCCCCTGGAACCTGCCCCCATGGCAGAGATGCTCGCCGAATTCGTAAAGGAGTTTGGCGTGAGCGTGGTGGGCGGCTGCTGCGGCACCACTCCCGAACACCTCGCCGCCATCAACGCGGCGGTCGATAACCTGGGAGTTCGCGCTTTTCAAAACCCGAACGCGGGGGCCCCCCCCGAAAACCACAATCGCTCCACCTCCAACGGCGCGCAAGAACAAAAAAACGCAACCACAATCAATTTCCCGCAACGCTCCGACGCCGGCCCCCGCACGCGCAGCGTTCGCCCCATCGACCGCGCATCCTCAGCAATGCGCGCCATCACCATCCACCAGGACCCGCCTCCTCTCCTCGTAGGCGAACGCGTCAACTCACAAGGCTCGCGCAAAGTCAAAGGCTTCCTCCTCGCCGACGACTACGAAGGCATTGTCGGAGTCGCACGACAGCAAGCCGAGTCCGGGGCACACATCCTAGACGTCTGCGTCGCGCTCACCGAACGCGCCGACGAAGCTGCACAGATGTCTAACGTAGTAAAGCTGCTCTCCATGAGCGTTGAGCAGCCAATAATGATCGACTCCACCGAAGCCAACGTCATCGAGGCAGCGCTCCAGCACATCCCCGGCCGTGCCATCATCAACTCCATCAACATGGAGAACGGCCGCAAACGCATCGACTCTGTCGTCCCACTTGCCATCGAACACGGCGCCGCACTCGTCGCCCTCTGCATCGACGAAGTCGGCATGGCGCGCACGCGCGACCGCAAACTCGAAGTAGCCCGCAAGATCCACGACATCGTCGTGGACGAATACGGAATGCATTCCGGCGACCTGATTTTCGATGCGCTCACCTTCACCCTCGCTACCGGTGACGCTGAGTGGATCGACTCGGCGCATGAAACCATCGAAGGCATACGGCTGATCAAGCGTGAACTGCCGGGAGTTTTCACCATCCTCGGCGTCTCAAATGTGAGCTTTGGACTCGCCCCTCAGGCCAGGGCCGTGCTCAATTCCGTCTTCCTGCACCACTGCGTGCAGGCCGGACTCGATGCCGCAATAGTCAACCCCGCGCACGTCACGCCCTACGCTGAGATCTCTCCGGAACAGCGCACCATAGCCGACGACCTCGTCTTTAACCGCCGGCCCGACGCGCTGCAACGCTTTATCGAAAGTTTTGCCGGCGCTGACAAAGCACAGGCAGCAGGTTCGCAGCTCCAGGACCCAACCCAGGGAATGTCTCCCGACGAATGCGTTCACTGGATGGTCGTGCATCGAAAGAAGGAAGGGATCGAAGCCGCACTCGACGCGGCCGGCGTACGCGAGAATCCCGTGCGCGTTCTCAACGACGTGCTCCTCCCAGCCATGAAAGAAGTCGGCGACAAGTTCGGAGCAGGAGAACTGATTCTTCCCTTCGTCCTTCAGTCAGCCGAGGTAATGAAGAGGGCTGTAAAACACCTCGAAGGATTCCTTGAAAAGCAGGAAGGGTACACCAAGGGCAAAGTCGTCCTTGCAACCGTCTACGGCGACGTGCACGACATCGGAAAATCCCTCGTAAACACCATCCTCTCCAACAACGGCTACACAGTCTTTGACCTCGGCAAGCAGGTGCCTGTCAACACGATCATCGACAAGGCGCTCGAAGTTGGAGCCGACGCCATTGGGCTTAGCGCCCTTTTGGTGAGCACGTCCAAACAGATGCCGCTCTGCGTTCAGGAACTCGACAAGCGCGGCATCGACATACCCGTGTTGATCGGCGGAGCAGCAATCAACCGCAGATTCGGTCGCCGTGCACTCTTTGTCGACGGCGAGCGACACTACGACTCAGGTGTCTTTTACTGTAAGGATGCTTTTGAAGGCCTGGAGACTATGGACCGCCTCCAGAACCCTGAGCAGCGAAGCGACTTTGTAGTCAGACTCCTCAAGGAAGCCCGCGAAGACGTCTTTTTGCACACCGCCGTTGGCAAGGACATTCGCTCGGGAGATTCCGGCGGTGTTCGCAGCGACGTGGCGCGAGACGTCACTGTGCCGGCCCCACCCTTCTACGGCACGCGCGTCATGCGCGACATACCTCTCGACGAGGTGTTCGATCTGCTGGACCTCGACGAGCTCTATCGGCTGCAGTGGGGAGCTCGCGGCTCAGGGGATGCATACCACCGCACGGTACGCGAAGAGTTTGAGCCCACACTCAAAAGACTAAAGGCGCAAGCCCATGCTGAGGGTTGGCTCAAACCGCAGGCAGTTTATGGGTACTTTCCTGCGCGTAGCGAGGGCAACGCTCTCGTGATCTATGATCCCGCAGCGTTCGAATCCGATGGAGGCTCACTGCGAGAGATCGCGCGCTTTAATTTCCCGCGCCAGGAAGGTCGCGAACGCCTTTGCATTGCGGATTACTTCAAAGATATGGAAGCAGCCGAGCCCGATGTCGTCGCCCTACAGGTAGTTACGGTCGGAGACGAAGCAACTGAACGCTTTGACGCGTTGCAGGCCGCAGGTGACTACAGCGAAGGCCTCTACCTTCACGGCATCTCAGTCGAAAGCGCCGAAGCCACCGCCGAGTGGATGCACCGCCGCATCAAACGCGAACTCGGAATTGAAGAGACGCGCGGCAAGCGCTACTCCTGGGGCTACGGCGCCTGTCCTGACCTCGATGACCACGAAGTCGTCTTCAAGCTGCTCCCTGCAGCTGGAGCCCTGGGGATGTCGTTGACCAGCGCATTCCAGCTCGTACCGGAGCAGTCCACGGCTGCCATCGTGGTACACCACCCGCAGGCACGCTACTACGCCGTCCGCGGCATGACCACCGCGGAATCCGCATGAATGCCAGCTACATTTTTCGTTTAGATACAGATGTCTCGACCAGCCATTGAGCGATTACTCGACCCCGATGCCGTGCTCGTTTTTGACGGCGCCATGGGGACGATGCTCTACACGCGCGGGGTCTTCATCAACCAGTGCTACGACGAGCTCAACGTAAAGTCCCCCGATCTCGTGAGGGACGTGCACCGCGCCTACGTAAAGGCAGGCGCCGAAGCCCTGGAGACCAATTCTTTTGGCGCCAATCGAATCAAGCTGGCACAATTTGGTCTGGAGCGTGAAGTAGGTTCTATCAATGAGTCGGCGGCGCGTCTGGCGCGCGAAGCCGCCGGCGATTCGCGTATAGTGGCAGGAGCCGTCGGCCCACTCGGCGTGAGACTTGAACCATACGGGCCCACGTCAGAAGAGGATGCACGCGAGATCTTTGCCGAGCAGATGCGGGCCCTTGTGGCGGGAGGCGCCGATTGCTTCCTGCTGGAGACATTTGGAGACCTCGGCGAGATTGCACAGGCTGTGGCTGCTGCGCGCAGCGTTGACCCGTCAAAGCCGGTCATTGCGCAGATGACGATCGGAACCGATGGCGTCACTCCATACGGCGCCGATGCTGTAACCGTAGCGGAAACACTCGATGCGCTCGGCGCTGACGTGATAGGGCTCAACTGTTCCGTGGGTCCGCAGATTATCCTCGAGGCAATAGAGCGCATGGCTCCCGCAACGCGCCGTAAGCTGAGCGCGATGCCTAATGCGGGTATGCCGCGTGACGTCGGCGGGCGCCGCATGTACATGGCAAGTCCTGAGTATATGGCCAGCTACGCGCGCCACCTCGTACAGGCAGGGGCCAAGGTGATTGGAGGGTGCTGCGGCACCACGCCCGATCACATCCGCGCCATGGTTGAAGGGATCAGGCCTCTGGTGCCTCGTCTTGCGACTGCGCGCGCCGCCGCTCCAGCGAGCGCCGGTGTGACTTCGGAGAGCACGTCAACCCTCGTTGTTGAACGCGGGACGCAGCCCGTTCCCTTTGGGGAGCGATCCCGCTTTGCCCGCAAGATCGCCTGCAGCGAGTTTGTCACTTCGGTGGAAATCGTACCTCCGCGTGGAGTAGATGCCTCGAGGATGCTGGCGGATGTGCGTAGCCTCAAGGCTGCGGGGGTAGACGCCGTGAACGTTCCAGACGGTCCGAGGGCTCAGAGCAGGATGGGCGCGATGATGACCTCGGTGCTCATTGAGCAACAGGCGGGCATCGAATCGGTTTGTCACTACGCCTGCCGCGACCGTAACCTGCTGGGCATGCTCTCAGATCTTTTAGGGGGAGCTGCACTGGGGCTTCGCAACATCCTGCTTATCACGGGCGACCCTCCCAAGATGGGTCCCTATCCGGATGCAACAGCCGTATTTGATATCGATTCCATCGGTCTAACGAACCTGGTCCGGAATCTCAACCATGGGCTGGACCCCGGCGGCAACGCTATTGGTGCTCCCACGCAATACGCTATCGGTGTCGGCGTAAATCCAGCAGCCATAGACATGGCCATGGAGCGGCGCCGCTTTGCCTACAAGATCGAAGCGGGTGCGGAGTATGCCATCACTCAGCCTGTTTTTGATGTCAGGCAACTGGAGCGCTTTCTGGAGCAGTTGGGCGACGAACGCATTCCCATTATAGCAGGTATCTGGCCTCTGGTTTCAGTGCGCAACGCCGAGTTTCTGGCCAATGAGGTGCCCGGAGTCGTAGTGCCGGACGAGGTTATCGCCCGAATGCGGCGCGCCAACGACAAATCAAAGGAACACGCAATTGCCGAAGGCATTGCGATCGCGCGCGAGATGTTTGATCGGGTAAAGGGGTCGGTACAGGGAGTCCAGGTTTCGGCGCCTTTTGGGCGTGTGGAACTGGCGCTTCGCGTATTCGAATAGCATTTGCACTGCGACGTCGGGGTGCGCAACTCCGTGAAATGGTTAGTTTCGGGTTAGAGGCCGAGCCCGCAACGCGAATCACAGCACTCCTGTCGCCATGACTCATACCTCCCAGCCCCAAACTCACCCAGCCCTCTCCCTACTCTCCGAGGACGAAACGCTGTTTCGTGACTCGGTTGCAGGCTTTGCACAAGCCGAGGTGAAACCGAGAGTCCAGGAAATGGAGCGCAACGCCCACCTCGACCCGGCACTAATCAACCACTGCTTCGAACTCGGGCTCATGGGCATCGAAGTGCCGGAGTCCTTTGGCGGCGCGGGGGGATCCCTGACAATGGTCGCCATTGCCGTCGATGAGATCAGCAAAATAGACGCATCCAGCGCCATTCTCGTCGACGTCCAGAATACGCTCGTCAACTACCCGATCAATGCCTACGCAAGCCAGGCCCAAAAAGAGAAATACTTCGCTCGGCTCACCTCTGATACGGTCGGTGCCTACGCGCTGAGCGAGGCTGGCTCCGGTTCCGATGCCTTTGGACTCGCCACACGCGCCGAGGAGCGCGACGGACACTGGATCCTAAACGGCCGAAAGATGTGGATCACCAACGGCGCTGAAGCGAAGATCTACATTGTTTTTGCCAACGCGAATCCGTCTGCGGGCTACAAGGGGATAACGGCGTTCCTCGTGGAACGTGACTTCCCCGGTTTTTCAGTAGGCCGCAAAGAAGACAAACTCGGCATCAGGGCTTCGAGCACTGTGGAGCTGATCCTCGACAACTGCCAGGTTCCTGCAGAGAACGTTTTGGGGACTGTGGGCACGGGCTACAAGATCGCTATCGACACGCTCAACGGAGGCCGTATCGGGATCGGCGCCCAGATGATCGGCGTCGCTGGCGGAGCGCTAAGCGCCGCCACAGAGTACGTCAAAGAGCGCAAGCAGTTTGGAAAGTCGCTGGGCGAGTTCCAGGCGGTCCAGTTCCAGCTGGCGCAGGCCGCCACGGAACTCGAAGCCGCGCGACTCATGGTCTACAACGCCGCGCGCCTGCGTGACTCGGGCCACGACATTGTGAAAGAAGGTGCAATGGCCAAGCTCTTCTCATCCCAGGTCTGCGAAAGAGTCACCTCCCTCTGTGTCGAACTCTTTGGAGGCTACGGCTATACCAAAGATTTCCCAGTCGAGAAGTTCTATCGGGATGCCAAAATCGGCACCATCTACGAAGGAACCTCGAATATGCAGCTGCAGACCATCGCAAAAATGCTCCTCAAGTAGTCAGCCCCATCAATTCCAGCCCTCCCGGGCTTGTCCCAATCAGAGCTTTTGGCGATCCTCAAGCATTCGCCAATGCGGTGCAGCCATGACGCAGGACGACAACCGGACTGAAGTACCGGCACAATCACAGACCACCGATCGCTGGGAGCAGGAGCGGGCAAGTGGTCGTACCAGCTTCATCCTGCGCCGCGGTGTGTTGAGCTGGGGAATCCCAGCCGCCCTCCTCACTGTCTTCTACAAAGTCGTACAGGAACAGGGCCTCGTCTGGTCGCCTCAGCTCACAGAAAGCTTGCGCACGGCAATTGTAGTTGCCGTTATTGTCTTTCCACTCTGCGGCTGGCTCTTTGGCCGCTGGTTGTGGGATACCGGCGAAACGCGCTACCGCGCCCGTGTCCGCGGCGAAACAGAAGACGGGCCCGCTTCCTGACAATCGTTACACACAACGACATGCCACTCCGCACTCTCATGCCACGCATTGCCGTGGCAGCCATTGGCGTTCTAGCCATTTCTGCAACACCTCTTTTGTCTCAGATCCCCGCCAGTGAGTATCAGGCCAGACGCGATACCCTCGCGGCTCGGCTCGGCGACGGCGTGCTGATCGCCAGAGGAGCGAGCGAGCCCTCCCTCGACTACAGCTCTTTCTTCCAGTCGCCAAATTTTCTTTACCTCACTGGATACAGAGAGGCCGAAGCCACGCTGGTGATGTCCAAGCGCGGCGGCAATGCCACGTGGATGTTGTTCGTGCAGAAGAAAGTCCCCGCTGTGGAAGTCTGGAGCGGCCAGCGCAATGGCACCGAAGGTGCCACGCGCCTCACAGGCATCCCGGCGCGTCACAATGATGAGCTTCCCGCGGCACTGGATTCACTTCTCAAGTCCAACCCACAGGTCTACTTCGTTGCAGATGTCACCGAAAGCGGTGATACGCTCAATGCCGATGACGACTTTCTCCAGGAGCTCAAGCAGGACTACCCCAGTGTGAAAGTGGCCGGCGCCAACGGCGAGCTGCAGCGCATGCGCGCGGTAAAAAGCCCCGCAGAACTTGAACTCCTGCGCAAGGCAATCGCCATCTCCATGGAAGGGCACCGCGAAGCGATGCGCGCCACGGAGCCTGGGATGAACGAGTTCGAGATCCAGGCGCTGGTGGAATACACCTTTAGAAGGAACGGGGCAGATCGCCCGGGATACGCTTCCATAGTGGGCTCAGGGCCTAACGGCACGACGCTGCACTACAACCGCGATGATCGCTTTATGCAGGTGGGCGACATGATGGTGATGGACGTGGGTGCACTCTACCGCGGCTACTCTGCTGATATAACGCGAAGCTTCCCCATCAACGGCAAGTTCACCGAGGAACAAGAAGCGATCTATCGAGTGGTCCGCGACGCCCAGGCCAGCGCCGAGCGCAATGCTAAGCCGGGAATGCGTTGGCAGGCCGTGAGCGACTCGGCGCGAACGGTCATAGCACGCGGTCTGGCGCAGCTCGGACTGATCGAAGCTCCGGATGCCACGTACGACTGCGGTACAGCGCAGGCTCCACGCTCATGTTCACAGGTTACGCTCTACTATATGCATGGTCTTGGACATGGCATTGGACTCGAAGTGCACGACCCCGACCAGTTCTATCTTACGGGGATGATCGGCGTAGGTAGCGCCTTTACGATCGAGCCCGGTGTCTATGTGCGTGAGAACCTCATCGACATCATCCCCGATACACCGGCGAACAGAAACCTCAAACAGAAGATTGCACCAGCTGTAAAGCGCTACGCCAATATCGGCGTACGAATCGAAGACAACTACCTGGTGACACCGCAGGGCACCGAGTGGTCGTCGTGCGGTCTCCCCCGGGAGATCGAGGAGATCGAAGCGCTCATGGGCGAGCGCTATACCGGACCCGCACCGCGCAACAAGGCGCGTGTGGACTGGTACAAGGCCCCCGATGGCGCGCAAAACGCCGCCCCTGCTGCTCCCGTAGAGCCACCCGCAGGCTGCTCACCAAAGATGTAAAACTGCCAACTCAGGAAACTTCGCTCCATGACTTCGCAAACGATTCCTTCTACTACAAACGCGCCTGGCCGCATAGTTGAGCAACTGCGCAGGATGCACGAGGGCGACGCGTGGCACGGGCCCGCACTGACTGAAGCGCTGGCCGGAGTGACCGCTGTGCAGGCCATTCAACGCCCGATTGCCGAAGCACACACGATCTACGAACTGACTTTTCACCTCGCTGCCTGGGTTGGCGAGGTAATCAAACGACTCAAGGGACGCGATCCACAGATGCCTGACGAGGGAGACTTTCCACCAGCTCCGGCGAGTTTGAGTGAAAAGGAATGGTCAGACCTCAAGTCCTTGCTTGCCAAGCGTCACGACGAACTCGCCGAGATGATTGCTACTTTCGATGATAGCAAGCTCGGTGAGATGGTTGGCGTTAACCGCGATGCTCCGAGTGGAACAGGTGTGACCTACTACGCGATGCTGCACGGCATCATCCAGCACGATGCGTATCATTGCGGGCAGATCGTGTTGTTGGGGAAGGCTCTGGTGGTTTGAAAAGTGCGGACGTTGGGACGCGGGGACGCGGGGACGCGGGGACGCGGGGACGAACGTAGAGGAAATCCCCCAAGCATGCTCGCCGCGCATCAGCAGTGCGCCGCTGTGCTTCCCAGCTTCCCAACTTCCCAACCTCCCAACTCTAGAAGTTGTCCCAGCTGCCTACTCTCGCTAAACTCGCCATCCTTCAACCTCCGAGCAACCCCGATCTTATCCTCAACGCCTTGGGCGACGCCGTTCGGTCAAATACCAGTTCTTCCTCCACGCGCACACTCATCTCCAACACCATGTTGCGTGTCAGCGTCTCGGCGCCGCGCCGAATCACCACCGGCAGGGAATCACCTTCTGTCGCGCGGGCATAGCGCGCACGAAAGCGATCGCTAAAGCCCTGAGTGACCGAAACACCACCGATGGAAAGCAGATAGTCACCAGGCTCCAGACCTGCTTTCTCCGCGGGACTGTCCGGCTCTACGGCACTCACCAGCACACCAGCCGAGTCGGCCAGGGTAAAGACGCCTATGCGTGGCTCGCGCGTGCTGTCTGCACGCAGCCTGATCCCAGCGAGCGAGAGCGTTTCGAGGTACGGGAACGGCTCCCGGCCGTCAATGTATCGCTCGCTGAAATCTGCAAACGACTTACCCTTGGCGGCCCTCGTTACTGCAGCCCAGAAATCGGCAGTTGTAAAGCCACGTCCTGCCTTGTAGTTGCGCGTATATAGGTCGCGCAGGACCGTGTCCAGCGATCCCTCGTTATCGCTCGCATCACGGATGAGGATGTCGAGCAGGAATCCTGCTACAGATCCCTTGGGATAATAGATGTACGCAGATCCATCCCGCGGCTGGATCCACGTCGATAGAGACGCGTCTTCGAGCGCGACCGGCGGCGCCGCCTTTACCTCCTGGATCTTGCCAGTGGTCAGATCAAGGAACGCCGAGGAGTCGATGATTCCGGCGCGCACCAGTGCAACGTCGGCGTAGTAGTCCGTGATGCCTTCGCTCACCCAGAGGAGCGTTGTTGGCTGCGCGCGGTCGTACCGGTACGGCACCATGTCTGCAGGTCGCAGCCGTTTGACGTTCCAGAGGTGGAAGATCTCGTGCGCCGTGATCGAAGTAAGAACAGGGTTCCCAATTGCAAACGGCGTGTAGACTCCCACATGTGAGTTGGAGTGCTCCAGCGCACTTCCCCCTTCGTAGCTGTCGGTAAAGACGAGCAAGTTGGTATAGCTGTCCTGCGGCTGCTCGCCAAAAACCGCCGCCATTGGCGGAATCATCCTGCTGATTTCGTCGCGGAACCTGGTGCGCTCTTCTCCTGCCATCTTGCCTACTGGATAGGTCGCCAGGCGGACCCACTTGCCCATCACTTCTGTTGAATCCAGGTCAAAGGCTCCAACAAAGAACGGCATGTCGACGAGTTCGTGCAGATCGTCTGCCTTGTAAGTCTGAGCTGCACCCGCGGGCGTCATCCCCGTGGCAACCTTCCATTCGGGCTCGGTAGCGATCGTGACGGTCGCGGCGAAAAGAGAATCGCGTCCCTCTGGATAGAGAAAGACGTTGGTTCCGTTAAAGAAAACAAAGTCTTCCTGAGACCAGGACATCGCGTTGTCGAGCGAATCGGCGCGGTAGTCGAATGAAACCGTGACCTGCGCGGCCCCCGCAGGCTCGACGCGCCATGTATCTGCATCGAGTTTGTCCCAGTCCAGATCCTTGCCACCCGCGCTGGCCTTGAAGGCCGAAACGTTGCGCGCAAAGAACGAGAGTTCGTAGGCGCCGGGAGTCCATGCACCCAGCGAAAGAACCAATGGTCCCCTGCCGCGCAGCCTTACGCTGGCCTCGACCTTCAGAGTGCGCCGCGCCGCTGTTTCCTTGTTGAACTCCACGCGGTAGTCGATGGCAGTCACGGGGACCGAAACCACCGGGGCAGGCGTTGCAGCGCGCTGCGCCCCCAGCAGAGTCGGAATCATGAATAGTGCTGCCGCCGCAATCGAGACCCGCATGAATTCACCTGAGTGGAAGATGCTGGAAGCTATGAACTCTCACGTCGCCAACCAATATTCCTGACTCGACCTCCTTTGTGTGGGAGGTAAGGCGCGCCGGACCGGTTTGCGGCGTAGTTGTGCAAGTTGACCCGTGTACTAACGTCTCCAGAATGGTCCCTCTCGATGAGGGGATTTCCTTACAGGAGCCAACGTCCATGAAACACCATACATCAAGGTCCTACAAGCCGTTCCTTCTCTTTGCGGCTGCATTTCTAACCGCCGCGGCTGCCTGTACCAGGGAGTCCGCCGACGAAGCAGGCGGGTTGTCTTACGAAGCAGCTGCACCGGCACCGGCGCCACCGATGGCAGACGCCACGGGAATCGGAGCCGCCGCGCTTCGCTCCAAAGTGGCGGGCGAAGTGAGGACAGAAATGCCCACGCGGCAGAATCTGCCTAACGATACGGTCAGCAGCAGCATGATCATCCGCAACGGTACGGCGTCGGTCGAAGTCGACTCGCTCGAAACGGCGGTTGCAGCGCTGCATCAGCTCGCGACCTCATTGGGCGGTATAGTCGGCAACGTGGTCATGAATACGGGCGAATACACCGTGCGCAGCGCCACGCTCGAACTGCGCATTCCATCGGCGCGATTTGACGACGCACTTGCCGGCCTCAAGCCACTTGGGCGCGTGGAGAATAGCACGACTACCGCCGAAGACGTGGGCGAGGAGTTTGTGGACGTTAGTGCTCGCGTGGCCAACTCGCGGCGCCTCGAAGAAAGACTCGTGACTCTTTTGGCTACGAGAACAGGAAAGCTCGAAGACGTACTGGCGGTGGAACGCGAACTTGCGCGCGTGCGCGAGGAGATCGAGCGCTATGAAGGTCGGCTGCGATATCTGAGGACGCGCGTGGCAACGAGCACACTTTCGGTTACCGTGCACGAGTCGGCTCCTCTGGTGAATCCAAATCCTGGCACGAGCATTCTGGGTCAGGCCTTCAAGAGGATGTGGCGCAATTTTGTGGAGTTTGTTGCGATGGGGATCGAGTCTCTGGGATTTGTGGTTCCACTGGCGCTGATCGGCTGGGGACTGGTTGTGGTGTGGCGTCGTCGCCGCCGTCGTAGCGCAGGCGAGGGGTAAACAACCGTCACACTCGCCTTGCGCCGGGCACGCTCGGCGTGCACACTCGACCGCCATCCTCACATCTCTTCGCCTTCCCCGCCCTCGTAGCCCCCCCTAAATGGCCACCCTCGCGCCGGATGAGC
>CAZYTS010000067.1:0-17657 GCA_964649855.1 uncultured Gemmatimonadaceae bacterium
CAACCTTAAAGACGTTAGAGCCGTCGGTGCTCTCGATCGGTGTCCCCCGTACTCGTGCCGACTCTGAGGTGATACCATAGCGCATTATCTGCGGACCCATGGCCAGGGGCAGCGAATCAGCGCCAGAGTCGTCGGCGCACAGAACGATGGTGTGCGAGGGTCGAGCAAACTCGGCAAAGGTCGCCCGGATTTCCTCAACATCGCGGTAGATGTCGAGGTGATCAGCCTCGACATTGGTAATTACAGCAACTGACGGTTTCAGGGCCAGGAAAGAACGGTCGTACTCATCTGCTTCAACCACAAAGACGCGCTCCGAAGCAAACTTGAGATTGCCGCCCCAGGCTTCGACTCTGCCACCGGCAATTCCGGTAGGGGCGAGACCCGCTGTAGTCAGGGCCTCGGTTGTCATAACGGTTGTCGTCGTTTTGCCATGGGTGCCGGCCACTGCAACGACCGTTCCGTCATTCACCGCTTCTCCCAGAGCTTCGGCGCGCCGCACAATGCTCAGGCCAAGCTGCTGAGCAGCAAGCAGTTCTGGGTGCTCTCGAGACATTGCCGACGTAATGACAACGGCGCGAGCATCCTTTACGTGCTGTGGGTCGTGGCCTTTGTAGACTGATATTCCAAGGCGTTCGAGCGAAGCCGTGTCACCGGGTGCGGCGTCGCAGCCCGTTACCTTAACACCTCGCAGTGCAAACAACTCGGCGAGCCCTTGCATACCTGCACCGCCGATTCCAACGAAATGAACGGCGCGATCAGCCGACGTGTCCAGAAGCGTCGTCATGATGCAAGACCGATCAACTGTGCAATGCGCTCCGCAATCAAGGCCGACGCGCCAGGGCGCGCACGTGACAGGGCCGCCTGGACAGATCGCTCGTGGAGGTCACTGTCGCTCGAAAGTTTTCTCACAAAACCATCAATGACTGCAGGTGTTGCCTTGCTTTCTGCAACCCACGATGCAGCACCCGCTTGCTCCAGGACCCTGGCATTTGCGGTCTGATGATCGGCTGCAGCTGTTGGCAATGGAATCAGGAACATCGGTATGCCCCAGGCGCAAAGCTCCGCGGTAGTCATTGCACCTGCGCGTGCAATTGCCACATCTGAAGCGGCGTATGCTTCTGAGATGGGCGCAATGAACGGCCTAATGGCAACGCGGTGCGAGGCGAGCGAAGCATAGCGCGAAAAATGAGCCTTTCCGGTACTCCAGATGAGCCCAACTCGCGGCGGCAGTCCTGCAGCAATCCAGCCTTCTACCAGGGCATTGAGCCTTGCAGAACCCTGAGATCCTCCAAAGGCCAGGACTATAAAGGTTACATCAGGACTTAGATCCCAGGACCTTCTCGCATCCTGTCGACTGAGCCTCGTCCCGCTGCCAGGAGGCGGCTCTACCGGATTGCCGGTGTCGATTGCGCGCGACGCTGCACGGCGAGATAGCGACGCGGCTGCCTCCGGAAAGCCCAGGTAGATCTCCCTGGCCCAACGACTGAACAAAGAAACTGTGCGTCCGGGAAAGGAGTTTTGCTCCTGTATGACGTATGGAACGCGACGCGTCAACGCCCAGGCAAGCGTAGCTGTAGATGCGTACCCACCTGTAGCGACTACCAGCGCAGGTCGTTCCTCACGCGCTACAGCAGCGACCCGCGACATTCCTCCCGCGAGTCCAGCAATAGTCTTGTAGTTGCGCCAGGGGGCCGAACGGTACAGTGGATGGAGATCAAGGAGGGTGTGCGAAAATCCTGTTGTGGGGAGCACGTCGCGCTCGATCCCGCGGCTGGCTCCGACAAAATGTATCCCTACATCAGGAAAGCGCTTGAGTAGTGCTCTCGCTATGGCAAGAGCCGGGTAGAGATGACCGCCGGTTCCACCACCGGTAAAGAAAACGCGCACTAGGAAGCAGCAAGGGGATCAGTTGCTGCTGCTCCGTACACTCTCTCTCGTGAGCTTCCTATGTTCACAAGGATTCCGCTCACCAGGAACGTCAGCACGAGGTTACTGCGGCCGTGTGAAAAGAACGGCAGTGTGAGACCCGTATTCGGAATGAGGTTCACCACTACGGCAATGTGAACATAGGCCGTAATCGCCACCATGGCCGTTAGTCCCAGAGCGACCAGCTGCAGGAATGGTGAACGAGCCTGTCGCGCAATCCTGAATCCCAGCCATGTATAAAGGCCAAAAGCGGCAACTACGAGCAGCATCCCCAGAAATCCCCATTCCTCGCCGATGGTGCTTGCCTCAAAGTCATCTATTCCCATGGGGACCCAGCCGTACTGCTGGCGGCCGGATCCAAAGCCCGCGCCCGTCAACCCACCCGATCCCACCGCAATGAGCGATTGCATCTGCTGGTAGGAGACTTCGGCGGGGGCCTTGTCTGAACCAATGAACGACCAGATCCGGGCGAGAGCATAGTGCCGCGTCTGCAACCATGGCCAGCCCAGCAGCGCGACGAGTACTCCTGCGACGACAAAGTGCCCCACGCGGACTCCGGCTGCAAAAAGCACCAGCCCCATGAGAATCAGAAACATCAGAGCCATCGACAGGTCCGGCTGCAGAAAGGCAATTGCCGCCAGCGCTCCGCCAACCAGAAGAAACGGCGGAAGCCCTTTCCTCATTCGCCGCATGCGCTCGCCCTTTTTGAGCACAAGCATAGCAGTCCAAAAGACTACAGCGATCTTTGCAAGCTCCGCGGGCTGCACCGAGCCGCCAAACAAAAAGCGCCGGGCGCCGCCGATTCGCGTGGACAGACCCGGCACCAGCGTCAAGACCATCAGCACCAGCGAGATCATCAGGATTGGCCAGGCAAGCTTCTCAAAACGCTGGGCGTCGAACTTGGCGGCAAGGGCAAAGACCACGATGCCTGCTACAACACCAGTGAGCTGCTGAAAAAAGAACGTCGTAGTAGGCAAACCGCGCTGCAACGCAACCAATGCGCTTGCGCTGTAGAGAGTGGCCAGACCAAAGACGGCGAGCGTAGCCGTGACAATCATCAGGGCTCGCGCCTCGACCGACATAGCCCAACGCTCGCGAAAGGTGCTGGCGTCGGTCTTCATGCATTCTCCCGCGTGTTCTTTGCCAGGTCCGTAAAGCTGCGACCACGCTCCTCATAATTGCGAAACATGTCGTAGCTCGAACAGGCAGGGGCCAGCAGCACAGCATCTCCAGTCTGAGCTTTGTCTCTCGCCTGCCTGACCACTTCAGCAAATCCCCCTGTAACGCGTTCTACTTTCACCGTGGATCCGCTCGCAAGGTCCTTTTCGATGATGGGCGCTGCCTCCCCATACGCTATTACACAACGGCAGTGCTTTGTTATTGCGGGGAGGAGCGAAGTGTAGGGCTCATTCTTGTGTCTCCCGCCAAGCAGGAGAACGGTTGGTCGCGTCATACTTTCGATGGCAACGAGCGACGACGCCACATTCGTAGCCTTTGAGTCGTTGATCCACAGAACCCCGTTAAACTCTCCAACGAGTTCGAGTCGATGCGGCAGACCACGGAACGTTCGGAGACCCGCTGCGATTCGGCGGCGTGCGTCGAGCGAGCCAAATGCCGGAGCTGCAACCGTTACCGCCAGAGCTGCAGCGAGAGCATTTGCCACGTTGTGGTCGCCAAGTAGTGGAAACTCGCTCCGCGCCATCAAAGGCTCATCATCTACAATCAACTGCTTGTGCTGACGGTCGTAAAAGGCTTCGCAAAATCTCCCCTCAACACTGAACCTGAAACTGGTTCCTGCAACATCCTTGATCATGGCCAGTGACCCTGAGTCGTCTGCGTTAACCACCCATCGCGACTTTGCAGCTGCATTGCGATAGAGAAGCGCCTTGTCGGCGTAGTACGACTCCGTGTTGGGGTACCTGTCGAGGTGGTCGGGGGAAAGGTTGGTCAGAACCCCAACAGCAGGTCGCAACGACGGTGTATCGTGGAGCTGGAACGACGAGAGTTCGAGAGCAACCCACGCCGGGACAGGATCCCGCAAAACTACTTCAGAAAGCGCCACGCCAATATTGCCGGCGGCAACAGCGTCGCTGCCGAGCGCGCCAAGGAGATGCGCAGTCAGAGCGGTGACCGTAGACTTACCGTTCGTTCCGGTTACGGCGATGTAGTTGAGCTGCGGCGCCATTGCCAAAGCCAGCTCCACTTCGCTCACCACCTCAACGCCTGCTTCGCGCGCAGCTCGAACTGGCGGTGCGTCGGGCCGAACTCCGGGACTGACAACCGCCACGCGCGCAGCCGCTATGCGCGCCAGATCGTGCGAGCCAATCTCCACCGCGGCTCCGCCTTCACCTGCCCGCTCTGCGCTGGACGCCATCTCCTGATCGTTTGAAGAGTCGGAGGCGTAAACACGTGCCCCCAGCTTTGCGAGCAGGGCACATGCAGCAACGCCGCTCCTTCCAAGACCTATTACTGCAACTTCTCCGGCTCGCCAATCAGTCATTGCCAGTATTCAGTCGAGTCTGCCGTTAACGGATCTTGAGTGTTGCCAATGCAACAAACGCGCACAATACGCCGAGTATCCAGAACCTCACCACGACCTGGGTTTCGTGCCAACCCTTGAGCTCAAAGTGATGATGTATTGGTGCCCTCAGGAATAAGCGGTTCGCCTGGGCATGCTCCAGCCCGTATCTCCTGCGGCGCCATTTAAAGACCGTTCGCTGCATTATCACCGAGAGCGTTTCCATGGCAAACACGCCACCAATGAAAAGAAGCAGGAACTCGCTCTTGAGGAGCACTGCGATTGCGCCCAGCGCTCCCCCCAGTGCCAACGATCCGGTATCACCCATGAACACCTGGGCCGGGTACGTGTTGTACCATAGGAAGCCTATGCACGCTCCTACCAGTGCCATGCAAAAAACAGTTAGCTCCCCTGAGCCGGGCAGGTAGAAGAGCTGTAGATACTGGCTCGAATCAACTCGGCCCATCACGTAAGCAAACAGTGCAAACGAAGTCAGAGCAATCGCGCAGAGACCGGCTGCAAGTCCATCGAGACCATCGGTGATATTGACCGAGTTGGAGGTACCCGTGATGATGAACGTCACCCACGGTACGTAGAGCCAGGCGAGTCCCGCGGTGATCGGCATGAGCAACACGAACTTCACAAAAGGCAGCGTCGTAGAAGGCCCGGGAAGGTTGGAGACTGGAAAGAGCCAGACAATCAGTCCAAAGATGAGACCGATCCCCACCTGCCCTGCAAGTTTGTAGCGTTCGACCAGGCCCTCATTCTTTTTGCCTTCTTTCTTCTGCTTTAGCTTGAGATAGTCGTCAATAAAACCAATGCCGCCCATCCAGAGAGTCACGAGCAGGGCGAGGATCACATAGCGCTGGTTGTCGAAGCGTGCCCAAAGAATGGTCGGCACTATCGCGCAGGCCAGAATGATCAGGCCGCCCATCGTGGGCGTCTCGCCTTTTGACTGGTGCGTATCGGGTGTGCCTGCTCGCACTACCTGTCTGACCCGCATTGCACGGAGCCGCGCCACCAGCGGCGGGCCAAAAATGAATGTCAGGAGAAGTGCCGTAACCGCGGCAGCAGCCGCCCTCACCGAGATGTAGTTGACCAGTCTCAGCGGCGGAACTTCTGTAATGAAACGACTCAGTAGAAAATGAAGCACGCGGTTCGCTGGAAGTGAGGTTCGCTAGACTCAATGAGCATCAGACGACGACATACCAACGGAAGCACCACCAAACTCCTGCAGCGGTGGAATCAAACGCTCCAGACGCATTCCGCGCGATCCCTTGAGTACCACAAATGAATCGCGTGCCATGCGCTTGCTCAAAAGGGGCCACAACTGCTCTGCGTCTGGCGCTGTAATGACCCTCGGGTCTCCGGGACCGGCACTCTCAAGAGCTCTGGCAAACTCTCCCACCCCCGCCACGATCGCAGCCTTTGACGCTAGAGCGCGGCGCGCCAGCTCATCGTGCAATGCGCCACTCGAAGGACCGAGTTCGAGCATAGAGCCAAGGACGAGCACGCGTGGCCTGGAAGTCTCAACGGCGTCGGCAGTTGCAATCACTTCGCGCACAGATGCCGGGTTGGCGTTGTAGGCATCGTTGAGGACGAGGAGCGTTCCCGAAACGTTCATCGCGCTCCGCATCGACAGTGAAGGCATCGCGGCAATTCCGCGTGCAGCATCGCCGTCTTCTATTCCAGCGGCACGCGCTACAGCTAAAGCAAGGAGCGCATTTCTGACATTGTGGGCACCAACTATCGGCAACTCAAATCGGGTGTCGCCAAGCCGGAACCATCCGCGCGCTTCAGTTGAAAGCCCCCACTCATCCGCAACGAGGTTGCCCGAAGCAAGCCCCGCCTCAATTACCGGAATGCCGCGTTGACGTGCCTCTTCTCCGATTTCGGGCTGGCCAGCGGGGGTAACAGCAAGCTTGCACCCATCAAACACCGCGCTCTCCTCGCGCAGCACTACCTCCAGCGTGCCAAGTCCTTCGAGGTGCTCCTCACCAACTGATGTAACCACAGCCACGTCGGGACATGCGATTGCACGCAGGGTGGCAACCTCTCCCGGGTGGTTCGTGCCTATCTCAACCACGGCGACGTCGGCATCGTCCGGAATGGCCAGAAGCGTGAGCGGAACCCCTATGTGGTTGTTGAGGTTGCCGCTTGTGGCATGCACCGAGAAACGCGTTGAGAGGGCAGCACGTACTAATTCTTTTGTGCTTGTCTTACCGTTGCTGCCAGCGATCGCAATCACTGTTCGCCCCCATACCGCGCGTCTGAAGCGTCCAAGTGCACCCAGCGCGACCGTCGTATCATCGACTACAAATACGGGAACACCGAGCCCACGTGCGGCTTGCGCGTTATGCACAACCACGGCAGCTGCTCCCTTCCCAACCGCCTCAGCCAGAAAATCATGCGCGTCCATTCGCTCCCCGCGAATGGCCACAAACACATCTCCACTCCCAATGGTGCGCGTATCGGTGCAAACAGATCCCAAAGGAGCCGTTCCTCGTGGCTGCCCCGAAACCGGCGGCGTTCCTACGCCACTAAACAACGCCTTGTTGACTCGATCCAGAGTCCAAAAGCTCATGTGCGTAGTGCCCCCGCCACTTCGCTCACCACGTCCTTCTCGTCAAAAGGATAGGATGTGGTTCCGCGTATCTGGTATGTCTCGTGCCCTTTGCCAGCGAGCACAACGAGGTCACCCGATCCCTCACTCGCGATCTGCATCGCACGTCTGATGGCCTCGTGTCTGTCTTCTACTCGGATATGATCGCGGCGCTTCATGCCCTCTTCGATCTCGTCGAGAATTGCTTCTGGATCCTCGGTTCGCGGATTGTCGCTCGTAATAATCACCACGTCTGCTTTCCGCTCAGCAATCTCGCCCATAATCGGTCTTTTTCCACGGTCACGATCCCCGCCACAGCCGAATACAACGATCAGGCGGCCGGGCACAAAAGGACGCACAGCGTCGAGCGCCCGCTCCAAGGCGTCAGGCTTATGAGCGTAGTCACGCAGCACTGCGGGATGTTCGAGTAACAACTCCAGCCTTCCCGAAACCTGGGGCAACGTGCTCAAACGGCGTCCAATCGTATCGAGCTTCATACCTCGCGCCCACATGACCGCCGCAGCCGCGAGCGCATTTGCCACGTTGAAGTCTCCAATGAGTGGGAGCGACACCTCCGTTGACTCACCACCCGCTTGCAGCGTCCAGGTCGAACCCGCTGGGGCAAAGGCCAAATTGCTCGCACGCACATCGGCTTCTTTACTCGTGAGACCAAACCGTACGATGCGTGAAGAGGGCCTGAGTCGCTTCCAGACGGCGTCATCTGCGTTAACCACAGCTACGCCGTCGGATGCAACTTGAGCTGCGAGCTTTGCTTTCGCATCAAAGTATGACTCAAAGGTCCCATGGTAGTCGAGATGATCTCGGCTCAGGTTCGTGAATACAGCAGCGTCAAACTCCAGACCGGCCACACGATCCTGGTCGAGGGCATGAGAGGAGACCTCCATCGCAATGATCCTGATCTCCCTGTCGCACATTGCCCGCAGCAAGCGCTGGAGTTCCACCGGTCCTGGGGTAGTGAGCCCCCAGCCTCCTGGAAAAGGTTCACCGTTACTTCCTGTGAGGACGCCAAGTGTGCCAATGGAGGCTGCCTGCCGGTCAGGCTCACTTGCAAGGTGCCGGAGCATTGACGTTACGGTCGTCTTACCCGAAGTACCGGTTACACCAAATATGGAAAGTTCCGCTCCAGGATCTCCATAAAAGGCGCGCGCTGCGAGCGCTGCGGCTTTTCGTGATTCCCGCACCACAATCGATGGAACCCCGGTGATCCCGGGTTCTTCGACAATTGCGAGCGCCATACCTCTTGCGGCGGCATCCCTGAGGTAGGCATGTCCGTCGCGCTCGGCTCCTCTTACTGCTACAAACACGTATCCCGGCACAACATGAGCGCTGTGATCCGTTATTCCGCTCACCGTGAGCGGCAACGAGCCGCTTGTCGAGACAAGCTGGCCGTTGGCCTGGAGCATTTCGACGATCCGATTCGTCTCGACCGCAGATTTCACGGTCGCCTGAGTCTCACGATCGATCCTGTGCGCAAAGGTGATCCTGCGCTCGGAGTTGTTACGCCGCCTTCGCCAGTCACAAGACGCACGCGGTAACCGGCCTTGTGAAGTTCCCTGACCGCTGCACGCAGGGTCAGTCCTCCCACGTCGGGCACAACGCCCTCTGTCCGTTTCACCTCCGGCACTACCAAATCCACAGGCTTTGACAAATCGAATGTAACGGGCGGACGTTCGGCGATCTCGCTGGATGGAATCGTCGGCATCGATGACGTAAGGGGTGCTGGCGCATCGGCCTCCTCGTTTTCGACGACGTCCGATGCAACCGGCTCCTCGGGCAAGAGGGCGATCGACTGTGGCGGTGACAACTCCTTTTGGGGTACAAGCTGTCCCCAGTCCAGCGACGCGTCACGCGCAGCCAGTGCTCCCTGGATCACCGCCTTGGCAAGCGGAGCTGCAACCTTACCGCCGTAGATGGACTCATTCTTCGGGTTGTCGATCTTGGCGAGTATCACGTACTGCGGATCGCGCGCCGGGAAAATCCCGACAAAACTGGAAGTGTAGAGCATGTCCCCGTATCGCCCGCCAACAGTGCGTCGAGCCGTTCCGCTCTTGCCCGCCATCGAGAAGGTACCAAGTGCAGCATCTGTAGCTGTTCCACTGTCGACCACGCTCTCCAGCATTGGCAATAGCTGCTCTACGGTTGAACGCTGGAAGACGCGCCGCAGAACCTGCGGCTGATGTTCGTATACAATCTTTCCGTCCGCATCAACGATCTCCTGAATGAGCGCCGGAGAGACTATCTGCCCGTTGTTAGCAAGGGCCGTATAGGCCGTAGCCAGTTGAAGCGGTGTAACCGTGAGTTCGTAGCCAATCGCGTGTGAGGCGTGCGACTGCTTTGACCAGTAGCGCGGGTGACGCAGCGTTCCCGACGCCTCGGAGGGGTACGGAACTCCGGTAGGAGTGCCAAACCCAATGTCACGCAGCAACTGGTACATGTCCGCGTCGCTCAAACGTTCGGAAAAACGCGCAATTCCAACGTTGCTCGAAAAGCGAATCACGTTGGCCAGAGTCATTCTCGCTTCACGATGCACGTCGTTGATAACGCGACCGTTGATCTCCCAGCGCCCGTTGAAGGTTTCGATCTCCTCGTCGGGTTCGGCGAGCCCCCGCTCCAGCAGCAGAGCTGCATAGAATGGTTTAAGCGTTGACCCCGGCTCGAAGGGCTCGATCAGCGCACTTACGGCGCGCCCGCGGCCCGGGCGTCGAGATGCCATGCACCTCACGGCACCCGTGCGCGGATCCATGACCACCACGTCGCCACCGTCGGCGGCGAGACGGCGAATAGCATCGGCCAACGACTGGTCACAGATGTCCTGCAACACCTGGTTTATTGTCAGCCGAATCGTGTGACCACGGCGCGGGAGATCCTTGCTCATGTCCGGCGACTCGAATCGCGCCCCACCCTTGCCACGCAGTGTTCGCGCTCGGCCATCGCGACCTTGCAACAGTGAGTCCAGCTGCAGCTCCAGACCCGAAAGGCCATGCCCGTTTCTCGCTACGGCGCCAACGAGCCGACGCAGACCGTCCGACTGTACGTAGACCCGATCTCCAACGTCAGCCATGTGAACGCCGTTGACCCGAGTAAGTGGAGCAACGCTGGAGGGCGAGTATCGCCCTCGCACTTCGATCCACTTGCGCTTGCGATCCCGCGTTGCACGCCGAGCTTCGGAAGCTGGAATCCCAGCCGACACCATTGTCTTGTACAGTTTTCTGAGATCGCTGACTTCCGGCGGTGCCACACTCAGACGAACAAGTTCTCGGCTGTGCGCCACAGATAGGCCTGTCGCATCCTGAATGTCGCCGCGTGGGGCAGGCAGTGTAGTTACATCGAGCTGCTGGCGCTCGGCACGCGCTACCCAGCGATCGTGCTCCCATATCTGTACGTGAGCAGCCTTGGCTACGATTGCGAGGGCAAAGAGCACCAACACCGCGTGCACAATCCGAAAGCGGGATTGCGGCATCATGGCGTTTGCCCCTCCCCTTCACTCCCACGCGTTACCGGTCTTGGTAGCCTGATGATCTGGCTATCAGCCGGTGTGCGAAGGCCAAGCCGCCTCGAGACAAGAGGAGCTATGCGACTAAAGCTCGTGGCATTCCTGATGTCGTTGACAAGTTTTATTCGCTCGGACTCAAGGCTGGAACGAGTGCGATCGAGTTCAAGAAGCTGACGTGCCTTGGCGGCACCCGCGGCACGGCGCGCAATCACACCGCTGGCCACCAGAAGGAATGCCAGAAGACCGAGGGCCACCTGGACCCTCCCGCGCCCTCCACCGGCGCCACGACGGGCTACGCGGCCTTTCGCCATGCTCTCAGTCGCGCACTACGAGCGCGCGGGTTGGACGCCACTTCTTCAGCCGACGCCAGCACAGGTTTACGCGTAATTGTCGTGCCAAGTGCACGACCGCGGCACGTACATACAGGTTGCTTTGGCGGACAGATACAAGATCGGCTCCACTCCATGAAGGCCCGCTTAACAGCCCGATCTTCTCCCGAGTGATAAGCGATTGCCACGATTACGCCGTTGGCGCTCAGCATGTCTCTCAACGCTGGGAGTGCCCTCTCGAGGCCCGGGACCTCATTGTTCACCTCTATTCGGAACGCCTGAAAAATTCGAGCGAAATCTGATGGACCCGCAGACGATCCCAGCACTGCCCTGATCACCCCCACCAGATCGTCTGAGATGACAAATGGCGCATTGCGTCTTCTTCGGACGATCTCTCCGGCCATGCGCTGTGCCCGCGGTTCATCAGCATACTCCTTAAGGATGCGCACCAGCTGCTCCTGAGGTGCCTGGTTCAGGAGATCAGCCGCCGTATCGGATGCGTCACTACCCATGCGCATATCGAGTGGAGCGCCCCTCCTGAATGTGAAGCCGCGCTCCTCATCGTCGAACTGGTGCGACGAGACGCCGAGGTCCAGAAGCACACCGTCAAACTCCTCCTGGTGCAGCTGGTCCATTTCGCCCACATCTGCAAAATTGCCCTCGAAAACGCGGAGCGAGCCTTGCTCAATGAACGCGCGCAGCCGATCGGAGGCGCTTGCTATGGCTCTCGGATCCCGATCGACAGCAGTTACTCGAACACCGCGTTCGAGTAATGCGGCAGCGTGACCGCCGCCGCCCAGAGTGCCATCAAAGACGTGTCGGGCAGTGCCCAAAAGGTCCAAAACCTCGCGCGGTAGAACCGGCGCATGGTAGGCGCTTTCCCAAGGCATACCGCCGGTACTGTGAGCGCTCATTCTAAGTACTCTGTGCAGGAAGCGTCAAGTGCTTGTGGTTACTGCAGTTATGCACATTGCGTACACTTGCTCTCGCGCACTAATCCAACCCACCTACAGGAACGAAAAAGCAACGAGGGCTCGATCTCGCCGTGAGATCGAGCCCTCGCAACAAAACACGTTTACCGCTCTGAATCTACTTGCAGTATGCCTTGATAAACTGGTCAGGGTAGGCCGAATACTGCTGAACGGTCGCCATCAGTTGTTGGATTTGCGGACCGAACTGCGCACCGCCCTTGGGAATGTTGATCTCTGCTTCAACAAAGTAATCCTTTGACTCGCGGCTCAGTTCACAGCTCTTGGCGGGCTGCGCCTCCTGCAGAGCGGCGACAGCTAGCTGCAAGCTCAGGGCGCCCTTGAGGAAGAACGTCGTGGGCGTCGGCTGCGCTGATTCAGCAAACTGAAGGACTTCGAGGCCCTTGAGAGCTACTGCCTTATCCTTTGACTCGCGGTAATTCGTGAACAGCTTGTTCGCGACTGCGTTGGCAACACCGGCCACCTGCGCCTTGTCGTCGCCGGCGGCCAATGCCGCACGCAGTGCTTCGATCGCCTGGTCATCCTGATTCTGGGCGTTCAGCACGACCGCCTTTTCGAGGTTGATACCTGGCGAGTTGGGATCCAGCGCCTGGATCTTTTCGATGGCGTTTGCCGCTACCGGCATCTGGCCGGTTTGCCGCGCGAGCTGCGCAACGAGCCTCCAGAGACCGATGTTGTTGGAGAACTTGGCCGCACCCCTGGACGCGGTCTCGAGCGCTTTTGCACTGTCACCCGCAAAGACGTACGCGCCTACCTGTCGGGTAAAGAAGCTCGTGTCCGCCGCGGCAGTGTCGTTCTGGATCATGGTCTCACCGATCGCAGTCGCACCGGCGTAATCCTTGTCCGCGATGTAGATGCGGTACTGCATCCTGATCAGCGCGGGATCACCAGGATTCTGCTTAACGGCTTCTTCGATGATTGGCTTGGCCACATCAAACTGACCGGTGGCAGCAATCGCCTCGACGACGCGTTCAACCAGTCGTGTGTTGGTAGGATCAGCAGCCAGGAGCCGCGTCAGGGTCGAGACATACTTGTCATTCAGCTTCTTCTCGCCATAAGCGTCTGCGAGTAGCGCAAGCGCGCGTCTGTTGTCGGGATGTACTGCGGTGATCTGTTCTCCAATCTTTATGATGGAGTCAGCTCCCCACTTCTGCGAGTTTGCCACTTCGAGGAGACAGACGCGAGCCATTACAGAACTCGGGTAGTCACGCAGTCCCTTGTTAGCGTCGGAGATGGCACCATCGTACTGGTTCTGGCGCCATTTGAGGACGCAGCTGTTGACTTCCTGAATTGGCTTGCGGGCCTCTTCTATCGCCTTCGAGACTCCCTTTGCCACGTCGCCCATTTTTGCAGCGGCGACTTTTGGAAGGGGCTGCACCATCCCTTCGCCACGCACAAGCATGATCGCGCCGGTGAATTCGAACCCGGCGTCCGTCTTGTTAATCGCGCCCTCCATGTACTCGACAGCGCGAACGATGTTGGCCAATTGCCGCGCGTCATTCGAGTTGACAGGCTCCGTCTTGGAATAACCTGACTGCTCGAGGGCCGTTTCGATGTCGCTCTTTACGATGATCCACAACGTCCTCCCCATGAAGTCACCCATCATGCGCTCACGTAGTTCGTCAGCAAACTGCCAGCCGAGATTGCGCTCGTTGCTGCGGAACACTGGAACCATGAACCTTGGTCCAGCGGTCTGACCGCGGCTAATGGTCTGCTGTGCCTGCGCTCCCAGTTCTCCAGTAGAGCTCAACGAAGCAAGCCCAAATAAGAGAGCCGGTACCGAGCGCGCAAAGTGCTTCCGTGCCTTCACTTTCGTGACCTCCAAAGGGTTATCCTTGCTACCCCACCCTGCGGCGCCAGGGTCCAGGGTTGACTGCATGGGCGAAGAGGGACTCGAACCCCCGACTTCCTGCGTGTAAGGCAGGCGCTCTAACCAACTGAGCTATTCGCCCGCGCTTATCCGCGTGGCCGGACTAAACGGAAAAAGCTGCCCGGCGCGCGAGCCGGGTTACTGCAATCCTGCTACCTTCTAAGAATCGCAAGCGGGATCAACACACAATACCCGATTACGAGGAGAATGGGCGCAAGGGTAATGCCACCCCGCCACAAATCGGCGAATCCCAGGACAATCGTCAGGAGCGCCAACCCCCAAAATAAAAGCGGCCGCGATCGCGGCGTTTCGCTGTGCTCAGCCATAGCGAAAGGTATTCTACGGCGCACCGTAACCGGGTGTCAAGCATGTGATTTTCATGAAGTTACGATGAAGATTTCATTGAAGCCGCCCCTCAGGTGGCTCCCCATCCACTCCGGCAAGCAAAGCCTCGATCGCCAGTTCACGCTCGCGCCGCTCCGCCTCCAGGTCCGCCGCCCGCATGCGCGCCAATCGCTCCCTGTCTCGCCGACGACGCAAAATGTACAGCGGAGCCACCAGCACGATCAGAGCGGCCGCGCCAAGAGTCATATCGGTGAAGAGCGCTAGTGCACCGTAGCGCCTGCGTGTGTGGTCAACCCAACGCTTCTCGAAACCGGCGTACGTGAGCCCATAGGCTTGCCGAATCGCAATATCAAGCGAGCCCTCTGCCTTCCAGTACTCAAACAGCAGCGCAAGCCCACGCTCTCGGTCGATCGATGCAAGTTCCGCAACTGCCCGGTAGGCAAGAGCATAGCTCGCCTCTGCCCTGCGCGAGCCACCGTAAAAACCACTGTCCAGAGCCGCCAGCGTTCGAAAACCACCGAGTGCCAAGCCGACGTTTGCCGCAATCACAGCCTCGCGATCCCATTCCCTCGCCGCGAACGCGGCATACCCCTCGTCGAACCAGCGCGGCGGCATGTTGCCCATTGTCTCAAATAGCGCCAGATGCGCCAATTCGTGACGTAGGACACGAATGGGGTCGCCAGCATCGGAAGAAGCGGTGCGTCCCTGCATCACTATCCGCCGCTCCGCGGGAAAAGCCACTGCCGAGCCCCACTCCGGAGCGTTTGGTCCGATCCAGTGACGAAACGTCTCTCTATCAGGAGCTACAGTGATAAGCACACTCTCCCTCGGGCGCGGCAAACCGGGAAAGGTGTCAAACTGCTGCGCAGCCGCGAGAAGTGACGCAGCGAGTAGGCTGTCACTGTCATAGGCGAGGACCGTGAACCTGCCAGCTGAGAGTTTATGTGGTGTCGGCTGAGCCCACGAGGCCGGCGCAACCAGCCCAAAGACCAGCGCGCTCGTCAGGACGAGCGCCGGGGCTCTCCACCGGCGTCGACTCGATCCAGCAACTCCGCGCAGCGCTTTGCCCATGGATTGAACTTGTTCGCTGCAGCACCCTCCCGCCAAGCCTCTCGAGCACCTTCCTGGTCCCCGCCAAACCAGAGCGCGCGGCCGAGCTCGAAATGAGCTTCGATCAGGTTCGGTCCGAGCTTGATGCTCTTTCTCAGAAAATTCTGCGCATCTTCGTACATCTCACGTTCCAGGTACAACAACCCGAGGTAATAGTGCGCGTAAAGCGTCGCCTTGCGGTCGTTGTCCAGACGGATCGCCTTGGACAGGTGCTCAATAGCCTCCCCAAAGATCTTCTTCTTGAGGCAGATGTAACCAACGTTTATTCGTGCGAGCGAGTTCTGGGGCTCCTTCATCAGGACGCGCTGAAAATTGAGCAGCGCATCGTCATACTTCTCCTGGAGCATAAGCGACCAGCCAAGGAGCGATATCGCCTGCGAATCGTTAGGTGCAAGCTCCAGAGCCTTGCCGAGGGCAGCCTCGGCCCCAGCGTGATCACCCAGGGACATGAGACTCCATCCCTTTTCTATGAATGTGGATGCGTTCAGGTGATCTGCGCGCGACGGTACAGCGGGAAGCGGAGCATCGGGCGTAGGACGCCCGGCTGTGTCCAGGCCCTTCCACGACTGCACCAGTGTCTTTACTCGCTCCTTGAGCTCGGCCAGTTCGGTCATCTCCCGGTCAATAGCCCGGAAGAGAGTGATGATCTTTGCCTTGAGTTCGTCGCGCCGAGCTGCGGCGTCGGGCTGCGTTAGAGCTTTCTGTAGTTCGGCGAACTCGTCCTGGAACCCGGGAGTGACCGCGTCAGGCATTTACCGCTGCTTTCTCCGCCTGGCTAAGTTTGCGCCGCTCTGCCTCTGAAAAGAGGCGTTTGAGATCGAGCACTACTACCAGATCTCCGTCGCGCTTGACCGTACCGGTATAAACGCGTCCAGCCAGACCGCGAACGAGCTCAGGTGGCGGAGCCATCGACTCGACGCCAAACGCGCGAACGTCGAGCACCTGGTCCACCACCATACCGCACCAGTCTCCTTTCCCACCAACATCCAAAAGCAGGAGACGCGTCTGCGGTCCGATGTCTTCGAGCGATGATTGTTCCAACCTTCGGCGCAGGTCCACAACCGGCATCACTCGTCCATCGTATTCCATGAGCCCCTCGATCCACTCGGGGAGTCGTGGAACGCTGCGCGGCGACTCATACCGCACCACACGTTCGACCTGGGTGACGTCTACAGCAAACAACCCACCACCTATGCGGAAGGTTACGAGCCGCGTTGCCTCGGCAACATGCGTCACGACGCACCCCGCTGCAGCAACGATGCGCCCGCGGTTGCCATTGCTCGGGCATCTAGCACAGAGGTGAGCTGTCCGTCAGCCCAAAGTACAGCAAGCAGGAGATCGTCGGTCTCGTAAGGCGGATTGCGCAGCGACATCAGATCAACAGTCTCAACGTCCTCAACGTCCTCGACCAGCAGCCCAAGCCGGTCCTCGCCGCGACGCAACACCAGTACTGTCTGAGAACGCGAGGCATCGACTCCCAGGAGAGCGTCCGCCCGCACGACCACGAGCATTCCTCCAGCGTGTCGGATTACACCGGCTACTGAACGAGGTGCGTCTGGAAGCCTGGTTATCTGCGCGTCCTCCAAAACTTCTTCCACCGCCTTGAGGTCTAGTGCAAACCGCTCGTCGCCAAGCCTGAATACAAAAAGCTCGGCTGTACCCGTACGTCCGCGCACGCGATCGCGAAACCGGACAATCGCTGCAGTGTCGTTAGGTGTTGCCGCTGATGGAGAAGTCATTGTAGTTCGCGTGATCTCTTCACTTCAAGGACACCTGTGCATGGTGCGGGGTCACGCACCGTGCACGCCCTGGAAAGCTCCATCACAGTGACTGTGACCCGGAGAGCCGGTGCAATACTCGAGGCATGTCGGCCAGAGTGACCACAGCATCGGCGCCCGCTACGGCAAGGACTGATTGTCCCATCCCGGCGACCACGCAGCTGGAGGGTTCCTGTACGACCACTCTTCCCCCGGCGCGACGCACCGTGCGGCACCCTGTTGCGCCATCCCTACCCATCCCGGTGAGCACAACGGCAGTTACTTCCGCCCCAAACTCCCTGACGGCGCTTTCAAAGAGAGGGTCGGCAGCCGGTCGCACCGAGTGAACCGGCGCCGAGTCTTCGAGCGCAAAGCGCGGCACTCCTTCGCGGTCGCGCAGAATCTTCGTATGGGAGCCCCCTCGCGCTACATAAACAAAGCCAGAAGCCAGGAGAGCATCGCCCGTAGTCTCGTAAACCGGCCGCGGTCCCAGTTCCTGTAACCTGCGTGCCAGACTAGCTGTAAAACTCTCTGGCATGTGCTGCACAATCACGACCGCAACACCCGCTCCGAGTTCCAGTCTCGGTATCAACTCCGCCAGCGCCCGCGGTCCCCCGGTAGAGGATGCAATCACCACGAGGTGTGTAGCAGGTACGGCCTCGTTCGAGTGAGGCTCAAGCCGCCGAGCACTGCGGCT
>CAZYTS010000068.1:0-17491 GCA_964649855.1 uncultured Gemmatimonadaceae bacterium
AACGTGATCGTGCCGCTGGGGGTGGGACCCGTGTGGTAGTGGTGATGGGGCACCAGAACTGTGGTGCCATTCTGGCGACGATCGAAGAGCTGGCACGGCCTTCGAGCGAGCAGTCCAGAAACCTGCAATCCATCGTTGACCGCGTCCGGCCGTCGGTGGCTCCGCTTCTAAAAACCGAACTCAGGCACAACCACGAGGCTCTCGTAAGGCAGGCAGTTCGCGCAAACATCCTGGCGTCGGCAAGCCACCTGAGGAGTGGCTCCCCGGTGCTCGAGCAACTCATACGAAACAACCGATTACTGGTAGTGGGTGCGGAGTACTCTCTTGAGACGGGTGTGGTGGACTTCTTTGATGGCGTCCCGGACTGATCCAAGAGGCTGCTTGGCGTAGCTCTTGCCGTGACGAATCTGGGGTGGCGTGCAAGGCCGGACCTGACTCACCCCACAGAACTCGCTGTAGGGGATTCCCCGAGTAGGCGCGGCAAGCTTTACCTCCCATAGGGAGTGCAAGGATTACCACTTCACACGTATGTTTATGCAGCGCGAAAACACGGAGTTCCCCCCTCGCAGGGACGCTGCTCGGGTCCCTGCTCTCTCCTCTTCCCCCCTCTGCTCCCCCAGCTTCACCTCGCGGGAGCCAACGTCTGTGTCAAGATGAGCTACTTCGGTCCAGTTCCCAAACAGGGCATGGCTGACCGCCTGGCCAGTCGAATCAAAGCGATGATACGGGAGGGGAAATTCCAGCAAGGAGATCGGCTGCCAGCGATCATGGAGATGGCGCGTCGTTTTGGCGTCGGCCACCCCACCATCCGTGAAGCCCTCAAGAAGCTCGAGACCATGGGGTTCGTTCAGATCCGCCATGGATCCGGCGTCTACGTCACGCGGAGTGAAGAAGTCCTTCTGGTTGCCACCCCGGACTTTTCGGGCACCGTCACCAAGAAACTTCTGCTCGACCTGCTGAATGCTCGCATGCTGCTGGAGTTGCAGTGCGTACGCGATGCTTCACGCAATGCCGCGCCAGAGCACATTGAAGAACTCAACCGCATTCTTGCGACGGCGGCCGAGAGCCCGCACGACGACAACATCCAGCACTTCACGAACCTGGCGTTCCATCGTCAAATCGCGATTGCTTCTGGCAACCTCGTCCTTGCACAGCTTGTTGATGTGCTCGTTGAGCTCTTCTCAGACGAACAACGTCCGATCATCAGCATTGCGTCTCACGAGCACTACCATGAGGAGCACCAGGGGATCCTCGACGCAATTGTTCAGCACGACGAGGCCCTTGCGGTGGAGCGCATGAAGGCGCACATAGCAGGCGTGCAGGAAGCAGTCAAAAGATCCGAGCAACCCGCGGCGTGAGGCGTGGCCTAAGCCATACCTCAACCCCCCGCCGCGTTGCTCGGATCGTTCAAACACGCTACTTGCTTTTGGCAGCCGCAGCGTTGACCTGAGCCGTCTGGTCGTTAAACGCCTCGATTAGCTCAGGGCTGAGTTCAAAATCAGTAGACTCGAACACCTGGCGGACTTCAACTTCAAAGTCCCCACCTTCGGTATTCGGGATCTTTTTTACCCACTCGATTGCTTCTTCGCGTGATTTGGCCTGAATGATCCAGAAGCCTGCAACGAGTTCTTTGGCCTCGGCAAATGGGCCGTCTATGACTGTGCGATCCTTGCCGGAGAAACGCACGCGCGCCCCCTTTGAACTCGGGTGCAACCCTTCACCGGCCAGCATGGCTCCGGCATTGATGAGCTCCTGGTTGTACGCGTGCATGTCCGTAAACACCTGCTCGTTCGGCGTGGCGCCAGCTTCGGTCTTGGCATCTGATTTCAGAATGATCATGAACCGCATTGTCTCTCTCCAGTTAAGCGTTTTGTCGGAAGTGACTATTTGTCTCTTCGCCTACACCCGTGCGTCGAACCAGGATTCGTGAAATCGACAAACTCATGACCCATCCCGAATCGGCGAGTAGTAACAGGGGAGTACCGGCTGTGGTGGAGGCCGTCTGGCGCATGGAAGCGGCAAAGATCGTTGCCTCACTCACGCGGCTCGTTGGCGACGTCGGAATGGCCGAAGACCTGGCGCAGGACGCGGTCGTATCCGCGCTCGATCAGTGGCCTAAGAGTGGCGTGCCCGACAAGCCAGGGGCGTGGCTCATGTCTGCCGCTAGGCGACGTGCGATAGATGCACTCCGGCACACGAGCATGGCCGAGCGTAAACACGAGCTCATCGGCCACGAAATGGAAGCTCAGCAGGAGATCACCGCTGCCGCGGTCGAAGCTGCAGCCGATGAAGACTTTGGCGACGACATATTGCGTCTCATCTTCATGACCTGCCATCCCGTTCTCTCGACCGATGCGCGGGTGGCGCTCACGCTGAGACTGCTTGGCGGACTTACTACGCAGGAAATAGCGCGCGCCTTTCTCTCCACAGAACCTACAATTGCACAGCGTATAGTACGTGCAAAGCGCACGCTCACCGATTCCAAAGTTCCGTTTGAGACGCCCCGGGGTGACGAACTCGCCGAGCGTTTGGCCTCGGTACTTGAAGTCATCTACCTGGTCTTTAATGAAGGCTATTCGGCGACAGCTGGTGACGATTGGCTTCGTCCTGCACTGTGCGAAGACGCACTGAGGCTGGGACGCATTCTTGCCACTCTCGCACCACACGAGGCCGAAGTGCACGGTCTGGTTGCTCTCATGGAAATCCAGGCTTCGAGAACACGAGCCAGAGTCGGCCCAAAAGGCGAACCCGTGTTGCTTCTGGACCAGGACCGCGCCAAGTGGGATCAACTGCTGATAAATCGTGGGCTTGCCGCGCTCGCGATCGCTGAGCAACTCGCTCCAATACCCGGCAACTATACGATTCAAGCCGCCATTGCTGCGTGTCACGCGAGAGCCCGGATCGCGTCCGAAACGGACTGGATCCGCATTGTCTTTCTATATGATGCTCTGCTGACGATAAGGCCTTCTCCCATTGTCGAACTGAACCGGGCCGTTGCGGTGTCGATGGCATATGGACCGATCCCCGCGCTGGAACTGGTCGATGAGCTGAGGGACGCACCAGCTCTCAAAGGCTACCATCTCCTGCCAGCAGTGCGCGGCGATCTTCTCTCTAAAGTTGGCAGACAAGACGAGGCCCGAGCCGAGTTTCTCAAGGCCGCCGAGCTCACGCGCAACGAGCGCGAACGCCTGCTTCTACTGGAGCGGGCCTCACAGGCGGAACGCTCCAACCCCGATTCCGTTGCCGGAAAGGCGTAGCGCACACGAGACGTTGATTGTCGACGGGAGGGAGGTTCGCATCTCAAACCCCGGCAAGGTGCTGTTTCCGGCGGCGGGGCATACCAAACTCGACCTTGCCAGATACTTCGTCGCCGTTGCTGAAGGGGCTCTTCGGGGAGCGGGCGGAAGGCCTAACATGCTCGTGCGCTATCCAAATGGCATCGAGGGTGAACACTTCTACCAGAAGCGCGCACCTCAGTCGCGTCCTGACTGGCTCCGTGTTGTCACGCTCAGGTTTCCGTCCGGGCGTAGCGCGGACGAGCTGGTTCCCGAGAGCGCTGCATGCCTCGCGTGGCTGGCAAATCTCGCATGCCTGGAGCTGCATCCACATCCTGTTCGCGCCGACGACCTCGACCATCCCGATGAATTGCGAGTCGATCTCGATCCCGTGCGCGGTGTCGAGTGGGAGCAGGTTCGCAAGGTGGCCGGAGTGGTCAACGAGACGCTGCGCGATTTTGGACTCAGGGGCTGGCCCAAGACGTCGGGGTCGCGGGGAATGCACATCATCGTACGTATCGAGCGCCATTGGGGTTTTGATGACGTGCGGAGCGCTGCACTGGCGCTTGCACGTGAGGTAGAGCGACGCGCTCCTGACCTGGCCACGAGCAAGTGGTGGAAGGAGGAACGACACGGCGTATTCGTGGACTACAACCAGAATGCAAAAGACCGAACCGTTGCTTCGGCCTACTCTGTGCGACCAACGCCCGATGCTCGCGTCTCTGCGCCTTTGAACTGGGATGAGGTTCCACACTGTAACCCGGCCGACTTTACAATGGGATCAATGCCCGGTCGCTTTGCAGAGTTTGGGGATCGCCATCAAGGGATCGACGAGACTCCCGGTTCACTGGTCTTATTGCTGGAACTGGCCGCCAGGCAGAAAGCAGAGGGGATGGCAGACGCTCCGTGGCCCCCGCATTACCAAAAGCAGCGTGGAGAGCCGCCACGAGTTCAGCCATCCAGGCGGCGCACCTCAAGGTTTCCGCTGATAGAAATCGGCAGAGCAAAGGCCAAAGAAGACGCTCTGGCCGGTCTGGAGCGATGGAAGACCCGCCATCCCGAAGTTGTAGAGTATCTGAAACCGGAGGACGTTCTGGTTGATGCGATGCGCGGCAGGTACACCACCTGGACACGCATCAGAGTCAACCTCCAGCATGTTCCGCCTGAGCTGCGTCCCCTTCAGGAACCGCTGGATCCCGACGAGAAGACCTTGGCGAGCTGGTAGGGGGGAGTCACTTCGAGCTGATCGTAGCGACAGTCACGCGGTTGTTTGTCGGGCCGCCACCGCAAGAAAGTAGCAGCATGCCTGAACCGGTCGCCTTGAAGGTGGTCGTACTTTACCTCGCAGACTCTCTCGATCTTTAGTGGCTCCCATGAAAGATCTTTCCCCGCGCTCCACCGACTTTGGCCTCCCGGCATGCGCTTGCCAAAGTGCTCGAGCGGTTCTGCCCATTCCGCCCAGGGGTGATTCCTCAGTGCGTCATTTCGGAGGGGCGCTAGTTCAGCCACAAGCTGGCGTCGCTTTTCCAGCGTAAACGATGACGTAACGCCCACGTGATGTAGCGTGCCCTTGTCGTCATAGAGACCAAGCAGGAGCGAGCCAACGGCGTCTGTCTCCTTCTTGTACCAGCGGAAACCGGCGACCACGCACTCTGCTGTGCGGGCGTGCTTGATCTTGAACATGGCGCGCTTGCCAGGCTGATAAGCGAGCTCCAGTGGCTTGGCAATCACGCCATCGAGTCCCGCGCCTTCGAACTCCTCGAGCCAGCGCGCAGCCGTGTCGCGCTCGCGCGTCGCGGGAGTCAGGTGCAGCGGAGGAGCCGCTGATTGAAGAAGCTTTTCGAGGCGCTCGCGCCGCTCTTCCTGAGACTCTGACATCAGGCTGCGCCCCTTCTCCGCCAGAAGATCAAATGCTACAAACGACGCTGGCATTGCTGCAGCAAGTTTGGCCACGCGCGATGCGGCGGGATGCAGGCGCAACTGAAGAGCGTCGAAATCCAAACCGTGATCAGTGGTGATAACTATCTCACCATCCAGAATGCACGACGGCGGCAGCATCGACTCAAATACGTCGTGCAGGTCGGGAAAGTATCGGTCAAATGGGCGCAGGTCGCGACTCTGGATGTAGACGTTACTTGCGCCTTTAAAGACGATGCTGCGAAAACCATCCCACTTTGGCTCGTAGAGAAAGTTGCCCTCGGGTGGGATTTCCTCAGAAAGCTTTGCCAGCATCGGCGGGATCGGCGGATCGATGGGAAACTTTCCCTTAAGGGCATCCTGATCATTCACGGAGGCGAGCCTCCAGTTCTCTCGTCCGCCTGATGATACGATCATCCTGCATCGCCGTACCAATGGCCTCCAGCTCGGGCCGTGCCCCACGCCATTGGAGTTCGTCAGGATCCTGGAACAGGTCGGCGTCAGTGCGCAGGGTTGCCAGAGTCTTAAAAAGGAGAGCGATATCTTTGTTGTCTCCAAGCACCGAATCGGGGAACGACTCGATGGGACCGTGCGCGTTAATGAGACGCGCCGCGGTCTTGGCGCCGAGACCCGGAATGCCGGGATAGCCATCGGCGCTATCGCCCACCAACGCCAGATAGTCCGGGATGTACTGAGGCACCACGCCAAATTTGGCGCGTACACCCGCTGCATCGCGGATCGTGTTGCTGCGTCTGTCTACCTGCACCACGCGCTCCCCAACTACGCATTGCGCCAGGTCCTTGTCTGGCGTCCAAATGGAAACGCGCTGCACCTTGTCATGTCGACTTGAGATTGCAGCAGCCGTGGCCAGAGCGTCGTCAGCTTCCAGCTCTACCATTGGCCACACCGCTACACCCATCGCGACCAGTGCTTCTTCGAGTGGATGGAACTGCGCCTTGAGCGCGGGTTCGATTCCATCGCCGGTCTTATAGCCCGGCCAGAGTTCGTTTCTGAAGGATTCTATTACGTGGTCTGTGGCAACGCCTATGTGGGTCGCCCCACCTTCGATCATCTGGGCGATGGTGTGCAACACACCGCCGACGGCGCCAAGTGGGTTGTCTGGCCTGCCGGATCGGCGCAGGCCGTAGAAGTGACGGAACAGCTCGTACGTTCCGTCAACCAGATGAACGATCATCAGCTGCCGCTGCCGTTACCGTTGCCAGCTACGCTGATCGGGTGACCATTGCCGTTGGATTTTGCCTGCACAGCGCCTTTGGTGTTCCTCAAGCGCGCAGATTCGCAGACCTTTCGGAACCAGTGCGCCGACGCCTTTGGCGTGCGTTGCTGCGATATGAAGTCGACGTGCACCAGGCCGAAACGCGGGCGGTAGCCCGAGGCCCACTCAAAGTTGTCATAAAGCGACCAGGCATGGTAACTCCTCACCGGCGCTCCTGCGGCAATTGCTTCTGCAACAGCTCTTATGTGCGCTCGATGATAGAGTATCCGCGCTTCGTCTTCTACCAGACCATTGGGCCCCTCGGCGTCTGCAAACGCACAGCCGCTCTCGCAGACCTCTATAGGCACACCGGGATAGTCACGCGTCAGAGACAGGAGAATATCTCTCAACGCCTGCGGCCAGATTTCCCAACCCATTTCGGTCCGCTTGCCTTCGTTTCGGCCAAAAGCGCTGGCAAACTTGATCCCCTTGGACGGTGGCGTCGTAAAGTCCGCATGGCCACCAGTGGAACGCTGGTCCGACGTGATGTCGAAAAGAAAATAGGGCAGGTCTGGCCGCTCATCGCCACCAGCACTGACTACAAGCCGATAGTAGCAATTGACACCAATGAACTCCAGCGGCGTGCGTAAGAGCTCTTCGTCGTCCGAATGCATTCCGAGAGCCTGAACCGGAATGCTTTCGAGAAACAGCGGCGGGTAGCGACCCGTAGCCAGCGTCGTGAGGAAGAGATGATTGAAGAGCGTGTCCGCGTAGGCAGCGGCCCTGCGATCGGCTTCGTTGTCGAGAGCCGGCTCGCACGGCGCCAGCGAAAAGACCGAACCTACTTCGGCTTCTGACCTCGCCGCCTTGGCTGCGCGCCAACCCATGGCGTGCGCCACGTTTATTACATGGACCGTCTTTAAGTAGTCGCGGAGACTCCGTCGCCCCGGTGCGTACCTCCCCAGGAGATAACCGCGCGAAGAGAAAATGAAGGGCTCATTGAAAAGCGACCACGATTTGACCCGGTCGCCAAGCGTGCTCACTACAGCAGCTGCATAATCTGCGTAGTGCGACGCTGTATCCCGGTTGGTCCAGCCGCCCGAGTCTTCGAGCGCTTGCGGCAGATCCCAGTGATAGAGCGTTGGGAAGGGACGCAGACCACGCTCCAGGAGCCCGTCGACTAGACGATCATAAAAGTCGAGCCCTGGCTTGTTGATCACTCCGCTGCCCGCAGGTTGTATGCGGGGCCACGAAATCGAAAAGCGGTAGCTGTCTACACCAAGACCCTTTATGAGGTCGAGATCCTCATCGAGCCTGTTGTAGTGGTCACAGGCGTGCCGCGCGTGTTCACCACGCTCGATGGCACCCGGTTGCTCTGCGAAAGTGTCCCAGATTGATGGTCCCCTTCCGTCGGCTTCGGTAGCACCTTCGATCTGATACGCCGACGTTGCAACTCCCCACATAAAACCTGGGGGAAAAAGCGCAGCGACGTCCTGGGGAGACTCCGTTTGCACGCATTCAATTTTAGCGATGAGTCCGCGAATGGCGAAGTGGGGCGCTCCGGCGTTTTCAACGCTTCGACGCTCGGCAGGAGGTTTTGACTTGACTCTCATTAAGGTCTGAGCCCTGGCCCGGACCACCAGCTGCTGGGCTCCGGCGCTGCGAGGCCCCGAGAAGAGCGGGTGCACCTCTTAGGGAGGCAATAGCCGAGGTCTACGGTGCGGTGCAAATCTCCGGGCTCCGACGGCGTCGAATCGAACCCAGCCGTCAGCAGATCCAGCGCCGCCTTTCCTTTCTGCGTCGGCGTCGGCCGCGACCCGGCCCTCAGCAGGCCAGCGCCGCCTTTCCTTTCTGCGTCGGCGTCGGCCGTGACCCGGCCCTCAGCAGGTCAGCGCCGCCTCTCCTTTTGCGGCGGCGTCGGATCGGGGACCCCAGCCATCAGCGGGGCAGCGCCACCTTAATGATTTCGCGGATTGACAATTTTTCTTGTCGGATCCACTTTGACCTCTGCACCGCAAGCCGCCGCCACTTCAGTTCACTACAGGCGTCGCAGCAGCAGCTCACTAGCCGCCCAAAACTCAAATGTCGATTTCACCGTTCCTCACTCGACACCATGGTGGGACCGGCTCTTGGACCACATTTTGTGGCCCTTCGAATATCGAGAAGAAAAGGCCCCGGCAAGAACGCGGTAAATGACTATTAACCGACCGAAGCAGCGAGCTGAACAATGAGCCTGCACGACCTCCGTTACGCCATCCGAAGCCTCTCGCGCGCCAAGGGGTTTGCGCTGGCCGTCATACTGACACTTGGACTTGGCATTGGGGCCAATACCGCAATCTTCAGCGTCGTTCGCGGCGTGCTGCTGAAGCCTCTGCCACATAAAGACGGCGATAAGCTCGTCTATCTGCGCCACACCATCGACGGTCCTGGTGGCGACAACATCAACTTTTCAGTTCCCGAAATACTGGACTTTCGCAACAGCTCCAAAAGTCTTGGTGGAATTGCCGAGTATTCGGGAATGGTCTACACGCTTCAGGGCGAGCAAGACGCAGTTCGCATCAACGTGGGCCTGGTTACCGGCAACTACTTCGATGTAATGGGACTCTCCCCGGTGATGGGCCGGCTCCTCAACGCCAGCGATGATGGCACGAGCGTTCCTCCGGTGATGGTGCTTACGCACGAATTCTGGATGAGCCGCTTTGGAGGAGACCCCACGATCATCGGCAAGACTGTTCGCGTAGATGGTCGCGCGGTTGAGGTCGTCGGCGTGGTGCAGCCGGCGCCATACTTCCCGCGCCCCATGGACGCGCTCCTCAACATGGTGATAAGCGAACACCACACGAGCGCCATGATGGTGCACGGGCGCACGCATCGCATGACCGAAATGATCGCGCGCCTCAATCCGGGCGTGACCGTCGACCAGGCACGCAGCGAGGTTGCAGCCATTCGCGAGCGCGCCGAGGCCGATAACCCTGACGCCTACGATTCGGGCTCTAACCACCGTGTGACGGTAACGCCCTTCCAGGAAGTCCTCGGTGAACGCGCGCGCACCACGCTGTGGCTCCTCATGGGAGCTGCGGCATTCGTTCTGATCATTTCAGCAGCCAACGTTGCCAATCTTACGCTCATGCGTGGAGTGCGCCGCGAGCACGAGTTGGTGGTTCGCTCTGCACTAGGCGCAGGTACCACCCGGCTCAGGAAGCTCCTGCTCGTAGAAAACCTGGTGCTGGCGGTATCTGGCGCGATAGTTGGCCTTCTGATCGCGCTGGCAGGTGTGCGCATGCTCACGTCATTTGCAGCGCGCTATTCTCCGCGCGCCAACGAGATCAGTCTGGATGGAATGGTGCTGGGGTTTGCACTATTGCTGGCGCTCATTGTTGCGGCGATCCTCGCCTTCGTTCCCAAACTCGCCAAAGAAGGACAGCTGGGCTCGCTAATCGCTTCGGGGGCCAATCGTTCGAGCAGCAACATGAAGCGCCAGAGGCTTCAGCGCGGTCTGGTGGTTGCCCAGATAGCAGTGTCGGTAATGCTTCTTACCGGTGCAGGGCTCCTCACGCGCACGATGCTGGAGCTCTCAGAGGTCCAGACAGGACTCACCACCAACGAAGTCCTGACGATGCAAGTACCGGTTAGCAATGTGGACTCCAGAGGTGACGGCGCCACCAAAGAACTCTACGAGCGCATGCGCTACGAGCTTGCTGCTCTCCCTGGTGTCGACGAAGTAGGAGTGGGCTCCACAGTTCCGCTTAGATCAGCCGATTTCCTTCTTGAAGTAAAAGCCGAAGGAAGGCCACTCGCCGCCGGCGAAGCGATGCCCAGAGCCGAGTGGCGCACAGCAAGTCCAGAGTACTTTAGAGCTTCGGGGATCCCACTCCTTCGCGGCCGCGAATTCAACAGCACTGATCGCAGAGGATCTGCACTTGTTGTGATCATCAACCAGACACTTGCCAAGCATCTCTTTGGAGAGCGTGATCCTGTGGGCCAGCGAATTGCCTGGACGGGTGATGTGCTGCGCTTTATTGGAGTGAGTGGCGATTGGCGCACTGTCGTTGGCGTCGTGGCTGACACGCGTGACGCCGGGCTCGATGTGCCTCCCCCTCCTGCAGTGTTTCAGCCATTCGCGCAGGAAATGACGTTTACCGGTGGGTTGGTGATCAAGGCGCGCAATACCGCGCGCTCACTTGCCGGTGCGGCAACGCGCGTAATCAGGGGAATCACGCCTGACGAGGCGATTGAGGACGTCCTGACAGTGGATGAGATTCGCGATCAGAGCGTCGCACCTCGTCGCCTCAACGCAGCCTTGGTTTCTTCTTTTGGGATTCTGGCAGTGGTGATTGCCGCTGTAGGGATTGCCGGCGTGCTCGCCTTCTCAGTTAGCGCGCGTACAAATGAAATCGGCATCCGAATGAGCCTGGGTGCCGACAGTTCACGCGTGCAGCGCATGGTGCTGGCCGAGGGAGGCATTCTCCTCCTGATCGGGCTTGTTCTTGGCGTGGGTGGAGCCCTTTTTGCCACGAGATTGTTGCAGGGATTGCTCTACGGAGTCGCGCCTAACGACCCCGTGACGCTGAGCGGCGTTGGGCTGCTGATGATCGCTGTAGGACTCGCGGCCTGCTGGCTCCCGGCACTGAGAGCATCCCGCATCGATCCGGCAGTCGCTATCAGGCGTCAGACCTGATTTGACGCTGCATCCTGCTCGCGCTGCCATTCCAGGTGCCGCTGCCATACTGTGTCAAACAGGGCAGCAGTATCTGGCACAGCGAGATCAAAGCCGTCATGGAGTATCGCCCGGTACTCATTTGCGGTCTCGATTATACGCTTCTCAACTCGGCCGTCCCTGATCTCGGTCAGCATCGCACCGCGTAGTGAAATGAGTCCGCCGGGTACAAAACGCTCGCAGATTGTCTTCTGTACAAAGCCGGATTCTGGTGAACTCTGTAGCGCGTCACATTGGTGCTGGAAGTGACTCATCTCTCGCGCTTCGGTGGTAAAGTCGAATTCATTGACCGTGGCAAACTCATGAATGCCTACGGACCACCGCTCGCCATCTCGTTCCACCGAGTAGTCGAGAAACCCCTGCCGGTACGTTCCCGGTGCCAGAGGGAGAGGCTCGAGAAAACCGTCTCCAAAGCCGACGTCAACTATCCAGCTGTCATCCAGATCAACGAGCAGGACAAGGTGGTTTCCCTCAGCCGCTTCTCCACGCGTTGCACGGCCCACGGCACCCGAAACTCTTGTGACGCTAAAACCGATTGCGTCGAGCACACGACCAAAGATGCCGTTCATCTCGTAGCACCAGCCGCCGCGGCGCTCGTCTACAATCTTTTCAAAAATGTGCCGCGGATCGAGCGAAAGACGACGGCCGAGGTGGATGTCCAGGTTCTCATAGCTAACCGCATAGAGGTGAGCACGGTGAAGAGCTACGAGACTTTCAAGTGTCGGAGTGACTTTTCCGGAGTAGTCGATCCTCCGCAAGTAGCGGTCGAGCTCCGCGCGGCTCAGAAGTGGCTGTTGAGGAGGTGCGGGAGGGTACATGCCTGGGGATAGTCGCCGGTCGCAGGGTTGTAGCGCAACCGCCTTTCCGGGGTGCGATAGGCCCCACCGGTGGGGTGGCCGAGTAGCGCGCAATGCCGGACTTTATAGCATGACTCGCACCGCGATCCTGCTACTGAGCGCTTCGGCCCTGGCCTGCTTTGCGCGCTCTCCTCGTAGTACCGCGCCTGCTCCTCTGCCGCGCATCGTGCAACATTCCGAGTGGCAGACCCAGCCTCCTGTTGGCCATGCCGCTGAAGCCAACCGGCGGAACCTCAAGGCTGGTGATTCGCTGGTGTTTCGCGGGCTGACTCTCGCCATCGTATCGACAGAACGGGACTCAACGGGTGACATCGTTCGGTTGAGACTAAAGGCTGGCGCCAACAGTGAGGATCAGACAGTTCGCGAGGGAGCGGCCTTTAACTGGAACGCTTTTCACGTTGCAGTCGTCGCGATCTATGGTCCGGGAGAACTTGGTGCAGGTCTGGTCGCTTTGGAAATCGGCACTCTCAATTCGCTTCCGTCGACCATTGCAGCTTCTACGCAAGCTGGAGGAGCGTCCAACAGGTTGCGGATTCCGCATCGCATCACGCACGTAACGCTACATCATGTTGGAAGCGCCGAACCCTTGAGAGCTGAGGACGATCCTAGACAGAAATTGCAGGGGTTGCAGGCCTGGGGAGAGCGCGACCGTAACTGGTGGGATGTGCCCTATCACTATCTCATCGACCTCGAGGGCCGCATTTATGAAGGCCGTGATTGGCGCTACATGGGAGAGACCAACACGACGTACGATCCTGCAGGGCATTTCCTCATAAGCATCATCGGAAACTACGAGCGGCAAGAGCCTACACAGGCACAGATCGAATCGATTGCGGACCTGATGGCGTGGGCAGTCACCTGGTTTGACGTTCCGCTGGATCGTATCGGCGGCCACTACAACTATGCAGATACCGGATGTCCCGGCCGTCACCTCAGGAAGTATCTGGAAGACGGGACATTGCGTCGCATGGTAGCCGTGCGGACGGGTCGCCAATGAAACTCGTGATTGTTGCGGTGCTCTTTGGGGCTTCGCTGGTGCATGCGCAATCTCCTCGACAGCTACTGCCGATCGACTACGTCAACTCGGCTGAGTATGCCGCCACGCTCAAAAAGGTGCATGCCAGTCGCGTTCTTGATGACATGTCGAATCCCGCGAACTGGCGCTTTTCAGGAACGGGTGAACTGAGCTTTCCCAACGATGCTGTGCTGGGGGGGATGCGGTATCTCCGCGTTGGTGTCAAAATGTTCACCACTGAGCCCGCTCCTACTCGGAACAGACTCTCGTCGGTCAACCTCATGCGTGTGTTTGAGGGAGAAGACTGGAGTTCCTACAATCGCCTTTCCATGTGGATCAGGCCACACGTGCGTGGCTTTCCCATGCTGCCGCTGCAGATCGTTCTTCACAACGACGGCGCTGAGAAGGTGCCGGACGGATATGGGCGCGAAGGCATTCACTACGTGACACTGCATCCCAGCGGTTGGCAGAACGTGACGTGGGAGATCGACCCCCTTGCGCGAGACAAGGTGACTTCAGTTGAAATTGGATACTGGGTCAACAAGATGCTGGCGAGTAAGGGTGACACTGTCGGATTTGAAATAGGACGATTGGAGCTTCAGCGGGTTGATCCCGACCACCATACGGGGTGGAATGTCGCTCCGGGGAGAATTGCCTTTAGCCACACCGGCTATCAGACAGGGAGTAGCAAAACAGCAATAGCATCTGACCTCGGAGCAACGACCTTTGCTGTTGAACGGGTCGACAACCGTGCTCTTGGCTCAGTCGTTCTCAGCAAGCCGATCGAGCGTAAGGCCACGAGACTGGGTGCATTCCAGCTTCTGGATTTTTCTGAAGTGGAGACGCCCGGAACCTATGTCCTGAGGGCTGGCGACGTTCATACGCGACCCTTCCGTATTGGCGGTACGATCTGGGAGCGCACGATCTGGAAGACTCTCAACTTCTTTTACGGCAATCGCTGCGGCTATGACGTTCCCGGATCGCACGGTGTAGACCACCTCGACTGGTTTGCTACCCACGGAGACCAGAGGATCGTTATGAGCGGTGGCTGGCACGACGCTGGTGATCTTTCCCAGGGTGTGATCAACACGGGTGAAGCTACCTACACAATGTTTGCACTCGCGGAGCGGTTGGATCGGTCGGGAGGTGACCCTGCCCTGGTAGACCGTCTGATAGAAGAGGCCAACTGGGGTCTGGACTGGGTGCTCAGAGTGCGGTTCGCTGGCGGATACCGGATGGCTTTTGCGAGCCACAATCTCTGGACCAATAATATTGTTGGCGATGCTGACGACCGTCTTCGGGAAGCGAAGGACAATCCCAATGCCAACTACATAGCGGCAGCGGCCGAAGCCATTGCCTGGCGCGTGCTTAAGGAGCGGGATCCTGAGCGTGCCGCGCGTAGCCTGGCGACTGCGCGCGAAGATTGGGAGCATGCAATCGTTGGAGTCGAGGGGCCGGAGACGTGGCATACGCCCGCGTTTGCGGCCACACAAATGGAGCTCGCCAGCATTGGCGCTACGGCTTCCATCGAGTTGTACCGTGCGACGGGCGAAGCCAGGTACCGCGACAAGGCCGTGGAGCTGGCGAGGATTATCACGCGGTCGCAGCAGCAGCAGGCCGTTGGGAGCAGGTTCCCGCTTTCGGGCTTTTTCTATACGTCGCCAGAACGCGATACGTTGTTTCACCAGTTCCATCGCGGAAACGACCAGGCCCCTATTGTGGCGCTCTCGCAACTCGTAGAGACCTTGAGGGATCATCCGGAGCGTGAGTCGTGGTTGGCTGCAATCCGCCGTTATGCTGAGTATCAGAAGAAGACGGCCACGACTACTGAGCCATACGGTATTTTGCCGGCGTACGTCTATCGCTCTGGAGACACGGGTGAGGTACCGGACTCAGGGGCGTTGCACCTGGCTACACGTGAGGCTTACAAGGAACAGGTTTTGAACGGGATGCCGATGGGCGAGGACTGGTACCTTCGGACATTTCCGGTCTGGTATGCGCGGCGCGGGAACTTTGGAATCCTTCTCTCGCAGGCCAAGGCGCTTGCTACGGCAGCCAGGCTTCTGGGTGATAGTGTCGCGGCTGATCTGGCTCAACGACAGGCGCAATGGATTGTTGGGCGCAACCCCTTTGTGCAGAGTACGATGTACGGTGAGGGCTACGATTGGGCGCAGCAGTACAGCGTATCATCGGGCGATTTTGTTGGATCGCTGCCTGTGGGGATGCAGAGTCGAGGGATGACAGATCTGCCGTACTGGCCTCAGCAGAACATGTATGTCTACAAGGAGGTCTGGGTCCATTCCTCGAGCCGCTGGCTCTGGTTAATGGCTGACCTTGCGCACGCAGGCGGGTCGCGGCAATGAGAGTCTCCTCGGCCCCTGTGAATTTGCGGCAGCGAGAATCCCGGCACAGTCTGTCCCAGCTTTGGTACGATGGTTCCGACGCACGGTATCTTTTTCATCAACTGAACCGCGGGCGCAGTCTGCGCTCAGCAATTACATAGCAGCCATTGACGAGAGCCTCAACTGCAGCAGGCGCAGTCGGAACTGCGACGGCCCCCGACGCAGTACCGCCCAAAAGCACACCTCGCTACGACCGGTCCATTGTAGAGGGCCCGCTGCGTTCTGCAGTGTGGAAGATCGCATGGCCAACCATGCTCACCAACATTGTGGGCGGGCTGCAGGGTATAGTTGATCACATTCTTGTAGGGCATTTGGTGGGCTACACAGGCAATGCCGCGATTGGAGTGGCCTGGCAGATCTTCATCATCGTTATCGTGTTCATAACGTCGCTCTTTACCGGTATGAGCGTACTGGTTGCGCGGTTCGCGGGAGCAGGCGATGAAGACAAGGTCAACCGCACGGTGTATCAGGCCTTTTTGGTTGCCGTGGGTATCTCGGTACTGATCATGGCCCCCGTGGGATACGTACTCACGCCCACGCTTCTGGAACTCGTGAATGCGGCGCCGTCTGTCAGGGCCGAAGCTCTGCCGTTTCTCAGGATAATGTTCTTATACAGCGTTGGCATGATGATCTTTTTCATGCTAGGTGGAGCGCTGCGCTCGGCGGGGGATGCGCGCACGCCGATGATACTTGGAATAGCGCTAACGGTTCTGAACCTGGTGTTCAACGTGGTCTTCATAGTCGGACTGGGACCAATCCCGGCGTACGGTACGGCGGGTTCAGCAACGGGCACAGTGATCGCGTCGGGACTCCTTGCGATGTATGCGATCTACAAGCTTTCGACCGGCGGCTGGGTGGTGAGTTTTCCACGTGGCAAGGGCTACAAGCCGGATTGGGAGATCATCAGGTCGCTCTTCAGGTTTGGGCTGCCAACTGGAATTCAGGGCATAGCAATGAATGTGGGCGGAGTATTGATGCTGGCGTTCATTGGGTCATTGGCTCAGAGTGCGGCGGCGCAGGCAGCGTTCGCGGTTTCGTACTCTCAGCTTTTTTCGCTGATTACCTGGACGTCTGTCGGACTGATGGGTGCCGCGGCCGCGGTAGCGGGCCAGAACCTGGGCGCGGGAAACCCCGACAGGGCGGACAAAGCGGTGCACGTGGCTGCGCGCTTTGGCCTGACTGTAGCAGCCGTTATTGGTGTCTTTTTTCTCTTCATGCCTCGACAGCTGCTCGCGATCTTTGGCATGAATGAGCCGACAGTGGTGGATATCGGCGCACAGCTATTGAGGGTGCTCAGCGTTTCGGGAATCTTTATAGCCGTGGCGCTCACTTATACCGGCGGACTTCAGGGCACAGGTGATACCAAAAGCCCACTCTATATCTCGATCGTTTCACAGATAGTCGTGCCACTGGGAATCTGTTTTGTGGTGCGGCAGGTGAGCACCCTGGATCCCATTGATATCTGGGTTGCGATTCTTCTGGGGCACGCAATGCGCTGCCTGCTGAGTGTGGTGCGTTTTAACCAGGGTAAGTGGCGCAATATTGTTGTCGAGATCAGATAAGCGTCGGGAAACTGCAACCTGACCTTTTGCATTTGTTGAGCGAATGACAGAATGTCGCTGCCCCTGCGAAAGCGCTGCCCCTGCGAAGGCAGGGGCCCAGTATCGTTAGGCCGCGGATGAACGCGGAATTGAACCGAGCGTGCTTTGAGTGGCGGCGGGGAACTACCAGAATGGAACTGTCAGGAACCGCTCCACACTCCGGAACGCCGAGGTAGTTTCCGCGCACTTCTGTGTAATTCCGCGGCATTTTGCATTTGGGTTTTGCGAACGACGCTGGGTCCCGGGTCCCGGATCTGGCTCCCACGGTCGCCAGTCCGGGACATGCCTTCGTTCGCTACGCTCACTCGCCCGGGAGGTCGATGCTTTAAGGAGCGCGGCTCCTGCGAAGGCACTCCTCCGCTGCCCCTGCGAAGGCAGGAGCCTAGTGTCTTTTTCTCCTTTTTGCCGCAGATGAACGCGGAGTTGAACCGAGCGCGCTTTGAGTGGCGGCGGGGAACTACCAGAATGGAACTGTCAGGAACCGCTCCACA
>CAZYTS010000069.1:0-17410 GCA_964649855.1 uncultured Gemmatimonadaceae bacterium
CCGGGTCGCAAGGCAGGGGCGGCTTGATCGGCCGCCCCGCCAGACGCTCCTACTCCTCTCGGATAGCAATCATTGGGTCCACCCGCGTGGACCGCACGGCAGGCACCAGAGTGGCAAGGAGTGCGGCACCAGCCAGTGCCAGCACAGCCGCGATCCAGGTTTTCAGGTCGAGCGGGCTCACGCCGTAGAGAAACCCCTGCAGGAGTCGTGTTGTCATCGTCGCCACAATGGCACCGATTGCGATTCCCGCTGCGACCAGTACCATCCCTTGCCTTGTGACCAGTCCCGCAGTGCGGACGGGCGAACTCCCCAGAGCCGTGCGGATTCCAAACTCGCGTGTGCGCTGAACTACGGCGTAGTTCATCACCCCGTAGACGCCACCAAGGGCGAGAGCTACTGCCACCACCGCAAAGACACCAAGCAGCGAGAGATAAAAGCGCGGACGTCCCACGCTCCTGGCAATGACATCGGGCATGGTGACAACCCGCGTCACGGCAACCTGCGGATCCAGACCGCGCAATGCTGCCCTGACCGCCGGGATCACATCATCTGGCTGTCCCTGACGAACGCGCACCACAATCGGATAGGCCGTGCCCCAGCCGCCCCACGAATAGTGGAAGTACGTTTCGGGGCGTGGTTGCGAGAATGGCCCTGCATTTCGGATGTCGCTGACTACGCCAACGATCGTGGCCATAGCGTTGTCGCCCATATGGAAGCGCTTGCCAATCGGATCGGTGTCTTTGAAGTCGCGTGCGACCAGCGCTTCGTTAACCACGACTGCAGGTGCCTCAGATGGTCTCTCGCTATCGCTCAGATCGAGCAGACGTCCCCTTACCAGCTGTTGTTCGGTCACACCAAAAAAGCCTGGCGTTATGTACCTGATTTCAGTGATTGGCAGGCGAGCCGGGTCGTTACCGGGTTGACCCTCATACCTGATGTTGTAGTTCCAGCCCCAGTTGTCGTAGGGGAGGAGCGAAATGGATCCGGCGGCTGCCACCCCTGGTACCTGCTCGATGCTTGAGAGAGCCGGTTCAAGAAAGCGCTTGAGAGCCGTGCCGTCTGGGTAGCCTTCGGGTGGTACGGTTGCTTCGAGCGTGATGATGCTGCTGGCCTCAAAGCCGGGGTCCTGGCTCATAAGCGAGACAAAGCCTTTGAGCACGAGTCCCGCACCGACCAGTAGAACGAGAGAAAGTGCGACTTCGGCGACAACCAGCGTAGCAAGGAGGCGCTGGTTCATGCGATCCATACCGCCTCCGCGACCTGACCTGAGCGCATCCTGTGGGTCGGCGCTTGCGCTGCGCCACGCTGGCACCGCAGCGCAGAGTACGGAGACAAACAGAGAAAGAATGGTTGCGAAGCCAACTATCCGCAGATCCATCGTCAACCCCTGGAGCTGCGGGATCCGCTGCGACGCCAATGCTCCCATGGACTTTATCCCGACCCACGCGAAGAAGAGACCCAATCCAAGGCCAGCAAGCGCTAGAAGGATGCTCTCAGCGACAACTGGCCGCATTACCGACCAACGGTCACCCCCAAGAGCGGTACGGACTGCCATTTCGCGACGCCGCTGCACTCCTCGTGCAAGGAGCAGGCTCGCGACATTTGTTGCGGCAATTAAAAGGACAATTCCAACCGCTCCAAGCATCAAGAGCAGGGGAGTGCGCACGCTCCTGGTGGATTCCTCCTGAAGTGCGAGTACTCGCACGTTCTCTCCTCGCAGCGTCGGAAAACGCTCCACGATGCCGGCAAAGATCGACCGCAGCTCCTCATGCGCGAGCGCCGGTGTTGCGCCGGGTGCAAGCCTGCCGAGGAGCATAAGGTAGTTGCTGCCTCGCTGCGATAGTTCGTCTGCAGTGAGCCGAAGTGGAATCCAGACATCGCTCCGCATAATTCTTCCACCCTGCACCACCCGAAAGTCCTTTGGCAGAATGCCCACCACTTCGTAACTGACGCCATTCATCACGAGATTGCGCCCGAGCATCGACGCGTCGGCAGCAAATTGATTGCGCCAGAGCTCTTCACTGATCACAGCCACCGGCGGCTGATCAGCAGCATCGTCATCCGGAGTGAGCAGCCTTCCGCGCAATGCATGGACGCCGAGGGTTGCAAAGATGTTTCCCGAAACGCGGTGGCCGGTGGTCTTGAGTCCCTCGCTGCTCTGCGAAATGAGGATCGATGTCGGTGTTATCGCTGCGACGGACGACAGCCGTCGCGTGCTCTGCGCCAGATCTATGAAGTTGGCGTTAGAGAAAGGGCCGGTATCAAAGTGCGGCGTCTCACGATAGATCGTCACGAGTTCTTCGGGCGCTTCGTACTGAAGGCGCTGGAGCAGCACTCGATCCACCGCGCTCGATATGTCAGTAGTAACTCCCAGGCCAAGCGCCAGGCACGTTACGGCGGAAATTGTGAGCGCCGGGGCGCGGCGAAGTCCGCGTGCTGCCTCTCTAAAGTCAGACAGTGTCAACCAGGCCATATCGATTCGGTTTGAGGTCGTTCGATGAGACAGACCCAGAGGCGATTCGGTTTGCAGAGTGAACCTTGGCGAACAGGTTACAGGACAGAAGGTGCTCGCCCGGGGCCGGTACGCCTGCTAACCTTATCGCCGCCTTTGATGTCTCAATGCATCGACCGACAGGACCCTGTCTTTCATGACAACGAGTCGTAATTCATTAATCACGCTGGCAGCGCTGGGCCTTGTGACCGGCTGTCTTGCGGCACCCCTCAAACTCGCGAAAGACGATTCCGACGTCGTGCTCTCGCGTCAGGTTCTCCAGGCGAGTGACCCTGCGGGTCGAGGATCCCATTCAGTCGCGCGCCTTTACTACGGCAGTGGTACGGATCGGCAACGCCCCGAGTACCGCGATTCGGTCACTATCAAGACGGCCACAGTTGATGGGAGCAAGCTCGCAGCGGCTCCCAATCCCGAGCAGTCAAAGATCCGCGAGAAGTACTGGGGCTTTGACTTCAAAAAGCTCCCTGTAAACGGACGTGTCTGGTATCCGGTTGGTGAAGGACCGTTCCCTCTGGTTCTCATCGTTCACGGGAATCACAACATGAAGGAGTTTTCGGACCCGGGCTATGAGTACCTGGGCCAGTTGCTGGCTTCACGGGGATTCATCCTGGCTTCGGTCGACGAAAACTTTCTGAACGGATTCATAAGAGGCGAGAATGATGCGCGCGGGTGGATGCTACTGCAGCATCTCAAGGCATGGCGCACTTTCAACGATTCCGTGTCGTCACCTCTCAAGGGAAAGGTGGACATGAGCAACATCGCGCTCATGGGTCACTCCCGTGGCGGAGAAGCGGTCGCGGTAGCGGGGTTGTTCAACCGTCTCAAGCACTACCCGGACGACGCCAACTTTCGTTTTGACTTTGACTTCGACATCAAGTCGCTCGTAGCCATAGCGCCCGTCGATGGTCAGTACCGCCCTGCAGAAAAGCCTACACCGCTCGAGAACTACAACTATTTCCTCATGCACGGCTCGCACGATGGAGACGTGTCCAATTTTTCCGGACTCACCCAGTACGAACGGATTCGCTTTACCGACGGTGGTGACTGGTTCAAGTCAGCGCTTTTTGTGTACAGGGCAAATCACGGTCAATGGAACACAGTCTGGGGAAGTACCGACGGAGGTCCGCGCAGCAGGCGGACGCTGGACCTCAGAGGATTCATAAGCCAGGCGGATCAGCGCCGCGTAGCCGAGGTTTACATAACGGCGTTCCTTGAAGCCACGCTGCACCAGCGGAAAGAGTACCTTCCCTTGTTTAGGGATCATCGCGTTGCAGGAGGCTGGCTTCCAAAGACCATGTACATCACGCGCTTCGAAGACAGCCATTTCAAAGGCATCGCCAACTTTGAAGAAGACGTGGATGTCACCACAGGGAGCGTTTCGGGTGTGGCCATCACGGCCGATTCACTTTCGACCTGGAAGGAGTCGGCCGTGCCGTTCCGCAATCGCGGTGGCAACATGGCGCACAACGCGGTGACGTTGGGATGGAACCGAAAGGTTGCGGGCGACGACAGCACGCTTCGCGGCAAACCGGCCACGTACACGATAGGTATCAGTGATTCGCTGCGGAATGCGCTGCGTGTGGGATCAACGTCTCAGTTGGTTTTTTCTCTGGCACCCACCGAAGCCGTTCCGGGTCCGCGCCAGCCGCCCAAAGACACGACCAAAAAGGACACGACGGCCTCCAGGCGTCCAGCGCGGCGTCCGCCACCCAGGAAGGAAGCGCGCGACACAACACCGATGGACCTTTCTGTGGAAGTCGTGGACGACGGAGGACGCGCCGCCCGCGTTGCGCTCTCTCACTATGGTCCGGTGCGCCGGCCGCTGGAATCCTACGTCTACAGAAGAGCGGGCAGAGACAAACTGCGCTTTGCGAACGTATACGAAATCGTCATGCAGACATTTGTGGTGCCCCTCGCGGACTTTGCACGAGCCAATCCTTCGCTCAACATCGATCGCGTAGCAAGTGTGCGCTTTACCTTTGACCGCACCGATGCGGGGACCGTCTATCTCGACAATGTCGGATTCTCAACGATGAGACCGGAGTTCTTTGCAGCTGGAGAAAATCGATGAGACGCCTCGCCACTGCAATCGTGCTGCTCTTGGTCGTGGCCTCAAGCGCCGCTGCGCAAACGGACAAATTCGCTCCTCTCGTAGTTCAGATCCCTGCAGGTGCCCGGCCGCTTAGTATGGGAGGATGGAACGCCAGCAACAGAGATGTAGACGCCGCCTTTGGCAATCCGGCCTTTGCCGGAACCATGACGTCCACTTCAGTTTCGGCCGCGACCTACGAGGGCGGTGCACGAGCAGGCGTTCTTTCCAGCCACTCTACCATTGGGATTATCGGGATTGCGATCGGGACCTCCTATCTGGACTATCGAGCCTTAGGGCTGGAGCTGCAGCCGGCGACGATCGCCAGCGACGTCCTAACCCGAAAAGGCGAAACGCGATCGGCGTCGATTGCAGGTAGCATCGCAACATCTGCAACCTTCAAAGGGTACCGCGTGGGCGCTGCACTCATGTATGTCGAAGAGCGTGTTGGCGACGCGCGTTCTTCGGTCGCTGCAACCAGCCTGGGTGTGTCCAAAGACTTCGTCAGTAGCAATACCACTGTAGGGATTGCCATTCAGAACATCGGGCCTTCGCTGCGCGGACTTACCGGCGAGATCGACCTGCCACTGAAAGTCGCCGCAGGCGTAACAGGTCCGGTAATCGCGCTCGGCTCCTATGTCGACGCCAGCTGGACTGGCGGGATTTCAGTGAGGCGCGACGGATTCCTGGGAGCCTCTGCGGGTGGTGAGCTCTCGTACGTGCCAATCGAAGGGGTCGCCCTCGCTTTTCGAGCCGGACTTAGGCGGGCTGAACTCCGAGCACAGCAACCGATCACTTTAGGTCTCGGAGGAAGCCTCGATCGCTTTGCTCTCGACTATGCGTGGGAGCAGATGAGAGGTGGTGGTTCTCATCGACTCAGCCTCAGGTTGCGCTGAACCTGTAGCAGAATCCAAGTGGCGGGGGTTCGGGATCAAGGATTACCTTCGGCGCTGGCACGCCGCGACCCGAACCCGAACCGTCCTCAAAATGCGACCGCTAACACTGGCCCTACTGCTGGCCGCAATACCCGCTGCTGCAAACGCACAGGCAAAACCTCCCGAAAAAGTCGATTTCATCGGTAGCGCTCAATCGCCGATCTCGGCGTCCGTGGCTATCCCCGAGGGGGCGGCTTGGGTATGGACTGCTGGGACCGTTCCATCCCCCGCCGATAGAAGCGCTCCTGCAGGATCGGCCGCCCGCTATGGAGACACCAAGACCCAGGCCCTCAGCGCCCTTGCCGAGATCGAGAATCGGCTCAAGGCACGCGGGCTATCCATGAAGGACGTGGTTTTTCTCCGCTGCTATCTGGTTGCCGACAAACACAAGGGCGGTGTGGTGGACTACGCGGGCTGGAACGCGGCTTACGGCGAATATTTCAACAACGCCAACAATCCCACCAAACCGACTCGCACCACGCTGGCGATCGCAGGGCTTGCGAACGCCGACCTGCTGGTGGAGATCGAGGCGGTCGCAGTCTACCCGAAAAACTAGACATTTCGCTCTCGCGAGGGCGCCGGTCGGAACCAGGCGTCCTCGCGTGGCGGCTCTGGAGTGTGACCCCTCGCGGCAAGGGGTTAGCTTTCAACTACGGCGTGCGTTTCGAGGGGCGCGCCATCAGCCAAGTCAATTCAAATAGATGACCGATCAGAGCCGCAAACCAGTAATCGTAGCTGCCGCGCGCACGCCCATAGGCAAGTATCTCGGAGGATTGTCGGGGTTTTCAGCGCCAGAGCTCGGTGCTATCGCCATACGGGCTGCACTCGAACGCTCGGGTGTGCCCGGCAAAGAAGTCAACGAAGTCATAATGGGTCACGTGCTGCAGGGTGGGACTGGCCAGGCCCCTGCGCGGCAGGCAATGCTCAAGGCCGGCGTTCCCGCAACAGTCTCGGCAGTGACCATAAACAAGGTTTGCGGTTCGGGACTTAAGGCCGTGATGCTTGCGGCTCAGTCGATCAAGGCTGGAGACAACAGCGTTGTAATCGCGGGTGGTCAGGAGTCGATGTCAAACGCTCCGCACTACCTCTACGGATATCGCAACGGAATAAAGCTGGGTGATCAGACCGTTGTAGACGGAATGATTCGCGATGGGCTCTGGTGCGCCACGTGCAACGTTCATATGGGTGGTCACGCGGAGTACACGGCAATAAAGGCCGGAGTCACGCGCGAGAGGCAGGACGAATTGGCGGTGCAGTCTCACGCACGAGCGATCGCAGCGCAGGATGCGGGCCGGTTTAGCGCGGAGATAGTTGGGGTCGAAGTGAAGGGACGCAAAGGAAGCACCATTGTAAGTGCTGACGAAGGACCACGCCGTGATTCGAGCCGAGAGACGCTGGAGAAGCTCAAGCCTGCCTTTCCCGGTGGTGAAGAAGCTGGCAGGCTGACGGTCACGGCTGGCAATTCATCGACGCTTAACGATGGCGCGGCCGCTGTTGTTGTAGTCTCTCAGGAGTTTGCCGAGTCACATGGTCTGCGGGTTCTGGCCAGCATCGATGCCTACGCAACCGGTGCAGACGATCCACGAGAGTTGTTTTTTGCTCCCGTAACTGCTGTTCGCAATCTTATGGGGCGCGAGGGTTCGACGATCGGTGATTACGATCTTATCGAAGCCAACGAGGCTTTTGCTTCGCAGGCCCTTGCTGATGGTGACGCACTGGGCTGGGACTGGAGCAAAGTGAACGTGAACGGTGGTGCAATTGCTCTTGGGCATCCCATTGGTGCGAGTGGAGCGCGGTTGTTGGTGACTCTGCTGCATGCACTGGCGGATCGCGGCGGCAAACGCGGTTTAGTGACGCTTTGTCTTGGAGGGGGCGACGCCGTGGCACTTTCGGTTACACGACAGGGATAGACCCGCAGGGGCGTGGAAAAGGACCTGGGCGCGACAGGGTTGGAGGCAGCGGGCTCGGCCGGGCCTCGCGTTCCTGCCCTCTATCGCGCTCTTGTGTTTGTGGCCGCGACAACCGCGGCAATCCTGGCGTTGCGCGTTTTCTGGACGTCGCTGGGTCCAAGGATGCCGCTGTGGTTTCAGCAAGTACCGGCGTTTTTCATGATTATGCTGGGTGGGTTCTGGGTGGGGCACTGGTGGACCTTCAGAACGGTAGAGCCGCGCAAGTGGTCGTCGATCGCATTCTCACGCGATCACCTTTCGGTTCGTGCGATTCTGTCGGGTGCGGCGTTAGGCGCTGCGGCAGTTGGATTGCCATCTCTTTTCCTGCTGGCGATCGGCTGGTTGAGAATCGAGCCGTCGGGTTCGGGCAATTGGTCGCTTGCAGCCGTGAGCACTCTCGCGATTTTGCTTCCAGCGGCGCTCTGGGAAGAGCTGTCGACGCGGGGTTATCTGTTCACCCTCTTTCGGGAGTGGATTGGGTCGAGAAGGGCCGTGGTGGTGACGAGCGTGCTGTTCGGGCTCCTTCACGTGGCAAATGCTGGAGCCACGTGGCAGTCAGTCGCGTTGGTCACGCTGGCGGGTATCTTTCTTGGTAGCATCAGAGTGGCTTTTGACAGCCTCTATGCTGCATGGTCGGCGCATGTGGCGTGGAATTTTGTTATGGCGGGTGTGTTGCATAGCGCCGTAAGCGGTTTCGGCATGCAAGCTCCGAACTACCGCACCATAGATGCAGGACCTGATTGGGCTACGGGTGGCTCGTGGGGACCCGAGGCAGGGTTTCTCACTGCGGCCGGCCTGATAGCGGGCATATACCTAATGTTGCGGCGATCGCGCCGCGGAGACGAACGCCAATGAACGATACCATCGCCGTCATCGGCGCTGGACAGATGGGCAACGGCATCGCGCACGTTTTTGCGCAGAGTGAGTTTGATGTCATACTGATCGACGTCTCGGCCGACGCACTTGCAAAGGGCCGTGCCACAATCGAAAAGAACCTGGAGCGTCAGCTCCGCAAGGGAACCATCGACGAGGTAACCAGAAGTGCCACGGTCGGGCGTATAAGCGGCTCCACGGAGCTATCGGCGGCGTCAAGCGCGTCACTCGTTGTCGAAGCCGCGACGGAGAATGTCGACCTGAAGTATCGCATCTTTAAGGATCTCGACGGCATTGCCAACCCGAACGCGATACTCGCCACGAACACGAGTTCCATTTCGATTACATCGATCGCTGCGCAGACAAAACGACCACAGCACGTAATCGGCATGCACTTCATGAATCCCGTGCCGGTGATGCAACTCGTCGAGGTTATCAGAGGGCTTGCCACAAGCGACGAAACAACAACACGGGTTATGGAGCTTTCCAGAAAGCTTGGCAAGACTCCAGTAGAGGTGAACGACTTTCCGGGGTTTGTCGCCAACCGCGTACTGATGCCAATGATCAACGAGGCGGTCTATTGCCTCATGGAAGGCGTGGGATCTGCAGAGTCAATCGACACGGTCATGAAACTCGGCATGAATCACCCCATGGGACCGCTGGCGCTCGCTGACCTCATAGGTCTCGATACCTGCCTCTCGATCATGGAAGTGCTGCACAGCGGACTTGGAGATTCCAAGTACCGGCCCTGTCCGTTGTTGCGCAAATATGTCGCTGCCGGGTGGCTGGGGCGAAAGAGCGGCCGAGGCTTTTATGCCTACTGATCTCGCGATCGAAGCTGACAGCCACGCGCTCGCGAGATTGCAGCCTGGGAGGTTCTGGTGAGCTGGGCGCTGATACCCCTCACCGAGGAACAGCGTGCGATCCAGCAGACTGCCAGAGAGTTTGCTGTAGCCGAGCTGGCGCCACATTCGGACAAATGGGACCGCGACGGAGGATTCGATCGCTCGGTTGCGGACAAGCTCGCAGAACTGGGGTTTCTGGGGATGATGATTCCGGAGGAATACGGTGGGCTAGGTCTCGATACCTGCACCTACCTCGTAGCTCTGGAAGAGATTGCCGCGGTTGATGCTTCGGTTGCTGTGCTGATGAGCGTGCACAACTCGCTCCCAACGCAAATGATCCTGCGCTACGGAACGGAGGAACAGAAGCAGCGCTTTCTGGGACCAATGGCGCGCGGCGAACTGCTTGGTGCTTTTGCACTCAGTGAGCCTGATGCTGGGTCGGACGCGGCGTCGTTGCAGGCGCAGGCCGTGCGTGACGGTAGTGATTACGTACTCAACGGCGTAAAGGCCTGGGTGTCTCACGGATCACTTGCGGACGTGATCCTTTGTATGGTGCGCACCGATTCGCCGCAGGAGCGAAAGGGGGCACGTGGGATCAGTACCTTTCTTCTCACACCGGAAATGCAGGGGCTGGGAATTGGAAGAAAGGAAGACAAGTTGGGAATCAGGGGCGACCCGACCGTCCAGATAGTCCTGGACAATGTGCGCGTCCCCCGTGAGAACATGCTGGGTGACGAAGGGCAGGGCTTTGTCTACGCGATGCAGTCTCTGGAAAGCGGGCGTTTGGGGATTTCTGCTCAGGCAATTGGAATCGCGCGAGCGGCTTTGGAGCATTCGGTACGCTACGCGGCCGAGCGCAAGCAATTTGGCAAGCCGATCAAGGAGTTCCAGGCTATTCAGTTCAAGCTTGCCGACATGGCCACACGCATAACGGCATCACGAGCTCTTTTGTACGCCGCGGCAGCGGCCAAGGACCGGGGCGAGCCGGTCACGCAGTTTGCGTCCATGTCAAAATTGATGTCTGCAGAGACTGCCATGTGGGTGACAACACAGGCCGTGCAGATATTTGGCGGGTACGGATATGTAAAGGACTACCCCGTGGAGCGTCTCTTCCGTGACGCCAAGGTAACAGAGATTTACGAAGGCACTTCTGAGATCCAGCGCATAGTCATTGCGCGGGAGCTGTACGCAAGATCCTGACAACAAACCGAAATCATGAAAATCTTTGACAGCATTGCCGGAATGGGTCACGAACAACTCGTTCTCTGCCACGATAAGACAAGTGGATATCGCGGGATCATCGCGATCCACGACACCACGCTGGGGCCGGCGCTCGGAGGTACGAGATTCTGGCAGTACACTTCAGATGAGGCGGCCATCACGGACGCTCTGCGCCTGGCACGGGGCATGACCTACAAGAACGCAGTAGCAGGTCTCAACCTCGGTGGAGGGAAGGCCGTAATCATTGGCGACAATCGTACGCTCAAGCGGGAAATGATCTTCCGCGCCCACGGAAGGTTTGTAGAGTCGCTCGGGGGCCGCTACATAACGGCAGAAGACGTCGGTACGAGTACCACCGACATGGACTTCGTGCACATGGAGACTGAGTACGTGGCTGGCCTGGCCACTCGTTCGGGTGACCCATCACCGGTCACTGCGCGCGGAGTCTTTAGGGCCATACAGGCATCGGCACGGCATCGCTGGGGTTCCGACTCTGTGGCAGGAAAGACCGTGGCAGTTCAGGGACTGGGCAACGTCGGCTTCAACCTCTGCCGGGAGTTACACGCACACGACGCCAATCTCGTGGTGACTGACATCGATCCTTCGCGCGTAAGGCGTGCCGCCGATGAGTTGGGGGCTCGCGCCCTTGAACCCGACCAGATCTATGGCGCTCAGGCTGACATTTTTGCTCCATGCGCTCTCGGTGGGGTTCTCAACGACGACACAATACCAAAGCTTCGCGTAGAGGTCGTTGCCGGTGCCGCCAACAATCAGTTACTCGAAGAGCGACACGGTTCGGATCTGGAAAAGCGGGGCATCCTCTACGCTCCCGACTTTGTGGCCAACGCCGGTGGAGTGATCAACGTCTATAGTGAGCTGGCCGGCTGGACGTCGCAGCGCGCATTGAGAAAGGCCGACGAGATCTACGAGACTACGCTCGGCGTTTTTGAAATTGCGAGGGAGCAGGGGATCCCCACGTATGAAGCGGCCGACCGGTTGGCTGAGCGTCGTCTCCAGGCGGTAGGAAGCCTGGTAAAGACGTGGCCACAGTGGCCGCGCAAGTCGTAGCTTGAAGGTGGTCCGCGATCCACGTGAGCGGACAAAGTCAGGCAGTCACGCGTAACCCGAATCCGAGTAAACGGAGGAGTCGAATGAAAGGTTGGCACGAGTGGGACAGATGCCCCCCTGGCGAAGCACTGCGCGAAACCGATCCCGAAATCGCCGACCTCATAGATGACGAAGTCGAGCGGCAGTCTAACGGCCTGGAGCTGATAGCCAGTGAGAACTTTGTTTCTCCTGCTGTACTCGAAGCAATGGGATCGCCCCTCACCAACAAGTATGCAGAGGGTCTTCCTGGCAAGCGCTATTACGGCGGCTGCGAAATCGTCGACCAGATAGAAACGATCGCTATCGAACGTGCCAAGGCATTGTTCGGCGCGGATCATGCCAATGTGCAACCGCATTCAGGAGCGTCTGCAAACAGCGCCGTCGCGCTGGCGTTTCTAAAGCCGGGTGAGACGTTGTTGGGTCAGGATCTTTCGCAGGGAGGGCATCTGACGCACGGCTCGCCAGTGAACTACTCGGGAATCTTGTACAGGGCGGTGCACTACGGTGTGAACGCCGAGGGCTTTATCGACTACGACATGCTGCGTGATGTGGCGCGTCGCGAGAAGCCCAAAATGATTATTGCGGGAGCAAGTGCATATCCCAGGATAATCGACTTTGCGATCTTTGCCGAAGTGGCGCGTGAGGTGGGGGCCATTCTCATGGTTGACATGGCGCACATAGCAGGGCTGGTGGCGACAGGCCATCACCCCTCTCCTGTTCCTCATGCGGATGTTGTCACCACTACCACGCACAAGACGCTGCGTGGCCCGCGTGCCGGGCTAATCCTCTGCAAGGCGGAACATGCCAAGGTGGTCGACAAGGCTGTATTCCCCGGTTCGCAGGGTGGCCCGCTGGAGCATGTCATTGCAGCCAAGGCAGTCGCGTTCAAAGAAGCACAACAGCCGTCCTTTGCTACGTACTGCGGCCAGATTGTCAAGAATGCTGTGGCGCTGGCGGCGTCGCTTTCTGAGCGTGGTTACAAACTGGTTTCGGGGGGCACGGACAATCACTTGATGCTGGTTGACTTACGCAACAAGGGGATAACCGGCAAGGCGGCGGAACAGGCGCTCGACAAGGCCGGAATAACCGTGAATAAAAACACTGTACCGGGAGAAACGCAGTCGCCTTTTGTGACGAGCGGAGTGAGGATTGGTACTCCGGCTGTTACAACGCGCGGAATGAAAGAAGGCGAGATGGCGAGGATAGCCGAACTCATCGATACGGTGCTGATGTCTCCTGACGATTCTTCCGTACATTCGCGCGTGCGACAGGACGTAAGAAAGTTGACTGATGCTTTTCCACTTTATCCCGTTGCGAATAAGGCAGTAGCCAGCCAGGGATAGAGTCAGTCTACCGTCGGTCGGTGGGTAGTGCCGGTCCCCTCAAGGGCCGGCGCTGCTGTCCCTCCCTGTCGACTGGGCGGAGGGGTGACTCTCCGGGGGTTTACTACGGTCGACGATGGCGTCAATCTTTTGGTGCGGCAATTAACCATGGAGAACGAGTATGGCAGTCAGACTGGGGGACATAGCTCCGGATTTCACGGCGGAGACAACGCAGGGCACAATCAGCTTCCACGACTGGAAGAAGGATTCCTGGGCCGTTCTTTTCTCGCATCCAAAGGATTTTACGCCTGTATGCACAACGGAGTTAGGTGCTGTATCGGCGCTTGTACCTGAGTTTGAGAAGCGCAAGACAAAGGTCATTGGGTTGAGCGTGGACCCTGTGGACTCGCACTCGCGCTGGGCCGACGACATCGAAGATGTGACTGGTCAGCGGGTAAAGTTTCCAATGATCGCGGATGCAGATCGCAAAGTGTCGTCGTTATACGACATGATCCATCCGGCGGCGAGCGACACAATGACGGTGCGCTCCGTATTCGTCATAGGGCCCGACAACAAGGTAAAGCTGACACTGACCTATCCTGCCAGCACCGGTCGGAATTTTGATGAGCTACTGCGTGTGATCGACAGTCTGCAGCTCACGGCAACGTACTCCGTTGCAACTCCTGCGGACTGGAAGCATGGCGACGAGGTGATAATTACCTCGGCAGTTTCGGACGAAGATGCGGCGAAAAAGTTCCCCAAGGGGTTTGTGGCCAAGAAGCCTTACTTAAGGGTAACGCCTCAGCCGAATCTTTGAACACTCAACCCCTCAGCCCCTCCCGACGGATGGGGCTGAGGGGCTGAGTGCTATTTCTCCATTTTCCAGAAGGCGATTCCGCTGGCCTGCTGGCCCACGTCGAGCGTGGCCACCTTGCGGCGCGCTGTAAGATCAAAAATATCGACCTTGCCGGGTTGAGCCCCTACGCCCTCGGAGGACACAAAGGCGTATCTTGAATCGCTGCTCACTGCCACACCGTGGCCGAGCGTTGTGCTCAGTTTGTCTCTGTAGATGCTTTTGCCCGTTGTCAGGTCGTACATCTCGAAACCGGCGCCCTTTTTGAGCGTCGCCACGAGGTACTTGGCATCAGGCGTGACTGCCAGGTTGTAGGGTCCTGAGCCTGTACTGATTCTTCGTTTGATGGTCCAGTCGGAGGCGTCAATCTCGACGATCTCGTCGATCTTGTTGCAGGCCACGTAGACGATCGACCCCTTTGCGGCTGGCTGTGCCCAGGTCGGCGAGCACGTCGGCGTCATCGCACCATGACCCATGTCGTGGCCTGCATGAGAGTCGAGTGACACCGGACCTTCTTTGCCCTTGGCCAGCGAAAAACGCGCTGAAACTTCGTGTGTGCGAGTGTCGATTTCCACGAGCTGGTCATCCATCATGCAGCCCGAGTAGTGCTTGGTACCGGCCTCGTTGATGCGGCTGCCGTGCGGCATCACGCATGTGACCGTTTGGGCGACCTCTGTATTTGTGGGCGTGTAGACCACAGACACGCTGGACGGCTCCATCTCTCCATGGAGGTTGAAGTTCGCCGAGAAGGTGTAGAGGCCGTCCGGGGTTACGTCGATGGTGGCTGGAAAGAATCCCAGATGGATCGGCTCTCCCACGAGCGTGTCTACACCGGTTTCGAACTTCCAGAACTTTCCGTCGGGAGTTCCGTGGCCTGTAGTCATAAAGAGCCACCTTCCGTCGCGCGAAATCGCGAGGCCGTGTGGACCTTCCATTTCCGCGGCGAGCTCACCAATCGGAATCGTCTTCTCTACCTCCGCGCCCTCCGGGCCAAACTTGATCCTGTGGATCAGGTCTGCCGACTCTGCTCCCACGTAAGCCCAGTAGGTCGCTGTGGGCGGCTTGGGCGTAGTCGGCTGTTGTGCAGCCGGCCGTCGCATTGGGGGCGGAGTAGTGCGCGCTCGCTGCGCGCCGGCCTGAATCCAGGGGGTGGCGAATATCGCTGCTGCGACAAGAGCGCCGGCCAGGCTCCGGTACCTTGAAGACGAAGGCACGTTAGGCACGCGGCATGGCTTTGTGCCCCGGGACTTGGACTCCTCTGGCGAGCGCTGCAAAGGACTGTTGGAGATACTATACATCATGGACTCTGTGTTGTGATGCTGATCGAAGTTAAATCCTCGCCATTCTCTTTACGATGTGCGGACACGGCCTTCGGCTACCACGCGCCATCTTTCGCCACCTGCCGGTACAAGCTTGTAAGCCATCTCGAACTGAAATGGCTCGTGTCCCTGGCCGCCCTCGGCCGCATAGATCTCCGAGGATAGATACATGCGGACCGTATCGCCACCAGCCTGAAAAATCTCGGAGCTCTGAATCACGTAGCCGCTGGATTGGGTCTTGCAGATTGGGGCTCTCTGGTCTCCGGAGCGCATCGGTTCGCAGGTGCCCTCCACGATGCGCGCATTCCTGAGGGCGCTCACCATTGAATCTGGCACTGGCGGACCACCCTCACGTCCACTGCCACTGGGGAGGTGCGTTGGATTGAGCATCAGAACCAGCCCGGGACCAACGTCAAATGCCGTACGAACTGCGGCGTCAAAAATGGCGACCTGTTGTCGAACCGTCAGCTGTGCCACGGGCATCCCTTCGGAACGCGCTTCGTCTTTGGACTCCGGAGCGCTGCATGCAGCAATGGCGACAAGTAGCGGCGACCATCTCATGCAAAGGCGCTTTTGACTACAAACCACACGTTAGCTGGCCGCTCGGCCAGACGGCGCATGTACCAGGGGAACCAGTTTTCGCCGTAGCTGATGAGGCAGCGAACCGAGCTTCCGCGCGTGGCCAGCGCTCGCTGGTCGCCGCTACGGATTCCATATAGCATGTGGACCTCGAACTGCCTGGCGCCAAGGCCGATTGACTCGGCACGCCCTACAACGCGGTGCACGATGTTCATATCGTGCGTGCCAAACACAGGAAAGCACTTCCCTTCGTTGGCCGCAGCAAGGAGCGTTTCGGCCAGCGAAACGTACTGCGAATCGGTGTCGCGTTTTGCCGGAAATGCTACCGATGCCGGTTCGGCATAGGCTCCCTTAACCAGTCGGATGGAAGGATTGGTGGGCAGAAGACGCTCGACGTCCTTGGGGGTGCGATAGAGATAGGACTGCAGGCATACTCCGACGCGAGAGTAACGGCTCCTGAGCTTTTCGTAGAGATCAAGTGTGCGGTCCACATACGAGGAGTCTTCCATGTCGATCCACACGTAGCTCTCAGTTTCCTCGGCGCGCTGCACGATTGCGGAAATCTCGGAGAGGCAGTTGGCTGCGCTCTGATCGAGGCCGAGTTGCGTCGGTTTGACCGACAGCTGCGCCGGTAGTTTCCGCGAGGCTATTTCTCCCAAAGCTTCGATGTAATGCTCGCGTACTTCCCGCCCATTCGATTCGCCTGTAAGGGTTTCTCCCAGGCGTGTTACAATGGATCCGATTTTCTCTGTCGAGAGTCGTTGTGCCGCTTCGAGTGCCGCCTGAAGTGTTTCTCCTGGCATGAACTTCTTTACGGCGCGGCGAGCAAACTTTCGCTGCGTCATCTGTGAGGCAAGCCACGCGCTTTTTGAGGCGCGCAGGAGGGTGTTACGAGCGATGGACATTCTCGGTAAAGTTGTTTTTTGAGGGATGCTACACAGAGTGTTTACGCGCGAGCTTTCAGGCGGAGTCCTTTTAAGGCCGTCCTGTGCGTGCTCTCGCTCTAGGAAGGAGGGAGTTCACGGATCTGCTTCTCGATGGCCGTGCGCAGCTGGCTTTCGAGTGCCCCGGTGCTTCCGCAAAGCACTGCTTGATTTGAGCTACCGGTGGGATCCTGTGCACTGGCTACGAGCGCAATCCGCACGCGAGTACTGTCAGCGCCCAGAGGATCGAGGAGAAGGAGCAGGGGCATAGTTATGCGATAATAATCCGCGCGCAGCCCCGTCATGGACGAACCACAACTCAGATAGACCGAGAGAGGTGTGCGGCCGAGCCGTCTGGATTTTACCAACCCAATGCTTCCGATCATCCCTCCGACCGAGTCAGCGACATCAGTCTCGATACCCATGTTATTCAGTACGAGAGCCGCGGCCGCAAAGACTTTTCCCTTGGGAAATGGGATGGTGGTCTGCGTCCCAATGGTGTCCAGAACCACCTGAGCACCAAATAGTGGCAGCGCGACGCGCCTTCGCTGGCCCTCAACGTCGTCGGGAGCGACGAATACCGACAGAAGAACGGCAGCAAGCACGGAGGAGCGGATTCTGCGCATTGGGCCTCCGAAGACGCAGGTTTGCCGCAATCTGCACCACGGTGCGCTGCCTGTATAGACCGCCGATCTCAGCCGCGGACTTCGCTCATAAGGGCCAGGGTGTTGCCTTCGGAGTCGCGCATTGATGCGAGCCAGAGTTCGTGATCGGGCATCCGCGCTACCAGGTGAGGTTCATCCCGAAACTCCACACCGCGATCCTTTAACGTACGGTAGGCGAGTTGGATATCCGGCACGCGAAAGTAGAGAATTGAGCCGGG
>CAZYTS010000070.1:0-13880 GCA_964649855.1 uncultured Gemmatimonadaceae bacterium
CTTCTCAACCTGATCAGGTATCTGCGCAAGAAATTGCGCCGGACTGCTGATAGTCGCGGAATAGAGAAAGCGGAAGACTGACGAATTTTTGAAACTAAGCAGACGTTCGTCCCCGCTTCCCAACTTCCCAACGTCCCAACTAATCGTCCGTCTGCCCAAATATCGCCATGTTCGACGAATGACCCGGCGCAACCTTCTTCTCCGGGTAAATCCAGTGCACTGCCTCGTTCACGGCACTGGCCGCTTCGCCAAATCCCGTGGCGATGAGTTTGAGCTTGCCAGGATACGTGGTGACGTCACCTGCCGCATAGATGCCCGGGCGCCCGGTCTCCATCAGCGTGTTAACCACGATCTCGTCCTTTTCCAGAGTCAGACCCCAGTTGAGAAGCTCACCGAGATCACTCTTGTAACCAAGCATTGGTAGCACAGCCGTACATTCCAAAGAACGCGTGACCTTGGTCTTGGTTTCGCGAATCACGATACCCGTGATTGCGCCGTTGGAACCAACCACGTCGTGCAGCTCGTGAAAAGTGAAGAGATCCGCAACTCCGGTTGCCACCGAACGCTGCACGTCCGCCACCGTCGCTCCATGCGCCCTGAAACGGTCGCTCCGGTGCACCAGCGTCACATGCTCGGCGCGACCAATCAGCTGCTGCGCCCAGTCAAACGCCGAATCACCACCACCAATTATCACGACCCGCTGGCCGCGATACTTCTCAGGATCCATCACCACATCGTCGATCCCGCGTCCGTACCAGGGCTCCGCGCATGTCTGTGGGAGCCGCCGAGGTGTGAAGGCGCCAATCCCTGCGGCAATCAGGATTGCCCTGGAAGGGAATCGCCCTTCTTCGGTGACCAGGACGAAGTGACCTTCGCTCTCTTCGAGCGCAATCACCTTCTGGTTGAGGTGCTCGCGCGCCCCAAACTGCGCAGACTGTTCAACCAGCGCCTTTACGAGATCCTTGGCGAGAACCTTTGGATAGCCGCCGACGTCGAAGATATACTTCTCGGGGTATAGCGCGGTGAGCTGTCCGCCGAGTTGTGGGAGCGCATCAATTATCTGCGCACTCACACCTCGCATACCGGCGTAGAACCGGGCAAAAAGGCCGGTGGGGCCGCCACCGATGATCGTAATGTCAACTGGTTCGTGTATCTGCATGGAAAGGGGCTAGCACGGGCTTCGGTACGACAATCACAGAACAATGGTAAGCTAACTGCCCGCGCAACTTCCACTTGCTTCCTTTAGCTTGAACTCATGACGCTCCGCATCTACACACGCACGGGGGACACGGGCCAGACCGGCCTTTTTGGCGGTGGACGCGTCTCCAAGGACGATCCTCGCGTCGACGCCTACGGCGACATAGACGAACTCAACGCGGTGCTCGGGATGGCTCGCGCCGCAGAGATGATGCCCCGCATAGACGAAGTGTTGGTTCCGGTACAGCGCGATCTCTTTTCCATCGGTGCCCTCATCGCCACTCCGGACCATGAAAAAATGCGCGAACACCTCGTAAAGGCGCGCATCGACGACGCACGCATCGCCGAGTTGGAGCACGCGATCGATGCATGCGACAGGGAGTTGGAGCCACTCAAGAGTTTTATTCTTCCTGGTGGCACACCTAAGTCGGCGGTGTTACACGTGGCCCGCACCGTCTGCCGCAGGGCCGAACGGAAAGTCGTGACCCTTTCGCGCACAGTAGAGCTGCCCGAACTCGTGGTCATCTATCTCAACCGGCTCTCAGATCTCCTCTTTATGCTGGCTCGCGTAGCCAACGCGCGTGCCGGTGCAGGTGAAGTCACGTGGTAGAGCCGGGCGTAGCGGCCGCGCGCCGCACAATACCTGTACTAGGCTACGACGTCCACGTTGGACCCTGGCTGCTCGATGAAGTCGGCTCGATTGCGGTGGCCACAGCGCCGGCGCGCACCTTTGCAATCATCACAGACGAGAACCTGTCGATCATCGCAGCGCCTAACGTTATTGGGTCGCTGCGCCACCACTCTCCCCACAGCCGCCTCATTGTCACCGCAATACAGCCCGGCGAGCAGAGCAAGACGCGCGATGAATGGACGCGCCTCACCGACTGGCTCCTCGAAAATCGCTGCGGACGCGACACCACCATCGTCGCGTTAGGCGGCGGCGTAGTTGGCGACCTCGCCGGCTTTGTAGCCGCCACCTTCATGCGCGGGGTCCCCTTTGTTCAGGTCCCCACTTCTCTCCTTGCCATGGTCGACGCCTCGGTTGGCGGCAAGGTCGGAGTGGATACCCCGCGCGGCAAGAACCTCGTAGGTGCGTTCCACCAACCGGCAGCAGTCGTAATCGACCCAACCGTGCTGCAAACGCTGCCTCTGGAACACCGCAGATCGGGCCTCGCTGAAGTGTTCAAGCATGGCATAATCGCAGACGCTGCCTACCTCGTCGAAGCCAGGAACAGCGCAAATCTCATACTCGACAACCGCAACCCCGACTGGCACGGCGAATGGCTTACTTCGCTCGTTGCGCGCAGCGTCGAGATCAAGGCCGGCGTGGTCTCCCGTGACGAACGCGAGGCGGGACTGAGGCAAATCCTCAACTTTGGCCACACCGTGGGACACGCAGTAGAAGCAGCATCAAACTTTGAAATGCCGCACGGTGAAGCCATCTCGATTGGCATGATCGCCGAGTCGGCACTCGCCGAAGACCTTGGCGTCGCTCGGCCCGGTCTCGTGGCGCATGTTGCAATGGCGTTAGGCACCGCGGGACTCCCCGCACGCATTCCGCAATCCATGGATCCCGGAGTTCTCATCGACCTCATGCAGGCCGACAAGAAGGTGCGCGATGCCAGACTCATGTTTGCGCTTCCGCGTGAACCAGGCTCGATGGCCGGCGAAGAACGCGGCTATGTGGTTCATGCCACTCAGGAACAGGTCGCAAAGGCACTGGCCAGGAGCACCTGATGATCAACCCACGCGGCGCCGGACTCATCGCTGCACTCATCATCATTATCTGTGGCATCGTCGCCGCCGTTGTTATCGGAGTGCCGTGGCCCGCGGTTGGAGCCTTTGCGCTCATCGCACTCTTTGTCGCGCTCAAGCTGGTTATCAAAAAGCGGGCTCGAGCGCCCGAAGGTGAGGCCTCAAAGAGCACTCTCGGCTCACCATAACCGCCGGAAGTCCTGCATCTGCCCGTTTTGCCAAAGGTCCGCGCGTCCCAGCTTCCCAGCTTCCCAGCTTCCCAACATCCCAACATCCCAACCCAACCAGTTATCCACATAGGACCGGCAAATCTTCGGGTCGAATCACCAAAATATGCCGACACACAAATCAACCGGGGCGAACCGTGCAACTGTATGTCGTGCATCGATATGCGCGCGTCACCTCACGGACAGTAGAGCTGGCACAAAAAATGGCTGTTGACCATTTCGCAACCATTTCTTACTGTGCGCGCCCGTTCGCCCCTGTCACGACGGTGTTCTGTTCGTGACGCAACGTAGCCGGTAAGAGAGGCCTATGCCGCAAGCGACCGAAATCAGGACAAAGTCAACGAAGTCCTTCGTTCGGGCAGCCCCAGCCACTGCGTTCGACCAGTACCTCCTCGACATTCAAAAGCTCCCACTCATAACCGATCCGGCCGAAGAACGCCGGTTGGCGAGGTGTGCTCAGAATGGCGATGAGACTGCCGCCGAGCGTCTGGTAACTGCCAACCTCAGATTCGTGATCTCCTACGTTAAGAAGTACCAGGGACACGGATTGGATCTGAGCGAACTCGTTGCCATAGGCAACGAAGGGCTCCTCAAGGCGGTCCGCAAATTTGATCCTGACCAGGGCGTAAAGTTCATCTCCTACGCAGTCTGGTGGGTGCGCCAGGCGGTTCTTAAGGCTCTCGCCGAGCAAACACGATCGGTGCGAATTCCGCTCAATCAGAACTCCCAGCTCATCCGACTTTCGCGCGCCGAAACGGTTCTATCACAGGTTTTGCGTCGCGATCCTTCTGATGACGAAGTCGCGCGGCTGATCGGTGACAGCCCCGAGAGTGTCCGCGCCGCACGTCAGATGACGTCAACCGAAGTCTCGCTCGACGCGCCAATCGATCGCTCCGATCGCGAAGCATCAACACTTGGCGAGCGCTTTTCGGGAGTCGATGGCACCGAGATCGAAGACGTCACCGACTTCAAGCTCATGCGTGAGTTTATCGATCGCGTCTTCAAGAAGTACCTGACTCCTCGTGAGCGAAAGATCCTGAGTCTCTACTACGGATTGGAAGAAGGCTCAGAAGCAATGACCCTCGAGCGAATTGGTGCACTGCTTGGAGTAACTCGCGAGCGGATTCGTCAGATCAGGGAGAGGGCCTTCGAAAAGTTGCGCGAATCACCCGACGGTCACGCTCTGGCAGGTTTCTGGACGGCGGCCTGAGGCCGCGAGCAGTTCCCGGGAACCTGCCATGCCACAGCACCGTGCGCTCGTCATAGACGACGAGTTCACAATTCGTCTTGCCCTGCGGCGTTTTTTCACCCGCATGGGCTGGCAGGTTGACGAAGCTGCCAACGGCGAGAGCGGGTACTCGATGATCGTGCTCGATGCGCGGCAGAGCGAAGTGCCACGCTATGACGTTATCATATCCGATCTGCGCATGCCGGGTCTCAACGGCATCGAGCTCCATGACAGGTTGCGCGACTCCTCACCGGAGATCCTCAAGCACCTGATTTTCTCGACCGGAGACATTGTCTCCGAAGAAGCCGCCAACTTTGTACGAACCTCGGAGTGCCTCGTGCTTCAGAAGCCCTTTGAGTTGTCGACGTTGAAGGAGACAATCGAGGGAATGGTGGCGCGGCAGGCACCCGAGCCTAACAACGAATAACGTTAACGGCGGTCGGCAATACTTCCGCGAACCGTATGAGCGGTCGCCCACGCCGGACAGCGCAGGAATGAATGACCGGCGGCGGCGCTGGAGGCTCGCAAGTGGCCGCCTGTGAAACGTTTTGGGGCGCCGCGGTTCTGGAATGCAAATCGCCATCCCGCTATACATAAGAAGGCGAAGATAGCGAGGAAGGCGAGGATGGCGCGCCTCATCGACCTCTTCGCCCTCTCAAAAAGGGGCTAATGAACGGTCTGGCACGCAAGTTGGCACACATAGTAGGAGCGTCGCACGTAGTCGAGCGGCGGAGCCAGCTGTTGTCGTATACATCCGATGGTTTGCCGGGCTACCGTCTGCACCCGTCGCTGGCAGTCTTCCCGGGTACGCGCGAAGAGACAATCGACGTAGTCAGGCTCTTGCACCGCGAAGGCGTGCCTTTTGTACCACGTGGCGCGGGCACTGGACTCTCCGGAGGCGCGCTCGCAGACGGAGTCGTACTGCTGGGTCTCAACCGGCTCAAACGCATTCTTTCGATCGACGCGGAGAACAGATTTGCGGTAGTGGAGCCGGGAGTCGTGAACGCTACTCTTACGCGCGCGGCGTCAGTTCACGGACTGCATTACGCTCCCGATCCATCGAGCCAAACGGCCTGCACGATCGGTGGGAACGTTGCTGAAAACGCCGGTGGACCGCACTGCCTCAAATACGGCGTAACGCTCAATCACGTCCTTGCTTTGAATGTAATTCTCGCAGACGGTACGCTGGTCTCGTTAGGTTCCGCCACGGAGGAAAACCACGGTTACGACCTGCTGGGTGTCTTTGTAGGAAGCGAGGGCTGCTTTGGTGTGGTACTTGACGCTACGGTGCGCCTGACCCCCAATCCCGAAGCTGTCCGCACCATGCTTGCTGACTTCATCTCCATGGATGCCGCAGCGCGTACCACCTCCGCGATCATTGCGACGGGAATCGTCCCTGCCGCACTTGAAATGATGGATCAAGCCACGATCAGAGCGGTGGAAGCCTCTGTCTATGCGGCCGGCTATCCGACCGATGCCGCAGCCGTGCTGCTCATAGAAATCGACGGAGCCGCTGCGGGACTGGAAGAAGAAGTGGAGCGCCTGGTCGCAATTTGTATGAGAGAAGGTGCCCGCGAAGTCCGCATCGCCCGCGATGCGAGGGAGCGCGCTCGCCTCTGGCAAGGGAGGAAAAAGGCGTTTGGGGCCATGGGCAGGGTTTCATCACACCTCGTGGTTCAGGACGCGGTAATTCCCCGCACCTCACTTCCCCGTGTGCTCGAGGAAATCGACGTGATAGCACGAGAAGAGGGAATTACTGTGTGCAACGTCTTCCACGCGGGCGACGGGAATCTCCATCCCAACATCCCCTACAACGCAAATGATCCCGTTGAGACTGAGCGCGTAGAGCGCGCCATGCGACGTGTGATGCGTGCATGCGTCGCAGCTGGTGGGAGTGTAACTGGAGAGCACGGCATCGGGCTCGACAAGCTGGAGTACATGCCTCTCATCTTTTCAGATGACACACTCGCCCAGATGTGCAGGGTGCGTGAGGTATTCGATCCAGAGCGCAGGTCTAATCCTGGAAAGGTTGTTCCGATCCGGGCGTGCCGGGAATGGGCCATGGCCCCAGCTGCCCGTTAGGCGCGCGCATGACTCAGCTCGACGCAAATGCCGCTGCAACAGCGAGCGTGCTTACACGACCAGGTTCACCACGCGACGCACGGGACGTCGCTGAGGCTGTTGCAGCCGCGGCTGCCTCCAGTGAACCATTGCGCCTGCGCTCACGTGGCACCTGGATGTCGGGTGGCCGCCCGATAGAAGCCTCGAGAGAGCTGGACCTCAGCACCCTTTCGGGCATTGTCGAATACGTTCCCGGTGATCTCACCCTCACCGCACACGCGGCCACTCCGCTCAGTGAACTCGAACAGGCGACTCTTGCATACAATCAGTGGCTGCCGCTCGATCCATTTGGCTCCGCCGCGGGCTCACTCGGCGCTACAATTGCCACTGCGTCAGGTGGTGCACTCGCTTCTACTATCGGTATGCCGCGCGACCTGGCGCTGGGACTGGAGGTCGTTACCGGGCGTGGCGAGATTATTAGTGCGGGTGGCCGCGTGGTCAAGAACGTTGCGGGTTACGATCTCGTTAGGCTGCAGACCGGTGCGTGGGGTACGCTGGGTGCTTTGACAAAAGTTACGGTGCGCCTGCGCGGACGCCCCGAACGCGACGCGACTTTTGCCCTGACGCTGCCAGAGGATCCACAGGCCCTAAGCGAACTCCTGAGAGGCCTGCGACAACTCGGCGGAGGAGTGCTGGCAATAGAACTGCTTTCAGCCCAACTGGCGGCAACCACCATTGGAAGTGGCGAGCCCGCTGTCCTCGTGCGCATTGCGGGGAACAGTAGCCTCGTGGACACACAGCGTTCAGCGCTGCTCAAGCTTGGAGAAGTGCACGACGTTGATGGTGCGGTAGCCTGGAGCAATCTGCGCGTTGCCGAACCCGGGGAGGCGGTCGTCGTCAGGCTCTCAGGACCAGCCACCAATCTCGGCGGACTCTGGAAAGGAGTCGGCGAGCTGGGCCATCCGTTGGCTCACGCCTCTGTACTCCGCGGAGTAGCACGGATCTTTGTCGACTGCACCACAGACGACGGGTTTGCGGAGGAGGGCGAGGGACTGAGCACCAAACTCTCTTATGCAGCGCTTTCGGGGCTTTCGCAGCTTGGAAAAATGATCATCGAGCGCGCGCCGGCCGGCATCTGGTCGCAATACCAGCCGCCGCTGAGTCCAACCGCAGCTCTCGAAGGTCGGATGCGACTGGCTTTTGATCCAGCAGGTATTCTCAACCCTGGTATTCTTGGTACATGAGCCAGGCGACTACTAACGGGCCGGTCACTGCCAAACAGAATGCGCTGCCTGGATCTCCACTGGCGCGTCATTCTGCGGGCCTGGATCTCTGCGTGCACTGCGGCTTTTGTCTCCAGGCATGCCCCACCTATCTCGCGCTCGAAAACGAGAACGACTCACCACGCGGGCGACTGGTCCTGATGCGTGGGCTCCTCGAAGGCGACCTCTCACTGGACGACAATGCCGTCGCGACTCATCTGGACCAGTGTCTTGGGTGCAGAGGTTGCGAGAGTGCATGTCCCTCTGGGGTGCCGTACGGACACCTTCTCGAAGCCACTCGCGAGACTCTGATTCGGCGTCGTCCCCTACCTCTTGCAGCGCGCGCCGTGCTTGGGGTCTTCAAGCGTCCCGCGCTGCTGCGTCTGGCCCTTGGTGCCGCGCGCCTTGTTCGCAAAACCGGTCTGTCGCGAGTCCTGTCGCGACTCCCCGGCCGTATGGGTTTTCCCATGGCCATGCTCGAGACTACACGCCGAGTGTTTGCCGAGCCGCAGTATAGACCTGCTGCGGACGGAGCGGCGAAGGCCTCCGTAGCGCTGCTCACCGGTTGCGTGATGGAAGGTCTCTTTTCCCACACCAATCGAGCTACAGAGAGGGTTCTTGTTGCCAACGGCTACGCACTCAAAGCAGCGACCGGTCAGCGCTGCTGCGGAGCGTTGCATGCGCACGCAGGAGATGCAGATACTGCTCGGGAGATGGCTCGCTATAACATACTGGCGTTCGAGCGTTCGGGTGCTGACTACATTGCTGTCAACGCCGCAGGATGCGGTGCCATGATCAAGGAATACGGCAGGCTCCTGGCTGATGACCGCGTCTGGGCACCTCGGGCAGCAGCTATTGCCAGCAAGGCGCGCGACGTCAGCGAGCTGCTCGCGCACAATGGTGGCCCCAAACCTGGGACAGCAAGCCAGTCGCTGACTGTTACGTACGATGCTCCCTGCCACCTGATGCACGCGCAGCGTGTCCTGGACCCGCCGCTCCGTGTACTCAGCGCCATACCCGGACTAACAGTCGTTCCGTTACCCTCAAGCGATCAATGTTGCGGGTCGGCCGGCATCTACAACCTGGTTCAGCCCGACACTTCAAGTGCTGTGTTGCAGCCTAAGCTCGATGAGATAGCGGCCACTGGTGCCCAGATGGTGGTAACTGGAAACCCCGGTTGCCTCATGCAGATCGGGGCCGGGCTTGCGCTTCGCCAAAGCAGTGTTCGTGCCGTTCATCCGGTGGACATACTGGACGCCTCTTATGGAGCCTCGGCTCCCGCTACGGCTCGGAGTGACAACACAAAGTGAACATCGATGCAGTGCTCCTGGAGTTCGAGGGTGTTGTGGCCGACACTGCATATGTGAGACGCGCAGCGATCACCAACGCATTTGCAGAGGCGGGAGTGCAACTGAGTGAGACGGACTACTACAACCTTTGCGCCGGCTGGCCTACATGGAACGCGGTGCGCGCGGTAGCAATCGAACAGGAACTCGCTCTGGATGACACCGTGCTCGATCTGATTGCCAATGCGGCGGACCGCGCTTATAGCGCGCATGTGGGCAAGGGAGTCGTTCTGGTCGACGGCGCTCGCACCGCCCTCGAGCGACTGGCCTCACGCTCCCGACTGGGAATCGTGAGCAGGCTCAGGCGGAACGACCTCGATGTGCTCATTTCGCTTGGAAAATTGGAGCACCTGTTTGCTTTCGTCATAGGTGCAGAAGACGCTGCCCCTGGCAAGCCAGAACCCTTCCCCTACCAGCGCGCGCTCGAACGCCTGGCGCGACTCGCTCCAGGAAACAGCGGCAAGAGTCGCGTTGTGGCACTGGAGGATGGCGCGGCCGGAATACGGTCGGCCCACCGCGCGGGGATTGAGTGTATTGTGGTTGGCGGCGTCCCGCCACACGTGGCCATGGAGGCGGACGCTTGGATCGAGTCACTCACAGGGCTCGATCCGGGCACCCTCGATTCGTTACTGTCAGAGCATGGAGAAAGGAGCCACTGAAGTTCCAGCTATTGCCCCGACCGACGATCTGGTAGCACAGGAGTACCAGCTGCTGCACCAGGGAGCGGTGCTCATCGAGGCTGAGGGCCGCTTGCGGATGAGGTTTGAAGGAGCGCGGGCCGCCGAAGTTGTAAATGGACTCGTTACTAACGATGTCGCAGCTCTTGCGCCCGGCCAGGGACAGTACGCTGCCGCCCTCACACCCAAGGGAAAGATCCTGGCGGATCTGCGGGTCTTTCGTACTGCAGACGGTGTGTTGGTAGACGTCTCGAGCCGTGCGCGAACCGGCTTTGCGGACACGGTCCGAAAGTACGTCAACCCACGAATCGCAAAGTATCGCGACGTGAGTTCGGAAGGCGCTGCCATCGAGATCTTTGGTGCTGAGGCCGAAGGCGTAATAGCACGAGCCGCCGGGTTATCCGAAAAGTCGTTAGGTATCGATGCCGACTATGACCACCGTGAGCTGAATCTCGATGGGGTTCGCGCAACGGTCGCTCGCATTCCTGACGCCGGCGTCGCTGGCTTCACGATGTTGGTTCCGACTGAAGCGCTAACGCTGGTAGCGGACTTGTTGAAGGCTCACGGTGCCCGCCGAGTATCGCAGAGTGTTGTTGATATAGCACGCATGGAGGCCGGTCGTGCAGCCTGGGGAATCGAGATGGATGACTCCACACTTGTACAGGAAGCCAATCTCGACGAACTCAGCGCCATTTCATTTGAGAAGGGTTGCTACACTGGACAGGAGACGGTGGCGCGCGTGCACTTCAGGGGTCGTGTAAACAGACACCTGCGTGGTCTACGACTGGATCGTCCCGGAGTTCCTTCGGGAGCAGAGTTGTGGCTGTCTGATGGAGAAAAGCAGGTGGGTGATGTCCGCAGCACAGTCGTCTCGCCGCGCTTTGGTCCGATTGCGCTGGCAATGGTACGACGAGAGGTGGGTGAAGGTGATGAGCTTGTTGTGCGCTGGGAGGGTGGTGAAACGAGGGGAGCGGTGCACAAACTTCCTTTTGCCTAACCATGAAAAAAGGCGCACCCGTCTGGTGCGCCTTTTCCAACAATTAACGGTTCCTGGCGAAGCTTACTTCGCGGCGGAATCCGGAGTGGTCGCAGCGGTGCTATCGGTTGCCGCGCTATCGGTCATGGCAGGGGCCGGAGCCATTGCCGGAGCCGCGGAATCAGCGGCTGGGGCTTCTTGCTGGCCGCTGCAAGCAGCGAGAACGATGATGGATGCAACGAGGGTCAGGCGCTTCATTTCTCTTCTCCTGAGGAACAGTTAGGGATCTGGGGTTTGGGTGCGTCCAGGAGTCGTCGGTAACGTTCCCTCAGGCCCGACACCACGTAGACCCGATGACACACGAAAGGCAAAACTTAGGAAAGCGAACTCACCTGTCAAGTTTGGATTTGCGTCTCCCAAGTGCTTTGATGACAACGTTTTCGGCGCCGGAGTGATTTCGCGGTCCAGCTCAACCGGGTAATTCGTCGTCATTCTGTCCCCTTTTCCTCCTTGACCGGTTCGGCCTCACCTGTCGGATTCACCTCTTCACTGCCTCGCGGGCGCTATCCGGAGTGGGAAATTACAGCTCGGTGGGGACCAGGCTCGCGTCAACACCAAGAGGCATTTCTCGCTAGTATTCGGGCATGGCAATGCCAGCAGCGCTAGAAACCGAATCGGAGGGTGTAGTCGTTAGAGGTGGTTGCCCGCACGACTGTCCCGACACCTGCGCCACCCTGGTCACCGTCGAGCGCGGCCGCGCTGTCCGTATCCAGGGCGATCCGAACCATCCGTTTACGCAGGGATTTCTCTGTGCCAAGGTAAATCGCTACCTGGAGCGCACCTACCACCCTGAACGCCTGCTGCATCCACTCAAGCGAGTCGGCAGAAAGGGAGAGGGTAACTTCGAGCGCGTCTCCTGGGATGAAGCACTCGACGACATTGCGCGGCGGCTCAGCGCCATCGTAGCGTCGGCGGAGGGACCGCAGGCGATTCTCCCCTATTCGTACGCGGGAACGATGGGGATCGTACAGGGCTCGTCGGTGGATCGCCGCTTCTTTCATGCGTTAGGTGCGAGCCGGCTCTTGCGCACGATCTGCTCAACCGCGGGCGGTGAGGGGTTGCTGATGACTAACGGCGTAAAGCTTGGCGCCGACGCGGAGGGTTTGCCATCGAGCGATCTGGTAATCTTGTGGGGAACCAACACGCTTACGTCCAATCCCCATCTCTGGCCGTTTGTGCTGCAGGCGCGCGACAATGGTGCTCCGGTGATCTGCATCGATCCGTTGCGCACGCGCACGGCCGAGCAATGCGACGAGTGGATTCCCATCAGGCCTGGCACCGATGCAGCGCTGGCGCTGGCCATGATGCACGTGATCTTTGCCAACGGGCTCGAAGATCGCGACTACATCGAGCGCTACACGCTCGGTGAGAAGGAGTTGCGGCAGCGAGTATGCGACTGGACGCCACAGCGCGCCTCGGAGATCACTGGTATTCCCGCCGAGCGTATCGAGCGCCTGGGGCTTGAGTATGGGAGGGCACGAGCTGCTTTCGTTAGGATTAACTACGGTCTGCAGCGACACCGTGGCGGAGGAATGGCTGTTAGAACGATTGCATGTCTCCCGGCTATTACGGGTCACTGGCGACGGGCTGGCGGCGGGATCCAACTGACAACGAGCGGGAGTTTCCGCTTCAACAGCCGGGCTTTGGAGCGGCCCGACCTGGGGCCTCCGGCGCGGTCGATCAACATGATCCGGCTGGGCGACGCGCTCACGCGCAGTGATGCAGGTGAAGGTGGTCCGCCGGTGCGTGCGCTGGTGGTTTACAACTCCAACCCTGCAGACGTGGCTCCCGATCGCAACACGGTGCTGCGTGGCCTGGCCAGGGAGGATCTTTTCACGGTTGTGCTGGAGCATTTCCAGACCAATACCGCGGACTGGGCTGACTACGTGTTGCCGGCAACGACGCAGCTGGAGCATTGGGACGTACTGCTATCATACGGACACAACTACGTCACGCTGAATCGCCCTGCAATCGAGCCATTGGGCGAGTCGCGGCCAAACTCATGGATCTTTCGGCAGTTGGGGCTTCGAATGGGTCTCGAGCCTGCTCTTTTTGCCGGTGATGACGTGGGTGAGATCAAGGTGGCCTTGAGCAGCGAGCACCCCAAGCTCAGCGGTGTGACGTTCGACAAGTTGATGGAGCATGGCTGGACGAGGCTCAATGTCGAACGGCCGTACCTTCCTTTTGCAACGGGTGGTTTTGAGACGCCGAGTGGCAAATGCGAGTTTGTCTCATCTCGTATGGCGTCGCTTGGTTTGGATCCCTTGCCGACTTACACTCCGCCGCTGGAACTGCCCGAGACCGCGCCTGAGCTGGCTGCTAAGTACCCCTTGCAGCTCATATCATCGCCGCGGCACTACTTTTTGAACTCGACCTTTGTAAACGTGGCATCCTTACGGAAAGCCGCGGAACCGGAGTGTATCATGCACCCCGCGGACGCTGAAGAACGCGGCCTGGAGACGGGGACTCGGGTGTCAGTGGTGAACGACCGCGGAAGCTTCGAAGCTCGGCTGTTGGTGTCTGACGGTGTGCGCGAGGGAGTGGTGTGGGCTCCGTCGATCTGGTGGGGCAAATTTGCCGCGGATGGTCAGAATGCGAACGCGACTACGTCACAAGGTGAGACCGACCTGGGCCGCGGACCGGTGTTCTATGACAATCTGGTGGATGTGCGACCGGCGGAAGAGCCAAGAAGCCTTGACTGATTGTCCTTAGGGAGCTTCTGCGTGCTCCCATGGCAAAAGACAAACTGGCCGCGGATGAACGCGGAATTGAACCGAACGCGCTTTGGGTTACGGTGCACGACCCAAACCGAGTGGCCAAAGTTCAGCCCAACGGAACCCCGAGACCACTAGCAGTTTCTGCGTACTTCCTCGGCAAATTGTTCTTTGCAGTTTCCGCGTACTTCCGCGTACTTCCGCGGCAAATTGCTCTTTGCAGTTCCGCGTCATGCCACGCATTGCGGAGCTTCTACAGCTCCAGCGGCAAAAGACAAACTGGCCGCGGATGAACGCGGATTTGAACCGAGCGCGCTTTGGATTACGGTGCACGACCCAAACCGAGTGGCCAAAGTTCAGCCCAACGGAACCCCGAG
>CAZYTS010000070.1:13980-17162 GCA_964649855.1 uncultured Gemmatimonadaceae bacterium
ACCACTAGCAGTTGCCGCGTACTGCCGCGGTAAATTGTTCTTTGCAGTTTCCGCGTCTTCCGCGTACTTCCGCGGCAAATTGGCCTTTGCAGTATCCGTGTGTTTCCACGGTTCCTGTTCTCATGAGGATTCCGCAGCCTCCCGCGGTAGCGAGACCTTACGGTCATTCGAATAAACCATGCGCTTGAATTGGGCTCTCAAACCGAAGTTCAAGAGTAAACCTACCTCGATCTTCGTTGCTCTCAAATAATTGAGAAGCTGTGCTTCACATCGCTTGTCGAGCGCTGGAATCGCCTTAAGCTCGACGATCATGCGGTCTTCAATCACGAAATCCGGCTTAACAATACCAATCGTATGACCCCTGAAATGAACAAGGATCGAAGGAGCCCGTACGAACTCGATCCCGTGCTCAGCAAAGACGATGCTCAGCGCTTCGCTGTACAAAGATTCGGCAAAGCCGCCACCTAGCTCCCAGTATGCCTCAAAGAAGCTACGAATCACACGATCACTGAGCGCCTTTTGCGCGAGCGTAGCCGCCGCCATTCCGCAGACTAGCATCCCCCCGTCAGCACCAGGTAGTCAAAAATGTGGCGGGCGGTACAATTTCGCGGCGAACACTTGCAAAAGGCCAGTCTTTGGCAACCCCGCGGCCCGTAGAGCCTTTCACAACGGCAGGGCGTCGCCATACCTTGAAGTATACCGATAGGGCAATCCGCCACCGGCCAATTTTCCGTTCGTCCGCGGCCCGCACAATTCCGCGGCCCATAAATGCAGACCGACCTTCCAAAGACTCTTGGCGAGCTGAAGCAGCACCCCGCGGGAAAACGCGAGCGCGTGCTCCGCTCTGTGAAAGATGAAATCCGTGCGAACCTTCTCGCACGCCTCCGCGGCAATGAACCTTTGTTCAGCGGAGTGCTGGGCTACGACGACACTGTCATGCCACAGATCGTCAATGCCCTGCTCGCACGACACAACTTTATCCTCCTGGGACTCCGCGGCCAGGCTAAATCAAGAATACTACGAGCGCTTACGTCGCTCCTCGATGAAGTAATTCCAATTGTTGCAGGCAGCGAAGTTAACGACAATCCATACGCACCCATCTCGCGCTATAGCCGGCTCATCCTCGAAGAAATGGGAGATGACACACCCATTGCCTGGATCGGTCGAGATCAGCGTTTTGTCGAGAAACTTGCGACCCCTGACGTAACGATTGCCGATATCATTGGAGACGTCGATCCAATCAAGGCCGCGCGCGGCGGACACCTCCTGTCCGACGAACTCACGATACACTATGGCATGTTGCCGCGCGCCAATCGCGGCATCTTTGCCCTGAACGAACTTCCGGACCTCGCCGGCAAGGTTCAGGTAGGCTTGTTCAATATAATGCAGGAGGGTGACGTCCAGATCAAAGGTTATCCCGTTCGCCTCCCACTCGACGTCCTTCTCACCTTTACAGCCAACCCAGAGGACTATACGGCCCGCGGTAAAATCATCACCCCGCTCAAGGACCGCATAGGGAGCGAAGTCATCACGCACTACCCGGAGACCGTAGACCTCGGAGTCTCGATTACGGCCCAGGAAGCCTGGACGTCGCGCGGCGTAGCGCCGGTGCGCATTCCGGACTTCGTGGCTGAAGTCGTCGAACGCGTTGCCTTTGAAGCCCGCACCGACAAGAGAATCGACAGACGCTCAGGTGTTTCACAGCGACTCCCGATTTCCGTGCTCGAAAACGTCGTCTCCAACGCCGAACGTCGTGCGGTCAAACTCGGTGAAAGCGAAGTGGTGCCGAGGCTTTCGGATATTTATGCGGCACTCCCGGCGATCACCGGCAAGATAGAGTTGGAGTACGAAGGTGAACTGGTTGGCGCTGGTGTCATAGCACGTGAACTCATACGGCGCGCCGCCGACGGCACCTTCCGGGATCGCGCCGGAACGGTCGACACCGACGCAATCATTCTCTGGTTCGAAGACGGCGCCGCGCTCCAGGTAACAGACGACGTTGCGGCGGCTGATCTCAAGAAGGCCTTTGATACCGTGCCGGGCCTCCTGGAACTCGTACGTCACGTCGGACTCGCCAAATCCGACGACGCTCCGATGGAAGTTGCAGCCTGCGAGCTTCTGCTCGAATCCCTTGTGGCTCGGCGCAAGATCTCGCGCAGCGACGGCGGTGAGTATCTCCGTTCGTCGCACGAGCGCAGACGTCCCAATCAGGATCTCTTTGGCGGCGGGATGTCCGCCTGAACAATGACAGCGCGTCCCGCAGTCCCAACGTTAAGTGGTTTGTCGAGCGACGCAGATGCGACTGGTGAGAAATCCTCGCCAGTCGTAACGGTTCGCCCGGCCGACCGCCACGATCTGGACGACATTGTCCGAATGCGCATGGCTCTTCTGGCCGAAGAGGGGCGCAGTCCGCTTTTTGCTGATCCACATCCTCGAGCGGCCGCCAGGGCTCTGCGTATTACTGAGGCACAGCTCCGCGACGACGATCAGGTCTTTCTGCTGGCCGTTTCACAATCCCACGCCGTCGGAATGGTCAGATGTACACTGACGTCTGGCAATCCAGTAGTAAGTGACCACTTGCGCGGCTTTTTGAGTGCGGCTTATGTGAGTCCGGCCTTCCGCAGGCTTGGTGTTCTCCGTATGCTCGTGGACGCCGCAGAGGAGTGGTGCGCTGAACGCGGTACCCGAGACCTGCGGCTCCACTGCACCATCGAGAACATGGAAGGCAACATCGCATGGGATGCACTCGGCTTTAAGGTCGTGGAGGTCGTCAGGCGCCGAAACAGGAGTCGCTGAATCATGCCCGTGATCACGATCTCGCGAACCTTTGGATCGGGCGGTTCGCTGGTGGCGGAGGGGGTTTCAAGGACGTTGCAGTGGGCGCTTCTCGACAATGCTTTCGTGGACCGCGTGGCCTCGGGACTCCACACCACTCCGGCACAGGTCCAGGCGATCGAAGAACGTCCACCGTCCATCGCCGAACGTATCGCTGATTCCTTTGCCTACGGCTCGCAGGAACTCCTTTCGGCGATCTTTCCTTCAGCGGCGCTTCCACCAACTGAAGAAAGGTTGATGGATGTGACAAGAAAGGTAATCGAGGATGCGGCGCAGCGCGGACCCGTGATCATCGTGGGGCGAGGTGCTCAGATGCGGCTCGAAGGACGTCATGACGCTTTGCACAT
>CAZYTS010000071.1:0-17112 GCA_964649855.1 uncultured Gemmatimonadaceae bacterium
AATGCCTGTGGCTGAGCACCACCACGAACCCGCTTCCCACCACCTCGTCGTCGGCAGATGTAATCAGACGACCCAGCGCCGGCACCAGACCTAATGTCGAAAAGTAGCTACCCGACACATACATCCCGTCGACACTTTCACTCTGGTTCCTGAACGAGATGTTGGTCCCAAAAGTCACGTGCGCCGCTATACTCGAGAATGCCGTCTGCGCCTTTTCCAGATCCCTGAACATCTGGTAGCTGAAGACCTCCTCGCAGCTGCCTGCCTGGTTGCACGACGTCGCTCCAGGCTTAGGGCCAGGAGCCGAGAAATTCACCAACCTGACCGGCTCAACCACGGGCAAGGGCTGCAGCAGAATCTGCTCAAACATCGAAAAGATCCCAGCGTTGGCGCCAATACCAAGCGCGAGAGAAATCGCGGCAACCGCGGTCACGAAAGGCGTCTTGCCAAGCGTGCGAATGGCGAGTTTGAGATTACCCATGACTGATGTAGAAGAGGTCAGGAACCTGTCGACGCTCGCTTGGACAACCGCGGAGCAGAAAGGGATACTCCGACCGACGGTATCCACGCCGATTTTGTGTCAGGACGCGATCCACCAGGTGTCGAGCCCCTTTTCCTCCCCCCTGTCACTCGGCCATGTTGAATGGGTCATGGTGCACGCACCCCGCCCGCTCACTCGACCCTTGTGGGCCTCGATTTCATCAGTTGTTGCCTGCCTTGTAGCACTGTCGTGCGCCGGCGACGGCCACGGCACGGTAGACCCCTTCTCCGGGGACCCGGCACACTTCCAGTGGAACCTCCCCCCGGGCTTTGAGCCTCCAACAGTTCCAGCCGACAATCCCATGTCGGCAGCCAAGGTCGAACTGGGCAGGCGCCTCTTCTACGACACCCGCCTCTCAGGAAATGGGGGCTTCTCCTGCGCGTCTTGCCACCGACAGGAATTTGGCTTCGCCGACGCACGCAATGTACCGGTAGGCTCGACCGGTGAGGCGCATACGCGCAACTCCATGTCCCTGGCCAACGTCGGCTACCAGACCACGCTCAACTGGGGAGACCCAAACACTCGAACACTGGAGGCACAGGCCCTCATTCCAATGTTTGGGATCCATCCAGTCGAACTGGGCCTGGCTGGCCTCGAAAGCACCCTTGTTGACAGACTGAAGGCTGAACCACTGTATCAGGAGCTCTTCCCCAAGAGCTTTGCAGGTGATGCTGATCCGTTCAGCGTAGCTAACGTCACAAGAGCCATAGGCGCATTCCAGCGAACCTTTATTTCGGCCAATGCTCCGTACGACCGCTATCGCCGCGGCGACGCGAATGCGATCTCAGCATCTGCTCGGCGCGGAGAAGCTCTGTTTTTCTCTCAGCGTTTAGGCTGCGCTCAGTGCCACAGTGGTTCCGTTTTTTCTGCCGCGGCAGAGGGACCCCCGCTTACTCCACCGCAAGGCGCCAATCCTCTACCGCCGGTCCCACACGACCAGGCGTTCTTCAATACGGGACTCTACAACGTCGGAGGTACGGGCTCATACCCCGAGCGTAACCGTGGCCTCTTTGAAGTCACTGGTCGCGCCGAAGACATGGGGCGCATGCGAGTACCGTCGCTGCGTAACCTCGTCTTCACCTTTCCATACATGCACGACGGTAGCATCGGAACCCTGGAGGACGTGGTCGACCACTACGCACGCGGTGGCCGACTGATTGGCTCGGGGCCTAACGCGGGTGACGGCCGACTCAATCCTGCCAAGAGCGAATTGATCAAAGGCTTCGAGATCACCCCTCAGGAAAAGAGCGACGTGGTGGAGTTTCTTCGCAGCCTAAGCGACACAAGCTTTACAACGACGACACGCCTCTCGAACCCCTGGCGCTAGACACCGGGTCCAGCGCTACAGGCAGGTTGTCAAATACCGGGCGGTCGCTGCCCTGGGCCGGGACGGCGCATAGGCCCACGACCACCATTCCTCAGGCTCTCTGGCAGTTGTTCCCACTGAGCCGGCGTCAGGATCGTCTGGATACGCTTCAGGATCTCCTCGTTCTCTCGACGCAGCTCTTCCAGCTTTGGCTGCATCGCACGGGTGATAGCGCCCATGTCGGGATTGGCACCAGCGTCTCTCATGGAACGCTGCACCTCTGCCCCTAACTCCGTATTGCGCTTTGCTACTGAATCGGCCAGCGGTTGAAGTTGCGCGACCTGGTCGTTCGTTAGCTTGAGCGAGTCGCGCAGCTCAAGTATGCGAGCCACAGGGTTGAATGCGGTAAAGCGAGAGGCAGCGCCAGCGCCCTCACTCTGCCCCGCTGCTGGCATGTTGTTGCCGCCAGAACCACCACGCCCTCCTCCGCCGCCACCACGCCTGCTTCGAATCATTCCCTCGACCATCTGACGACGCCGGTCGGGGCCCAACGTATACCGAGCCTGAAGGCCGATCTGGAAGGGAACTGAAATACCATTGGCTCCGTTTCGTGTGGCACCGAAACGTTCGTTGACTTCGTAGATATAGCGGTTGTTGACCTGATCGAATCCGCGCACGTAGAGAAGAGTGTTCTCCTGTCCCCGGTACTGCCCCCAGCCATGCAACCCATTCTCTCCGTGTAGCAGCTGATCCAGTCCACCGAGGAAGTTCACGGTTGAGAACGAGAGCGCGAGCCTGCGTTCGAGTCCCAAAAAGTTGGGACGCCAGTTTACCTGAAGCTCAAGCGAAGGACGCCACGTTCCTGTACAACTGTTCCTTGCAGCAATCGCGCCAAGCTGACTCGATAAACAAGATCGCACCCTGTCAGGAGCATTGGCGAGAAGACGACTCATTCCGCCAGCAAGCGCAGTATCGCTCGTAAGGGTTGGATCAAAGAGAAAGGCGCGGTCGTTTCGAGCGCCGTCGCCGTTGATGTCAGCACTCACCATTGGCGTGAACTGCGAGCCGGAACTGAGACGTCCAAATGCAGTTATCTCGAGCCCAAGATTCACCGGGTAGTTGACGGTAGCGTTAAAGCTGTGCCGCCGCTCCCAGCCACTCCTCGACCATTCCAGTACGTTGGGATTGCCCGACGTTGTAGCTCCCCCAAAACTTCCGCTTCCCTGATCCTTTCCACGCGAGTGCGTATACGAAAGGTTGAAATTGGTACCGCCACCCGTGAAGCCGCGGAACGAGAACGTCACTTCACGCGAGTCGCTCGCAAGGTCTGATCGCGTAACGAGCACCTGGCCGTACTCCTGGTGAAGGCGCGACGCCAAAACAGTGGTTGCACCAGTCAAGGGAGCAATCGTCGATGCCGGTACGAAGACCGGGCGCCCGGCTTCGTCCGCCAGCGCGAACTGCGGTGTTGTAGCGAGGTTAGCGTCGAAATACCCGGTCTGTGCCACACCGCGCGAGTACGAGAAGTCAACACCAAGGTTGTAGCGCTCGAATATCCTGCGGCTGGCGCCGAGCGTAGAGCGCCAGGAACGCGAGGCACCAAAATCGTCACCAAACACTCTTACGTTAGGCCTCGACGTTGGTACGAACTCGTTGCCGCCATCGAGACACGACGTCGGAATAGCCGATGGGTCTGCCGCGAAGGCTCCCCACTGGGGCGTCGGGATATTTGAGCCTATGCAGATCAGTTGCGATTCGTTGTCGGGAAGTCCTGTGGCACCCGCCGCGTTGGCAACGAGCCTGGTCGAAGGCGCCGAGCGGAATTCACCAATGCCGCCACGCAGTGTCAGCAGCGGAGTCCCAAAGCGACCCTGCTCTGGCATGCCAATGGTCCACGTGAACCCGACCCTCGGCGTCAATCTTACGTCACCCGGTACTTTATCTGTGCGGTAGCCAAACTTTGCTTCGATGTCAGGATTGTAGTCGGGACGGCTCCCAAAGAATGATCCTTCACCGCGTGCGCCGAGCGTGAGCTGCAAACCTCGGTTAACGCGCCACGTGTCCCCAATGTAGAGGTTCACATTCGTACCCTGACCTTCGCGCAGCCTCGGCGTAAGAGTGCGGGTAAAGCTTGCGGGTATACCCGCTTCGAAGTCTTCTAGCGAGTTGAAGGTATAGGTGCCCCAGCGATTCGAGGTCTCGTCTTCTTTAAAGGTCTGAGTGTTGATGAGTGCGCCCAGTTTTAGCCGATGCGGACCAGCAACCCAGGACAACTCGTTGGTCGCCTCGAGAGATTTCCTGCGGCCATTGTCCGGCAGACCAGTGTTGCCGCCAAAACTCAGCGTCGAAATGCTCGTTTCATTTTCGAGCTGTGAAGACACTTCTACACGTCCTGCCGGGATCGTCAGGAATGGCCAGCCCTCGTCGCGGTCAACCGAGCCATAGATCTTGAGCTCATTGAGGAATCTCCCACCAAAGTTTGACGTGACCGTAGCCATGATTCCCCCGCCATTACTCTTGTTGTTGCCACCTGTTTGGGGAAGTGAGAGAGGCCCGATTCTCGAAGGATCCGAATCGCTGGTGTTCCAGTCACCACGAAGCGTGATTGAATGGCCGCCGTCGGTGAGGTAGTCCAGCCGCAGCATAGCGGAGTACCTGTCAGCAGTCCTGTCGTCGGCAAGGATGCCGAAGGGAGCGACGCCGTGCGCAGAGAGAATATCTGCAAAACGGTCTACAGAGTCCGGGCTAACACCAAAACGACTGAGCGTGAGCGCATCTGAATTGCCGAGCGATGTTACAACGTCATTGCGCCTGCGAAGCTGCAGTGAGCCAAAGGCAAAAAGCTTGTCGCGGACTATTGGACCGCCAAAACCGCCCGAGAACTGGTTCTGCGTATAACCCGTTGCCGCTGGTGACGGGTCGTCGCCTTCGAATGAAAGATCCCGGTCTCGGAGTGAGTACGTAAAGTTGCCCTGCACGTTGTTGGTGCCGCCGCGTGTCGTGGATGAAATGAGTCCGCCGGAGAACTGACCGCGCGACACGTCAAATGTCGATGTCTGTACCCTGGTTGTTCGAAGTGCTTCCTGGGGAATCTGCGAGGAGCCAAACGACATTCCGTCGAGTGTAATGTTGTTGGCGTCCGGCGAGAGGCCACCAACGGAAAACTGCGCCGCTGATGTGTCGGTGCCCGGAATGCTCACAACGCCGGGGGCGAGTAGAGCGAGCTCGATGAGATCGCTGGCATCTATAGGTAGCCTTGCCGCCTGATCGGTATCGATTGCTCGCTCGACAGAGCCTGGAGCGGGGCGGTCGTCGTCACGGCCAATGTTCTGGCGCGCCCTGATGGTCACCCCCGATAGCACTGTCGGATTGGTTGCCAGCACAAAGTTGAGGACAAGCCGATCCTCATCTGCCAAACGGTTGATCTCCTGAGTGCGTGGTGCGAGTCCAAGGGCGCGCACCGTCACCGTGTATTGGCCGCCACCATCCGGAAAGAGAACGGTGTACTTCCCTTCATCGTTAGTGCGAGTTCGCCTGGTGATTCCCGTTTCGAGCGACTGGACAGCAACTTCAGCACCTTCAAGAGGGAGACCACCTTCGAGACGCATGACGGTTCCAGTGATGATATCCGTCGTTACTCCGATCTGTGCTGATGCAACTGATGGAAGAACGGAGGTCAGTACTGCCAGGATTGTCGAGAAGGTGACCGCAAAGCGCTTCATTAGACCGCGTTTATTTCGAGGTGATATCAGTACAGCGTGGCGTTTCGGGCGAGATTGTGCCCAGGGGCTTTCCACCTGTTGAAGTGACGAAGAAGGCCCCCATCAGGTTCTTTGACAACCCAGCCCGCGATTCGTTAATGGGGTTCCAGAGCCTGCAGGCGGGCTTAACGGAAGCCATGGACCGAGCGTCTTACCTGTCGCTCGATGCAGCATAACGAACATTTGACGGAGCAGGACATGAGAAAATCACAGTTGCTGGCGCTGGCGTCCTTCGGGATCCTTGTTCCGGCTATCGGAGCGGAGGCGCAGCCGCGTCGCGCTCAGACACAGCCGCGTGTTGTGGCACCACGAACCCCCTCAGCGTCGCAGTTGCTCGAACGCAGGCGGGAACTCGACCTCACACCTCGTCAGGTAGCGCAGCTCGACTCCATCGAACGCGTTCAGTTTGCGCAGCAGCGCGCGCGTCGCGAGCGCATGGTGCAGTTGCGTGATTCTGTCTGTGGGGATCGTAGAACGTGCGTACTGAGCCCCGAACAGCGCGATCAGTTCCGCGCGCAGATGGAAGCAAACCGCGGACAGCGAGAAGAGATGTTTCGCGCCGATTCGCTGGCCCGCACCCGCTCGTATGCTGTGCTCGACAGCACTCAGCGCTCACGTCTCCAGTCGATACGCGAGCGACAGGTGCGGCAGATGCGTGGTGGTACCCGCGCCCGCATGGAATCGAGAGGTTTTCGGCGCTCTGAGATGCGGCGCTTTGACCGGGGACGCCCCGGAATAGAGCGACGCATGAGATCCTTTGATCGCGGTCAACGCATGCGAATGCGCGAATTTGGACCACGATGGCGCGAAGAGTAGGTCGATCTTCGCTTCGAGAAAGCCGGAGGACTCCAGACCTCCGGCTTTCTTTTTTGGGTGGAACGCGTTACCTCACATCGTAGCGCTCCAGCCAGTTAGTCAGCGTCTGATAGCTCGGCAAGCCAAGTAGCGAAGCGGCTTTTGACTTGTTGCCTCCTGCCAGCTTCATGGCGCGAGAAAGGTAGTGCTTTGCGACGTCTCCCAGGAGCGCTTCGATGTCAAAACCGTGGCCGAGTTCGCGTTCGAGTACATCGTCGTCACGATCGAGGCGTGTTGCAAAGAGTGCCTGGCGCGCATCGTCCGCCGAGATCGACGCTTCTCCCGACCAGGACACGAGGCGCCGCAGGGTGTTGGCGAGTTCGCGGACGTTTCCGGGCCAGATATGACCCAGAAGTACACTTCTGGCTCCCGCCGTCAGGCTCCGGCGCCTGAACCCTGAGTACGACTCGGCTTCGTCGTTAGCCCTGGCAAGGAGCTTGTCCACAAGTAGGGTGAGGTCACCAGATCGATCACGCAACGGCGGCACCTTGATCACGCCGACAGCCAAACGATAGAAAAGATCTTCCCTGAACGCGCCTCTACGAACCTCGTCGGTAAGCTGGCGATTGGTTGCGGCGATTACACGGACGTCGACCTTGCGTGACTGGCTGCCACCAATCTTTACCACTTCCTGATCCTGCAGAACTCGAAGGAGCTTTACCTGCGCCCCCAAAGGCAGCTCACCGACCTCGTCGAGAAAGAGAGTGCTGCCATGAGCTTCTTCAAAGACGCCACGCCTCGTCTGAGTAGCTCCTGTGAACGCTCCCTTTTCGTGGCCAAAGAGCTCGGACTCTACCAGTTCATGAGGAATCGCGCCGCAGTTTATGGCTTTTAGGGGATTGGACTTTCTGGAACTGGAGTTGTGAATGGCCTTTGCCAGGAGTTCTTTCCCCGTTCCGGTTTCGCCCTCGATGAGGACCGGAATGTTATGCACGGCGTAGTTGCGGGCCCTGGCAATCACGAGCGCCATTTCCCTGCTACGGTAGATGATGTCGCTGAATTCCGGATCGGGTGGCGCTAAGGAAGCGCTCAAATCGCTCAATCTCGCGTCCTGAGCGCGCAGGAGTTCCGGCACGAACTCCATCGATATCTCAAAGGGAACCTTGGTCTCCTTGACGCCAAAGCGAGGCGAGGACTCGATGAGGCGCGCCGGATACCGGCCTTTAGAGATGAGTATCCACACGGCCGACATGGCAGGCGTACCGGGACTGAGATGGAACGTGAGCTCTACGTTCTTCCCGCTGGCGCTCCGGCATGCCTTGTCGGCCGCCTGATAGACCTCCCCAAAGTCAGTAGGGCTGGAGAGCTCTACCTTCTCAACCGTCACCTGCGCCTTGGTGCGCTTGCCGATCCATTTTGTGAAGCTGCGGTTTTCACTATCCGCGTAGTTGGAGAGGAGAACGACGCGATCGAACTGCAGCGATCCGAGCGCGCTGGCGATTGGTCCGATGCTTGCATTCCCTTCGGCTGCCTTGAGGTCAGCGGCCCCGATCCAGCACATGAGCGTTCTGTTCATGCTGGGGAAGTACAAGAAATCTTGTGAAAACACAAGATTTCTTATGGTGCACCTTTGGCCGACACAGCGCTGATGGCCCTTGCTGGCTGGTCCAGCGCTGCTATGATCAGCCACGCTAGGCCCCCCAACTCCTCTCCCCTCATGGAAACCCCACCCGGTAAGAGTGACAACGCTGCGGGAGACACCAACAAGGAACGGAGCGAAAAACCAGGCGCTCACGCCTGGCGCAACTGGGGAGACCACCCCGTCGTTACTGCCATCACAGTCCTTGCAGGGCTGATCGCTATTGTCTCCTTCTTCCGAGGTGATGGGACGAAACGAGAAGTGAGTTGCGACTCGATTGTGGGGAGGTGGGACTGGATCTCAACCGGCGGCGTTGTGGCCATCGCCGATAACCGATTCATGCGGTGGTACCGCACCGCCAGCGATCCTGCACCAACCATCAATGGCACCTGGGAGTGCAACGACGACAACCCGACGCACATCGTCTTCCGTTGGACTGAGACCGGGCTGATCGACACCTTTAACGTCTCAGAAGACGGCGACCGGATGTCGGGAGCCAACCAACAGACAGGATTCCGGATGACTGGCATGCGTCTTAAGTAGTACGTCTGGAACCAACGTCCCTGCAACAGGCGCCGGCCTCGGAGCGTCACACCTGCCCTACACCCTAAAGTGATCAATCCGCAACCTGTAGTTCTCGAAGGTCACGGTGTGCGCCTTGAGCCGCTCTCCATGCGCCACAGTGACGCACTCGCACTCGTGGTCGCGGACGGCAGGCTCTGGGAACTGTGGTACACGAGCGTGCCGCGGCCCGAAGAGATTGGAGACTACATTCAAAAAGCATTGCAGGGTCAGCGCGACGGCCACATGCTCGCGTGGGCCGTCAGAGACCTGTCAAGCGAACTAATCGTTGGAGCAACGCGCTACCACGACATCGTCGCCGCCATCGATCGCGTAGAGATTGGCTACACCTTCTACGGTCTGAATTCGCAGCGCACACACATCAACACCTCCTGCAAACTCCTTCTGCTGCAGCATGCCTTTGATTCTCTCTCCTGTCAGGTCGTAGGTTTGCGAACCGATGGCTTTAACTTCCGCTCGCAGCAAGCCATCGAAGGCCTGGGTGCCAGGCGAGACGGCGTCATCCGTCACCATATGGCGCGCCGAGATGGCTCGGCGCGCGACACGGTGATGTACAGCATACTCAGCCACGAGTGGCCTGACGTGCGCCGGCACCTGGAAATGAGGTTGGAGCGCGGGAGGGGCTGAGCTGCTGGGGGGTGTACTCCTACTGCCTACGACTTACTGGGGGCACCACACCAGCCAGCCTGTAGTTCGACACCAGCTTTCCGTAGTGCTCGGCCTGGTGCTCGATCCAGAAGAGGAGACGTGGATTGGCCTTGCTCTCCACCACAGGATAGGACGCCGCAATCGCCGCTTCCATTTCTCTTATCACGTCGGCGCGCGATGCCGGTTTACTTTCGTCCGCCTTTACGCGTGCCATGTAGTCGAACTTCTCACCCTTGAGCTGTGCCGTCGACATCTCCAGCCCAATCGTCACATGCCGATACTCGTCCAGGACGGTTCGAGAGTCAGGATGCGGCTTGGTGCCAAGTTTGGAGTCAGGAAAGAGCGAATCCTTGGCCATGGCAAGGATCTTGTTGTGGAGGCTCTTCCATTGTTGGCCTAAAGCTCCTTCCCATGTAGGAGTCTGTGCGGCCTGGGCTTCGGCCGTGGATGTTTGGGTCGCGGCGACGAACGCGAGGCTCAGCATTACCAACAGAAATTTGCGCATGGGAAGGGGAGTTAGGGTTGAGGATCCTCAGGGATCCTTGTTGGCGAGCCGCTCCACGAAACCGGCAATCGTGCGGACGGCACGGTAGTAAAAGCCCTGCTGGATACGCTCGAAGTCATCTGTGGGCTTGTGATAGTCCGGATGGTCTTCGACGCCAAAATAGACAAAAGGGATCTTCGCGGCGTGGAACGCTCCCTGATCGGACTGGCTCGTCCAATCGTCGTGGCCTCCGCCGCTATCGTGCCCAAGCTTTAGTGTCACCGCTGCAACTGGAGCGAGCGCTTCCAGGATGGGCCGCATCTCGGGATATGGCGTCGCGCCGGCCGCGTAAAGCTCGCCCTTGTCGTTGCGCGAAACCATATCGAGGTTCACGTTCGCCGTGATCCTTTCCAGCGGTATGGGAGGATTTCGTACAAACGAGCGCGCACCAACAAGGCCCATTTCTTCTGCATCCCAAAGCGCAAAAAGCAGGGTTTGCGCAGTGGGGTGTGCCTTGAAGTAGGCAGCCATCGCCAGAATTGCAGCGGTGCCGGAGGCGTTGTCGTCTGCGCCATTGTAGATCTGCCCCTCGCGTACGCCAACGTGATCGTAGTGAGCGCTTACCACTATCACGCGCTCAGGTCGCCTGGTGCCACGGACCAATCCAAGCACATTGGCTCCGCGCACGGAGTCACCCGGAGTCCTGCGCGCTGCTACAAAGGGATGTACAAAGTCGTTGCCCACGGATTCGAGGCCGATGCGGCGGAACTCGCTGGCCAGCCACGCTCGCGCCTTGGCGTTCGTTGGTGTCATGGCTGCTCGGCCCGCCATCGAGTCGTGTGAGAGCCGCGCTACGTCGGCGATCATCCGCGCGGAGTCAAGTACTGGAAGAGCTTGCTGAGTGCGCTGCTCCCCCGTCGAACCGGAAAGTGCGGCGCACGCTGCAAATGCTGAGGCAACAATAAAGAGCAGTAGGATCTTGGGACGTGTCTTCATGCTTCCTGCGGATTGAGTTGCAGGCAATCTACTGTTGGCGTTGCGGCTCCGCGCTGCTCAGCAGGGGTGTCGGGCCGCTCTTGTCGAATGACAACCCGTTGTGAGCCGGGTTGGGGCCTCGACTTCTTCCAAAGCCAATTGGCCAGCGTCCAAACACGCTGCAATCGGTAACCGCGTCATCGACGGCAACGTTGATTTGCGCCGCTGGAAAAGGACGCCGACGGGGCGTCCTGATACCGAGGGAGGGCCTTTTTCTCTCTCCTGTAGACCTGGCCAGGGTTGGGCAGCTCCACCTGGACGACGGCTCCCGGGGTGATTGGAGTCAGATTCGAATCAGGAAATCAAGGAACGACACGGGGTTCCGCGGCTCGCGCGCTGGCGCTCGTCGCCCGGAAAGCGTGCTGGATCTCCGAGATCCGCACCAGAGCCGCGGAACCGGGCCGCTCGCGCCCCCCCGTCCGGGACCGGGAACCGGCGTGTCCTCGGGGTCGCGGCCTCGGGGAGGCCGGGGCCCGGTGTCGTCTGGGTCTCGAAGAAACGCGAGGCTTACAAATTCGGTCCCCCGATTGTCTAATCAGCGGCAACTCGACAGTTTCGCTGTGGACCTTTTCGGGGGCTTTCCGAGTGCTTGCAACTCAGGTGCGCCAGAAGGACAGCGTCTACTATTTCGTTGCCTATCCGGCCGAAGATCTGCTGGAGAAGGTTAGATTCATAAGCCGGTTCTACGGGGACGGCGAGCAGATTGCCCCCGACACCAAGGCCACCGAGCACGACGAGATCGCTGCGTTCATCTCCAAAGTCGAGAAGTCGGACGCTGCATTTCAGCGCCAGCTTTCAAAGGCCAAGGTCCGTTCGATCAAGAACTTCTACGAGACCGCAGAAAGCCAGCCGCCAATACCGGCATCGGTGCTGTTGTTCACTAACGAACGTCTGCAGTTTGACAAGTTGGGGCAGTACGATAACGTCGGCAACCTGCAGCCACCGCGCGGCAAGTTTTTGGTTATCGACGGACAGCACCGTTTGGCGGCCCTGCAGTTCTATCTGAATTCGCATCCCAAAGAAGCGGCGTCGATCCACGTGCCGTGCGTGATCTTTGACGGCAAGCAGGAGAACTTTGCGGCGGAGATGTTTGTCATCATCAATTCAACGCCCACGAGGATCAACAAGAGTCACCTGGTTGATCTCTACGAGCGAGTTTCGTACGTCTCGCCCGACAAGAAATTTGCGGCCCGAGTTGTGGACATGCTCTACAGTTCGGACGACAGCCCGCTGCAGTACCGTATCAACCGTTTGGGTGGCCGCAGTCAACAGCAGAAGTGGATCCTTCAGGCGGAGCTCTTTAACGAGATCCACCGCTGGGTGATGTCGGACTGGAAGCGGATCGAGCGTGCCGGTGCTGACAAGAGAGGCGCGGAAAAGTTTTACGCTGTGGTGCGGGATTTTCTCAAAGCCGCGGCAAAGGTCTGGGGCGATGCCTGGGGCGATTCGGACTATTTCGTCACGACGTCGGTGACGCTCAAGGCAATGATCCGCGTATGTGCAGACCTGGCCGCTGCCGATGCAGAGCCTGCCGCCGATCGTGTATCGCGCTGGACTCGCCGCCTGGGCCCGTGGTCCGATATGGCGCGTTCCTTCAGGACAGAAGGTTTTTACGAGCGCTTTCCGGCCAAGGGGCAGGTGGAGCGAGTTGTGCGAATCGAGAAGGACCTGGCACGTGCGGCACGTATTGAACCCGCTCCAAAGACCAAAAGCTCTCGCAAGTAGTGCAGGGACTTTCTATTTAGTCCAGAAGACCAGCGTCCCACACGCCGCGCCCGTCGCGTTGAGTTCGACGGGCGTCCGCGCACCGCCCGCGTAGTACTCTACGCCGGATAGCTCCATCACATTCAGAGTGTTGAGATCAAACGGATCAATGACGTTGGATGGTGGTGAGCCTGGTAGTGTCACCGTCGGCAATCGCCACCGTTCCCTTGTACTGAACAAAGCCGATGCGCCGCACTGTGAGGTTATGACTGCCAGCGACGATCCCGGCGAGCACGGCGCGTCCCGCAGAGTCTGTGGTAGCGCTCCTGGCCAGCTGCGGCAATTCGATGTTTGCCCCCTCGAGAACTGGTCCCCCCGCACCACTGACCCTAACGGACAGAACGCCCTGCGCTCCAAGCGAATGTGAGGTAAGCGCCAGAAGGCCTACCCCAACCCCAAAAAACGTTACCCTCCATTGGAGGGCCACTCTCACCGAATCCTGGACTTAAAGGGCATTTGTCTAGGGCTTTCGTGGATTGGTTTATCGCGGCAGCTGAATCCGCTGGATATAGCGCAGGTCATCTGCATCTGTCCTGACCGCGTATACGACACCCTGACCCACGCCTGCTATAGTTGTTTTGGCTGGGAGACGCCAGCGCGCTACCAGCTTACCAGTTGGACCAATTACATCCCACTGCTCCCGGCCAATCCGTACGGGAATCGAGCGCCTTACCCACATGTGGCCATCAGGAGCAGCAAATGCAGCCAGAGGCGCCACCGCAGGATACTCATCTGGCCACGACGCTGGCGGCAACAGCTCGAACTCCATCGTTATACCAGGAGGCATCATTTTGCGAGCCGCACCAATCTGCTCCTGCATCTGACGCCTTGCCTCATCCATTTCTGCCTTGCGATCAGCGTCGGTGACCTTTATTCGGTCGTATGGGATTCGTGTGCTGGCACCCTTCTTTCCGTCAGCCCCGATAATCTCAACCGTGTACGTCGCGCCCCGCACGATCATGATGCGGCCGTCGGGAAACACGACCCAGGGATCAGCAGCAACGAGACCGGGATACGCCATCGTGTACTTGAAAGCAGTACCGTTCTGCTGCATCTGAGGAGTGCCACTCACCGGATACTTGAGCCGCTGCAACTCCGTGATTTCAGCTCCACCGCTCGCACGAGGATCTACCCTCACCAGTCCCACCGAATCGGGAAACTGCATTGCAGCATTGTTGCGGTTGCCACCAGCCTGAATCTTCATCGAGCTTGCATACAACCGTCCGCGCCTGTCGTTGTGAAATGGTGCCGTTAGCGCTGCGCTCGTTTTGGCGTCAAATGTCATGAACGGAAAGGTGGTGCCCGCCTTTAGATCGGGGTTGTAGACCACCATCCGCATCTGTGCCGCGTCGAGCAGCCAGATCGTGTCGCCGGCGAGCCGAAAGATCCCTGCAAGTGCCTTGTATTCGCCCGGCCCACTACCCTGCCGGCCCAGCACACTCCGGGATCCAGTATTGAAATCGACCTTGGCCAGTTCTGCTTCCACGCCATCGAAGGTCAGAACAACGCCGGGCTTGATCTCCACCGCCGAATTAATCAGTGAAAACGGATCGTCGATTTCTGTGGTTGCCTTGGGAAGGTCTCTCAGTGCCACCTGCTGAGCCCGTACATGGAGAGGGGCGATAGCAACGAGAAACACAAACGGACGAAGGAATCGAAGACGCATTTTTTTCAGCTCGTGGGTTGGGACCGGCTGGAACACCGGCCGCATGCAAGACTCACCACACTACGCGTCTACGCTAAGCGTAGTTTCCACGATTTCCCTGGATTCTTTCGCCGCCAGCGTCACGCAAAGGTCCCCCTAGGCCGCCAGATACGCGTCTATCGCGGACCAGAGTGCAATCACAATCAGTGCAATACCCATCGGAATCCGAAGGGACTGGGACGCCAGGAATAGCGTCGCAACAACGAGAGCTTCGACCACAAAATAGAGGCCGAGTGCAAATCTCCCCTGCACGATCTGACCGAGTCCGGGCCAGACCAAACTCATCATTGCGGGAATACTCTTGCTGCTTCTCTCTGCTGCTGACCGCATAGTAGCTCCCACATGGTCCGCTCTCTCAAAACATGGAAGCTGGAGCTCCGGACCACAAGACTGCTGCACAAATCCTGACAAAGCTCAATCCCGTCAGCTATTTGCTCCCGCCGCGGAGGAGAAATGGCGCCCCAGATTATCCAGATAGCGGTCTATCGTGCGATGCGGGTTCATGACAAACCGCATCATGAACCTGAAAATCGGATTATAGACCTCCCCGTTCTCCGTTATCTGTACGCGCGTTCCTCCCTGAACAGGGTCAAGCTGATAGGTCCAGCTGCCGCCAAACCCAAGGTTCTTGTCGGCTATCCTGCTCACAACCCTTTGGCTCCTGGATAACTCCTCAAACACAAAAGTGATCGTGCCACTGCTCGTCGTCTCCCTGAAGCTCGGCCTCCCATCAACGTCGGGCAGAAGCTCCACCTTGCTTACGTCGGGACGCCAATCGCGATAGTGCGACGGCTGAGAAATCACCGCAAAGACCGAATCAGCGTCTGCAGCAATCAAACGTTCCCGACTGGCCGTGTGACCAACTGGCAAAAAGTACCCGGTAACGACGACCACGATGACCAGCAGTACGAGAATCGCTATTCCAATGAACACGAGTCTCATGAGAGTCCGCCTCTGTTGTTCTACTAACTGACCTGTGAAGATACCTGAAGGCTACGGACGACGAGCCTTGCCAAAATAGACGGAATCCAGCACCTGCTTGTACTCCGCAAGCGGAGGGAGCCCAACTGTCGCACGCAGCGAATCCACCTTTGAAGAATCTTCCATCGGATCAAAGACCACCCTGTCGCGCCTGATTTGGGCCTGCGTACCGTAGCGCTGCTTTTGACCCGATTGCACCGCGACGCGATCATGGAGCAACGCGAACGATTGCCCGTCGATCTCGCCACGTGAAAACCCTAGAGCAATGGTATCGAGCATCATGCGCTGGAACGCGAGATCGTGCGTGGCATGCTGCAGGATCAGAAACGCGGAGTTTGCGGCTTCTGCACCGACCTTGGATGCCGTGGGCCAACCCTCACGAGCGACGAGATCCTTGAGCCACGTCGTATTGTCCATGTCGACCTGCTGCATCCAGCGCAGCGCCGAAGAGTCGAACTCGGTTCCTCGACCAAAGACTGAATCACGGACCTGCTGGTCGCGGTGTCCACGATCGAGGAGCTCGATACGGAGCGCCGTATTGGCGTCGATTTCGGGAGTATCGTCGGCACGCGAACACGCTGCTCCCGAGAGCACGATCAGAACGGTCAAAACCCAACTACCCCGTGTGGGGAGGTTCATTGCAGTGAGCGTTAGTGATAGACCGATTGTGAGGAGTGCGCGTGGTGCGGAAAGCTGAGGCGTTCCTGATGGGGGCGCAAGCGACCACCACCTCGGGGTACACTCCCTCAGGGCAGCCCGGTTCCCACAGATAGCGCCACGTAGACGCGCCTGCCAGCTCCGGGCTCAAAGTACCGGCCGCGGCTGGCGTTGGTCACCACATTCGCAGCGTACGTCCTGTCAAAGGCGTTCTCGATTCCAATCACCGGCTGGACATTCTTAAAGGGTCCTTGCGATGCGGTAAGTCCGGCTCGTGCGCTCCAGAGCACGTGACCCGCGGCGTAATTAGCGTTCGAATCGTCTACAGGTGTACGCGAGGCCTGCTGCATTTCGACGGTTATGAACCCCAGGCGCCGGCTCAGAGTCGCAAATAGCGAGGCAGTTGTAGGAGACACTCCGGGCACGCGTTTTCCGTCGAGCTGCTGAGATCCCACAGTGAACTCTTCGTACGTGTAGATCAGATGTGTGAGTGACGCACCGACCTCTATTGCCCCTAAAAGCGCACTTGCACCGATCTCCACGCCGTTGCGCTCAGTCTTGCCTGCATTCCTGAAGTAGCGCCTTCCACCACTGTTAGGTATTTCAAAAGGAATCAGTTCATTACGAGTGGCGATATTGAACAGCGCAACATCGTAGCGCAGACGACCGGCTATCTCCCCCTTTGCACCCGCTTCGAGTGTCCGACCATGCTGCGGCTTGAGGTCTCGATTGATACCGGCTGAGCCATCGGGTTGATTGGCCAGCTCTGTTGTAGTCGGCGTTTCAAAAGACGTGGCGACATTGGCGTAAAAAGCAAGCTCGGGACGCGGCCTGAACGATACGCCGGCCATGGGTGTAAAGGCCCCCATACTCAACGACAGTACCGATGGCGTACCCACGCTCTCTCGCCTGTCACGCACAGTAAAGTTTGTCTGATCTCCACGCAATGTGGCGGTTATTCCAAAGCGATCCCGGGCAAGTTCAGCGCGCACGAACACTCCACCTGCCTCCACACGCTCCAGCTGATGCACATTCTCCACGCCGCGGTCGGATTGTGTAGGGCATGATTCCACGGGACGCTGATCGCCACTCAGTCCGGCGCAGTTGCTCCAGTTGCGGCGATCATCGCGTTGCGACTGAAGGTCACCGCCGATCGCGAGCTGCCACCGGTTCTCCCCTATCACGCCGTTCTGCTGCACTCGGCCCGTGAAACC
>CAZYTS010000072.1:0-17011 GCA_964649855.1 uncultured Gemmatimonadaceae bacterium
CACCACGAGTGAAGCGGCCGTGGGGCGGTTGTACCTCAAGCGCCGCGGCATTCCGGAGTCCTGGTTGTTGGTCGAAGATCAGAGTCGGAATACTGAACAATCAATAGCTGCGGTCGCCGTTCTTATGCGTCGCCAGCAAATGGAAGATGCAATCCTTGTGAGCGACCCTTTCCACATGCTGCGGCTCAGGCTTCTGGCGTGGCACCATGGGCTCAACGTTCGGACATCACCCACGCGCACGAGTCCCATTTCTGCAAACAAGGTCCAGGTGGCGAGTTACATGGTGAGCGAGTCGGTAAAGGTGCCGTTGTCGCTCGTATTGGTTGCTCTACGGTCTGAGGAGGGTGAGTGAGCGGAAGAATCATACGATTTACCTCGCTGGCGCTTCTCTTGGTTGCCATAGCGCACGAGGTCACCGCCCAGGAAAGCGGAACGGTGCTGCTACTGCAGCCGGGGATGATGTCGGCTGATTTTCTTTCTGCTCCGGAAGGTGAGCCTTCTACGACGGGATTCAATCTGCGCTTTTCCGCTGTGGTTACGACACGCTGGAGGCTCATCAATCCCGTAGTTGGAGCCAGCGTCACTCCGTACGGAACGAGCGGCGGATCGCGAAGGAACACAAACACACCGGTGTTGTTTGCAGGCAACGTGGCCACAGTTCTACCGTCTTCAATAACGGCGGGATGGGTAGCTCTCGAAATTCCAGTCCTACTCACCTACACATTTGGTGGTGGCGGCAGACACAACCCTCGCCTCTATGGCCGAGACGTTGCTGTTCAATCGGCCCTGACGGTGCACGTCGGCCGCAAGATGCTGCGCGATTTTGGCGGATCGCTTTCGAGGTTGAGGCTCTATGCTATTCTGGAGCAATCATTGACGCCAAACCGGCGCCCGGCACAGCAAGATCTCGACCGGTTCAATCCAATCGCTTACTACGGCCTCACGATTCCGATTGGTTCCGGCCGTGAGCCATGACCATGAGTTCAATGAAGTTACCCATAACGACACATCGGCTAAACAACGGGCTGAGGCTTGTCGTGTCCGAAGACCATACAGCGCCAATCGTAGCGGTAAACCTTTGGTATCACGTTGGGAGCGCAAACGAGCGCGCCAATCGAACGGGTTTTGCGCACCTCTTTGAACACATGCTGTTTCAGGGATCGGAGAATGTTGAAGCCAACGAACACTTTGAACTGATTCAGAGAGCAGGAGGAACTCTCAACGGTTCCACCTGGATCGAGCGGACGAACTACTACGAGACTGTACCATCCAATCAGCTGGAGCTGGCGCTTTGGCTGGAAGCAGACCGCATGGGTCGTTTCCTTCCCGCCCTTACTCAGCAGAAGCTCGACACACAGCGTGACGTCGTGAAGAACGAACGTCGCTGGTCGGTGGACAATCAGCCATACGGCACTTGGTGGGAAAAGCTTCCGGCACTTTGTTTTCCGCCGGACCACCCCTTCCATCATAGTCTGATCGGCTCCATGGACGACCTTTCTGCTGCAAGCCTCGAGGACGTGGCTGAGTTCTTTACGGTCTACTATGCGCCCGACAACGCAGTGCTCTCCATAGTTGGGGACGTGGAGGCGTCCAGCGCTATCAGCCTTGTGGAAGAACACTTTGGTGAGTTCAAAAAGCGGGTCGACCGGCCGCCCATGCGCGACACCAAGGTTCCCGAATTGCTGGGTGATTGGCGTCGTGAGATTGTTGAAGACGATGTGGCCGTGCCACGGCTTTTTCTGGCTTTCAGGTTTCCGGTGTTTGGCGGACCCAACTACCACGCGGCTACTATCTGTGCCGCAGTGCTGGGTGCAGGTAAGGGGAGTCGTCTGCACCGGACACTGGTTCGTGAGAAACAGATTGCGACTTCGGCTACCGCATTCACCTTTGACCTGAGCCGGGGAAGCGATCTGATGGTAGTAGACGTTACAGCGAGACCAGGTGTTGGTGCCAACGAGCTTGAAGCCGCTACTGTTGAAATAATCGACAAGGCACAAAAAGAAGGATTCTCTCAAGATGAAGTCGCGCGCGCGATTGCACTGACGAGCACTGCATTTGTAACGTCGATGGAGTCGGCCCAGTCACGCGCTGACCGGCTCTCGCAGTTTGCGACATATCTTGGGTCGCCGGAGGAGCTGAACGAGCAGGTTCCCAGTCTCGAGGCCGTCACCGCCGCGGATGTCTCTGCAATAGCACGTGCACGGCTCGGAGCCGACAACCGAGCCTCGCTGCTCTATGTGCCACGCACAAAAGATGAGCAGGAGGAACGAGCATGAGCGGCCCCAGGAGACCCAAAGCTGAGGTGCCTCGCCCATATTCGTTTCCGGAAGCTAAGAGGCAGAAGCTTTCAAACGGACTTACTTTGATCAGCGCCGAACTCAGGCGACTACCGGTAGTAACGATCCTTGCCATAACTGACGCAGGCGCGGAGTCAGAGTCGCCAGAAACTTCGGGCCTGGCGGAGCTTACAGCCAATGCACTTGCCGAAGGTACGACAAGTCTCTCTGGTGATGAACTTGCGCAGGCATTTGAGAGGTTGGGTGGCGAGCTGGGTACGGGGGCGGGATGGACGCGTATCGAGTGCGGCGTCACCGTTACGGCTACGAGGCTCGAAGCAACACTCGAGCTCCTGACCCAGGTTGTGCTCGAGCCAGCGTTCGGGAAAACGGAAGTTGCTCGTCTGCGTGAGGAGCGACTTGCCGAACTGCTGCAGATTGAGACTGAACCCCGTGAGCTGGCGGACGACGAATTTGCCCGAGCCGTATTTGGGCGCGGAACGCGCTACGCAGAACCAATAGGTGGTAACACCGAAAGCGTGAAACGGCTGGACGAAAAGGCACTGCACAGCTTTGACTAGAAGCTCTTTATCCCGTATTCAACGAAACTGATCGTCGTTGGGGACATCAACCAAGGCCTGCTGGAAAAGCTGGTCGAGCACAACTGGGGCAGATGGTCGGTCTCACCGAGTCAAAAGCCGGAAGCACCCAAGGCTGGACCAAGGGAAGCGCGTAACGTTCTGCTCGTGCCTCGATCGGATGCACCACAAACAGAACTGCGCGTGGGCCATGCATCGGTGCCGCGGCTTCATCCCGACTTTTATGCGATTACGGTGATGAATGCCATCCTTGGTGGTCTTTTCAACTCACGCATAAACCTGAACCTACGCGAACGTCATGCTTTCACGTATGGTGCATTTTCTTCTTTTGAGTGGAGAAGGCACGCCAGTCTCTTTGAATGTTCAACAGCGGTGCGGAGTGATGTAACGGCCGCCGCCCTGACGGAAATACTGAACGAAATCGATCGAATGCGCGATGCTGACGTCGGGGACGCCGAACTCTCGCTGGCCCGCGACTACCTCACCGGTGTCTTTCCTATTCGATTCGAGTCTACGGCGGCGATAGCCGAAGCCATTGCATCACGTGAAAGCTTTGAGCTCGACGAGAGCTACTACGATGACTACCGCGCAAGAATCGCTGCAGTGACCAAGGCTGATGTGCGCAGAGTCGCTCAGGAGGTACTCGACCCCTCGCGTATGCAGATACTTGCGGTTGGAGATCCGGAAATGATTCGCGGACCAATCGAGGCGCTCAAAATCGCACAAGTCCATGTTGCCGAACCGGCCGTGCCCTACTCAAAAGTAGAAGTGGAGTAAGGAGAGTGTCAGACTCGCTGATACACAGCAGACGGGTTTATACAGGACGGGTACTCAACCTGGATATCGATACTGTGCGCTTTCCCGATGGAAGCGAAGGCGAACTGGAGATGATCAGGCATCCCGGGGCCTCAGCGGTTGTGCCGTTTCTGTCGGACCCGTCGGGAGAAGACCCGCAGATCCTACTGCTCTATCAGTTCCGGCACGCTGCAGGTGGACAGGTCTACGAAATTCCAGCAGGTCGCCTCAATCAGGGGGAACAACCGCTCGAATGCGCACGGCGGGAGTTACTGGAAGAGACGGGTTGTACAGCTCAAAGGCTGGAGCAACTCACGACAATATTCACCACGCCGGGGTTCACTGATGAACGCATCCACCTCTTCAGTGCCACGGGACTGACGCAAGGTCAAAGCGAGCACGAACGCGACGAATTCATCGAGCTCAAACCGCTGAGGCTGTCTGAAATCCTCGAGATGATTAGGGAGGGACAGATCACAGACAGCAAGACGATTGTAGCACTACTCTACGTGGCGGGATTCAGACTCGGTCGTTGAAGCGAGCTCAGCAATAGAGTCAGGCGTCGCCGAGGGATAACACGGGGTGTCCTCACCAGCGGACGGCAGGGGGACGGCGAGAATGCCAAACGGAGCAGCGACCAACGGTTAACTGATTGTGAGTAAACCGTTTACACCCTCAGAGCGCTCTAAGGAGTCAGCAGGGCACGCGTCATGCCCTTTAAGTGTTCCGAGGGGCTTCTGAAAGAGAAACCGAAGTCCGAACTCGCTGAGACGTATTTCTACCCGGAGATCGAATCATGACTGACGTCGCCGTTAAAGCAGCCGCAGTTCCGGCAGGCGCGGCTGTCAGAGAGCAGCTTCGCCGTCTAGATGATGCAGGAGTAGTCAGCGCGTTCCTGACTGGAGAAGAGCGCGCCTTCCAGGAGTTGGTCGATCGGTATCAGACCCGCCTGCTCAACTTCATTTACCGAACCATCGGTGACAGAGAACGTGCCGAAGATCTCGTGCAGGAAGTATTCATACGTGTCTACAGACACCTGCACAGGTTCGATAGGTCCAAAAAGTTCTCCACGTGGATCTACACAATTGCCTCTAACCTGGCAAAGAATGAACTGAGAAATCGTTCGCGAAATCCACTCGTGCTCTTCCAGGCCATCCGCAAGAACTGGCAGGATGACGACCGTCCGCTGCAGTTCGAAGACACAGCGTCGCGACCCGACGACCTCTTCCGCAAGCGACACCTCCGAGAACTCGTCGAGTTGTCGGTGGGCAAGCTGCCTGAACATCATCGTCAGGTCTTTATTCTGCGCGAACTCGAGGGAAAATCCTACGAAGAGATTGCCGAAATAACCTCTTGTAATCTCGGAACAGTAAAGTCCCGGCTGAACCGGGCTCGAAACGCCTTCGCGTCTATCATCGGCCCGTCGTTGGGTTAAAGCACAGCTCGAGAACACATTTGTGAGGGGGAGTGCTCTTGTGGGCCCTCCCCCTCTCGCTTTCATTGGTGTTCCACCGTATCCCATGTGAGCTTCGGGCGTCTACGAAGCAGCGGGGGGAACCCCGCCTATAACCATGGGTACCGAAGCCGAGTCATTCCCCCACGACTGCCGGTCAATGGATTGCAGGGCGTTCCGCAAGAAGCATTTGGCTTATGTAGATGACACGCTGCCAGGCGTGGAAGTGGTTCAAATGCAGCGCCACATAAGCACCTGCGCGCGATGTGCCCAGATGGATCTCGCTGTGCGGCGCAGCCTGCTCGTAGTGCGAAATCATCTCTCGCCAATTGAACCATCCGCTGATTTTTCACAGCGGCTTTCGGCGCGGCTGGAAAGCGAGCGACGGAGCTTGGCAGTTCCGGCCAACCTTTTCGGGTCCACTACATGGGCGACATTTGCGGCCATGTGTGGTGGAGTAGTGACGGTGGGCGTGCTCGGCCTCGCCCTCATGGATTCGCGAGAGAGCGTAGTCGCCAACCGGCTGCCAACCGTGACCTTTGAAGCGACCCCGGCCCTCCTACAGGCCTCTCCGGCGTTGGTCCCAGATGCGACTCCCGCATTCGTGGCCACTGTGTCGACCGGGATGGCAATTCTGCCGGCGCTCCTCCTCGCGGAAGAAATGCCGACGACACTCGAGGACTCCGAACCGGATGTTAGAACCGCGGGTCTGGTGAGGACTCTACCTCCGGATATCCGCTAGCAAGCAGGCGCGAGCGAGGCGTCAGGTCAGCGCTATATTGCGAAGCCATGGGAACGATGGATTCGCGAGCCCTTCAGAAGGCCATTTCGTCGAAGCAGCTTGCCGCCAGCTACTACATCTCTGGGGAGGATGAGCACAGGAAGGACTTGCTGGTGCAGCGGCTAATAAGCGCGGCGGTTGATCCGGCAACAAAGGACTTCAACCTCGATCTGCTTCGTGGAGCCGAAGTGGACGCTCAGGCTCTCGATTCGATGTTGCAGACGCTGCCGATGATGGCAGAGCGACGTGTGATAGTCGTGCGCGACACCGGATCGCTTCGCAAAGACGCACGCGCCGTACTCGAAAAGTACGTGACGGCTCCTGCACCAACGACTCTTCTGGTACTGGTCGCCCTAGCTGGGACCAAAGAAGAAAAGGAGTTCGCAAACGCAACCGGAGTTTTGCTGCAGCCACCTACAGGTGAGCGGCTCGATGCCTGGATCCGCGAACACCTGGATGAAGTGCACGGAAGCACCATCACAGATGGAGCACTGGAGCTTCTGCACAGCGTGCTGTCAAAGGATACGGTGTTTGTAGCGTCAGAACTCGACAAGCTCGCCAGCTATGTGCAGGGGGGGACGATTGACGAAAAGGCGGTGAGCAATGTGGTAGGAGTCCAGAAGGGCAAAACAGCCGGAGATCTCCTTGATGCCGTGGCCGAGCGCGATGCAGCCAAGGCCCTCAGCCTCGTCGAAGATGTGCTCTCTCATCCCAGGAACAACGCGGTCACCATTATAATGGCGCTGACCGTCCAGACATTGGCCTTTCTGTGGGGGAACAATGCCCGAGGTCGGGTGGACTACTTTGCACTACTCAAGGAAACGGGCGCATTCCCGATGCGCTCATGGGGTGAGGCGGCAAAGTGCTGGGCAAAAAACCAGTCGCGCTGGGACAGCAGGAGTCTTCGCAATGCAATGCGTGCGTTGAGTGATGCTGATCAGGCGGCAAAAGACACCCGTGTTGCCAGTGATGAGCAGCTACTATCGACTCTTATCTGCGCCATGTGCGCCCCCCAATCACGTGCAGCGGCATAAAACGCGGATACGCGCGACGATTCTTATTGTGGTGGTACTTGGACTAGTCGTCCTGGCACCAAGGTCCGGGCTCTTGAGTCAGCAAGTCGTTCAAGACAGCCTGGTCAGTCGCGTGCAGCAGCTGGTGAACGCGGGCAACCGGAGTGCTGCCAGAGCGGTGACAGACTCAGCGCTCATCATCAGGACGCCGGGCACGCAGGCATACGCCGAGGCCTTGTATGCGCGCGCGCTGGCCACATCTGATGCGGCGTCGGCTGAGCGTGACTACCTCAGAGTTGCAATCGAGTATCCACTGTCACCGCGTGCCGAAGCGGCATTGATGATGGCGGGCCAACTCAAAATGTCGCGTGGCGACAGGCCCGGTGCCCGAGCACTTTTTGAGCGCATGGTCATGGAGTTTCCAAACGGCACACAGGTTTCGCGAGCGAGCTACTGGGCTGGGAGGCTTGCCCTCGAGGCAGGGGACCTGGCCAGCGGGTGCAACTCCCTAAATGCTGCAAGCCGCACGGTGGCACGCGACGATGTGGAGTTTATGAACCAGATCGAGTATCTCCGCGCTCGCTGCGTCAATGTGGGTCCTGAGCCGGTCCGCACGAGCAACGACAGCGCTACATCTGCCGGAGAAGGCGACGCAGCCGTGTCATCGTCGCGGGCCACGGCGCCGGCGCGAGAATACAGCGTTCAGGTTGCTGCGTTTTCACGAAAGAGGGACGCGGACGCTACCATGAATCGCCTGAAGGCGCGCGGCTTTCAGGTGCGGGTGGTAGGCACGAGCTCTCCGTTCAGAGTGCGTGTCGGTCGCTACGCTACCCGTGAGGACGCTGAGGCCGCACATGGACGTATGCGTCGCGCGGGAGTCAACGGAATGGTTGTGGAAGCCGAATCCAGGTGAGTCGTGTGGCAACTCCGCTCATGCAGCAGTATCGCGATATCAAGAGCCGACATCAGGATGCGATTCTGCTTTTCAGAATGGGCGACTTTTACGAGATGTTCTACGAGGATGCGGAACTCGCGTCACGGGTACTCGGTCTCACTCTAACGAGCCGTAACAACGGGGGAGCCGCGGAAGTACCTCTTGCCGGCGTACCGGTAAAGGCGGTAAACGACTATCTGCGCCGGCTCGTTCAACAGGGCTACAGGGTTGCCATTTGTGAGCAGGTAGAAGACCCGCGTCTCGCCAAGGGAATCGTCAAGCGCGAGGTCGTGGAAACGATTACTCCCGGGGCTGCGTTTTCAGACGACCTGCTGGAAAGCGGCCGTAACAACTTTCTGTGCGCAATCACCAGGACTGACTACTCGTTTGGTATTGCTGCTGTTGACGTATCGACGGGAGTCTTCAGGCTGGCCGTCTGCACAGCGACCGACGCAGACGCAGTGCTTGCGCGTTTTTCTCCCCGTGAGATTCTCGTTCCGCGAGGTGCGGATATAGTTGGAAGCGGTTCGATGATCCACGCCGAAGGAGTTCTGCTAACCGAGCGCGAGGGCTGGGAATTTGACCCGGAGCTGTCGCGCGAGGAGCTGACGCGCCACTACGGACTGCACGACCTCGAAGGCCTGGGAATACCAGCCAGCGCTTCCAGCGCCATTGGTGCCGGCGGTGCATTGCTCCGCTACGTTAGAGAACTCCAGCCTTCCGGCATTCCTCAACTAGCCAGACCGGTTCTCGAGCCGCTGGGCTCAACGATGCCACTCGACGAGATGACGAGACGTAATCTCGAGTTGGTTGAGTCATTGCGCGGTACACCGGAGCAGTTAAACGGCAAGGGAGCGGCTGAACGGGCCGGAACACTCTACGGAGTCTTTGATCGCACGCAAACCCCCATGGGCGCCAGGCTGCTGCGCCAATGGCTGCTGGCTCCGCTGCTCGAACAGGCAGAAATCGAAGATCGCCTGGATGCGGTTGAAGTGCTAGTCTCCAACCCGCTGCCTCGAAGCGCACTTCGTGAAGCACTGGAAAAGGTGCGCGACGTGGAGCGGCTGGCTGGAAAGGCCGCAGTTGCCCGCATCAATCCGAGAGAGCTCGGTGCGCTGGGATTGTCCCTCGATGCGTTGCCAGCGGTTTCAGCGTCGCTGGAAGGGATACGCCTCAGAGGCATGCTGTCCAGCGTCCTTGAACAGTGGGATGTGTGTGCTGACCTCGCCAGAGACATCGCACAAACGCTGGTTGACAAACCGCCGGTAGCCATCGGCGATGGTGACACGATAGGTGCGGGTGTGGATGCCTCGCTCGATGAACTGCGGACGCTGCGCGACGGCAGCAAGGATGCGATTGCCAGGATCCAGTCGGCTGAGCGCGAACGAACTGGAATTTCATCTCTCAAGGTCGGATACAACCGCGTTTTTGGCTACTACATCGAAATCTCGAACGCCAATCGTCACCTTGTACCAGAGGACTATCAGCGGCGACAGACACTGACGGGGGGAGAGCGCTACGTGACGCCTGCACTCAAGGAGTATGAGGAAAAGGTGCTAACGGCTACCGAGCGGATTGAAGAAAGTGAGCGGCGGTTGTTTGAAGAACTCCGCACGCGAGTGGGAAGCGCAATTACCCGGTTGCAGGATGCCGCTCTTAGGGTTGCGCGGCTCGATGTGCTATCCACATTTGCCGAGATCGCGTCGACCGAGAGATACGTCCGACCGCAGGTGGCGAGCGACTACAGCATGGAAATCGTTGGCGGTCGACATCCGGTGGTGGAGCGGATGATGCCGCGAGACAAGTTTATCCCTAACGACATAACACTTGCTGAAGACGCGCGGCTCATGGTACTCACGGGCCCCAACATGGCCGGCAAGTCCACAATTCTAAGACAGACCGGGTTGGTACAACTGATCGCGCAGATCGGGTCGTTCGTTCCGGCGAGCCGGGCGAAACTCGGAATCGCAGATCGCGTGTTTACCCGTGTCGGCGCCAGCGACAATCTGGTTCGCGGACAGTCCACGTTCATGGTGGAAATGGCCGAGACGAGTTCGATTCTCCACACCGCCACGCGCAACAGTCTGGTGCTCCTGGACGAGATTGGACGCGGGACATCGACTTACGACGGTGTTTCCATAGCCTGGGCTGTTACTGAGCATTTGCACGACAAGGTCGGCTGCAAGACAGTCTTCGCAACGCATTATCACGAGCTCACGCAGCTCCAGGCTGAGTTGCCAGCGCTGCGCAACTACAACGTTTCAGTTCGCGAGGTTGGGGATCAGATAGTCTTTCTGCACAGGCTCCAACCCGGTGGCGCCGACCGCTCGTATGGTATCGAGGTCGGTCGGCTGGCCGGATTGCCAGACGCAGTAATCGCTCGCGCCCGCGAAGTGCTCCAGTCTCTCGAAAGCGAGCAGCTTGCTGCAGCGCTCGAAGCAGGTGGAAACCGCGCGCGAGGTGGAGAGCGCAAGTCCTTTAACGCCCCGGACTCGAACCAACTGGGGCTATTTGTTTCCCACGAACACCCCGTTCTCAAGACTCTGCGAGCACTGGACGTGCTCCAGCTGACTCCAATCGAAGCAATGCGGCTTCTGGATGAACTCGTGCGGCAGACACGCGAACAGTAAAAACAGGGGATACATTTACGTCATGCGACGCCTGGCTGCGTTTACCCTAACAACTATCGCCATCACTGCGCTCTCCGCATGTGGCGACATCAGGAACGCTATCGACAGGATGAGCGGGAACAATTCGCCGCCGGATTCGCTGCCACGGCTGTTGAATGATTCGCTTCCCTTCAAATATCCTGTTGCACTCTACATGCAGCTCATCGACGACAGTGTAACTCTTCGTCTACACATCGACGAGTTTGGCCGACCAGTCGCCGAGAGCACGCAAGTAGCAGTACCCGCCAGGTACGCCGAATTCGATAGCGCTGCAGTAGCAGGTTCGCGAGATCTGGTCTTTAGGCCAGCGGTGAGGCGTGGTCGATCTGTGCCCTATACCGTTCTCTTTCCTATTCACTTCAAAATCCCAACGCAGCCGATTTCCGCGGATACGTCCGGACCGCGATGACCGAAATTGCCATCGGGCGAGATGCACCCCACGAAAACTGCAAGAAGAGGTTTGTCATTTGAAAATAACTGTGTTGCTTGGAGGGATATCGTCGGAACGGGACGTCTCGCTTGCATCGGGTTTGAGAGTGGCTCAGGCGCTCCGTTCACGCGGTCACGAAGTGACAGCAGTAGACACAGCGCACGGCTTGCTGAGCGCCGCAGAAGAACAGTCAATGCTTGCTGGCCAGCTCATGCGGACCATACCGCCGGATGTCCAGGCACTTGTTAGGCTTGAACGATCGCTGCCACAACGACTCACTGCGCTCCCAGCAGCCGACGTGGTGTTTCTCGGCCTACATGGAGGAAGCGGTGAGGACGGTACCATTCAGGCACTTCTCGATCTGACGGGCCTGCCCTATACCGGCAGCGGTCATCTCGCGAGTGCGCTGGCAATGGACAAGGAGCTCTCTAAAAGGCTTTTCAGGAGTGCCGATGTTCCCACTCCAGACTGGGTAATGGCACCTGCCAGCGCCGATGAGGTCGAGAGGATCTGCGGGTTCCCGTGCATTGTAAAGCCTTCCAAACAGGGCTCAACTGTCGGTCTATCCCTTGTGCGGGAGAGATCGCAATTGCCGCGCGCTCTGGAGCTTGCGTTCCAGCATGACGACGAGGTAATCATCGAACGCTTTATCCCCGGACGAGAGCTCACAGTTGCTGTATTGGGCGGCGAGGCTCTGCCTGTTGGCGAGATTCTGCCAAAACACGAGCTCTACGACTACGAGTGCAAATACACCCCGGGAATGGCCAGAGAGGTCTTTCCTGCTGATCTTACAGAGGCACAGACTCTGCGGGTTCAGGAACTGGCGCTCAAGGCATACAATGTTCTTAAGCTGGGCGGATGTGCACGTATCGACTTCAGGCTTGGTATGGATGACGAGTTCTATTGCCTTGAAGCGAACACCCTCCCAGGAATGACAGAGCTCAGTCTCGTACCGCAAGCGGCCCAGGCGGCGGGCATTTCTTTTCCAGAATTGTGTGAACGAATCGTGTCCCTGGCACAGAAAGAGCGAGGACGACAGTAGATGAGTACCACACCGGTACTGACCGCCGCACTTGCCGGCATTCCTCTTGGGATTCAACGGCAGGGGCTGTGGGCCGGTCGTAGACAGATCTTTATTCGCTTCGCGGGCCCCGCTGAGACTGCGACGATGTATACGGCCGACGCCCTGGCACGGGAGTTAAACCGAGGTCTCGAGCGTTCAGTCGTGCATTCGATATGTGTTGCAGGCCGTGACGCGCTGGCCAACTCCGATTATCTGGTCGCGACCCTAAAGCAGATAAATCGGCCCGTACCCGTAATGGTTGACACCGATGGCCAGCGACCCGAGGCAATCGCTGCTCTGCACAGCTATATCAAGCTCGTACAGGTGACGGTCGAGCCACCGGCTCAGGCCGCTTCGCTGGAGCGTGCTTTGGAGACACTCAAGGCTGCAAAGCACGTCGGATGTGATCAGGCTCTGGTGGTTTCTGGTGCGGATGACACGAGTGACGCCGATTATTTACAGATCGTCGAGCTGGCACCCAGGTCCGGCGGGAGTGCCTCCGTCGTCCTGTACCCGGGCCCCGCAACCGAGAAGGCAATCCTCGATCGGCGTTGGAGTGTACTGATGGAGCACGCGATGGCACGGCACGCCGATGTACGGCTCGCCCTGCGGCTTTCAGGCCCTGCGACCGTAAGGTAGAGTGAGTGTCATGGGGATGGATGAGGAACACCGAACCTCAACAAGAGCTAGAATCAGGTAGACCGCGCCACATCCCGACGTGAACACCGCCAACGACACCGAATCTCCCCGCCTTTCCAAGGCCGTGCGATGGTTGATTGCCATCAACGTTGCGGTCTTCTTTCTGCAAGTCACAGTACTGGGGACGCAGAATCTCCTGCCGGTACTCGGTTTCCAGGCGCAGGATCTTTCGCGGTCGTGGTGGACGATCGGCACCTACATGTTTGTGCACGCGAGCGTCTGGTCGCTCGCGCTGAACATGTACATGCTCTATGTCTTTGGACCCAGGGTCGAGCAGGCTTGGAGCGCGACGGAGTTCACCAAGTTCTACATCGTTGCAGGACTGGGGGGCTGGCTCTTTCACCTTATCCTGGCCAGAGAGGCGCTACTACTTGGCTCATCGGCTGCAGTCCTGGGAGTGTCGCTGGCTTACGCGACGCAATGGCCCGAAGACGAGGTATACCTTTTTGGGATGTTGCCGCTCAAAGTCAGGTGGATGGTGGCGTTGCTCGTCTGCCTGAATCTGATTGTCGGCATGGCGGCTAGCGGGAGTGAGGGCGGGGTAAGCTATCTGGCTCACTTGGGAGGAATGGCAGCTGGGTGGCTGTATCTGCGCTCAGCATCAACGGGGGCCCGGATCGAGCGAATCAAGCAACGTGTTTCGCCTGTGCCAGATCTCCCAGACGAGACGCCGAGGGCGGTACCGCGATCGATGCCGCGAGCTCGCGAGAAGGCCAACGACATCGACGAGATCGTGGCACGCAGCAACGCGGCGCTGGCGCGCAGGCCAGCCCAGGAGAGTGCCCCCAAGAACGAGGGGCAGGGTCAGCGTTCCAGCGAACTTGATCTTGTGCTCGACAAGATCTCGCAGCACGGGATTGAGAGTCTCACGAGCAGCGAGCGCCGGCTGTTGGAGGAATGGTCGCGGGAGCTTCGGCGCGATTCGTGAAAAGGGGTACAAAAGAAGAGCCCCTCGGGTTCACCGAGGGGCGAATGCCGCCACGCCGTTCTCGCGGCGGCGTCGGCCGATGCAGAATGCGTCGGCCTTTCGAGAAGGTACGGTCCTGATTCGGGACTGTCCATAGCCCCGACGCTATCGTTGCGACGCCCCAGTTTCTGGGACGTAACGAAGCGGGCTCACGTTGCTCCCAGAGGGTGCCTTAGGGCACATTCCTTGTGATGCCTAAGCCCGAACTCCTCGAAACGTTCCCCAACCCCTACCCTGGGCGGGACTACGAAATCCGCATGACGACCCCCGAGTTTACGTCTTTGTGCCCACTTGGGGGGATCGAGAGTGATGCCACGGAGCTTGAGCTTCTAAAAGGTGGTGCTCCGGATTTCGCGACAATCAACATCACCTATGTGCCGGACGAGCTTTGTGTGGAGCTTAAGAGTCTAAAGCTCTATCTCTGGAGTTTTCGGAACGACGGAATCTTCTATGAACGCGTCGTCAACCGCATTCTGGACGATTTGAGCGACAGAGTACGTCCGCGATGGATGCGAGTGGAGGGAGACTTCAACGTAAGGGGGGGCATCAAGTCCGTGATTTCTGCGAGCATAGGTAAACGCGCCGATAGTTGACCGGCGCGTTTGGCTCAATTCGGTGTACGCGTCTAGTCCGTGCGAAGTGTTCGTGAAGGTTCGACTCGGTAGGCTCGCAACAATGGCACTGCAGAGGCCAAAGCCCCAATAGCGACGAGGAGCATGACAGCTCCGGCGAACGACGTGGGATCCAGAGGGGCGACATTGAAGAGAAGAGACCGGAGTACTCCTGCGGTCGATGCCGAAAGCGCAATGCCAATCAAGGCACCGGCAGCGAGTACGAAGCGAAACTCTCTGAGTATCACTCGTGTCGCCTGCCAGGGGCTGGCGCCAAGCGCCGATCGTATTGCAAGCTCCTTGGACCGTTCCTGAGCGGACTGGGCAAGAATTCCATAAAGACCGACAGCAGCAAGGACTACAGCAAGAGCGGCAAAGCCAGTGAGAAGCAGGAGGGAGAAGCGACGTGCCCTAAGCGACGAGTCCAGGAGCCCTTGTACGCTTGAAATGGCGTTGAGAGGAAGTCGTCGGTTCAACTCGCGAAACGCACTCCGCACCTCTGCCGTGAGCATGAATGGATCCGCCACCGCAGAGCGGATTACGATGTTGAGCGCGCCGGATCGTGATTGCGCATACGGAATGTAGATCGTTGGTTGCGGATCCTGATCGAGCGAGAATCGGCGCACGTCCTGCACAATTCCCACGACCTCTCGCTCAACCGGAGCACTGCTATAGGAGACTCTGAGGCGCTTGCCGATCGCATCTTCTCCAGGCCAGACGCTGCGTGCAAAACGCTCGCTGACAATGACCACAGGGGGAGATGCTGAATCGTCTGCGACAAGGAAATCCCTGCCACGGAGCAGCGCTGTTCCCATCGCCGCGAAGTATCCGGGGTTTACCTCCACGCCGGGGACTGCGGGATCATCTGAATCAGTGATAAGGGGAGCGTCAGCACGCGAATAGCCGGCGTACTCATTGGTTATTACCTCGGAAAGTGGGAGAGCGGACGCTGTCGAGACCTCCGCGATCCCCGGAATGGCTTTGAGTCGCTCCAGGGTACGACGCACGAACTCAAGTCGAGCGCCCGGCGTCGGATACTCCTGCCATATCTGCATCGAGAAGGTGAGAACGCGATCGGTTGAGTAACCACGCTCGACCCCAAGCACGTTGTTCATCGAACGAATGAGGAGTCCCGCTCCAACTACCATCACCATCGAGGGCTCGCGTCAACTGGGCCTCGAGACTACGCAGTGGCGTCGCTTTGCAACGGCCGTCGAGGCCGTTCTGGCGCACGCCTGAATTAGAGGATGAGCGATGGGACTCAGACATGTGCTCCGAACGCGTTTTAGAGAGCTCTTCCAGCACGAGGCCAGCGCTCGTGACATCGACGAAGAGTTGCGTTACCACCTCGAGCGCGAGATTGAACAACGAATCATCGATGGAATGAACCCTTTGGACGCGCGAAGAACCGCGCTGCGCGATTTTGGCGGTGTTGAACGATATCGCGACGAGCTGAGGGGCCAGCGAACCGGAAGTTGGGTCGACGATATGGCCGCAGATGTGCGAATCGCACTGCGCGGCTTTAGAAAGCGCCCCTCCTTTCCACTTGTCGTCTGCATAACGTTAGGCATAGCGATTGCCGCGACCACTTCCATCTTTTCTGTGGTCGACGGGGCCCTCCTCAAGCCGCTGCCTTTCCGCGAGAGCGAAAAACTGGTAACGCTCTGGCAGACCAATTTCACGGATAACCTGGAGTACGAAGAACCATCTCCGGGCAACTTCATGGACTGGCGCGATCGTGCCAGATCTTACACAGACATCGTTGCTGCAAGACCGTGGGGCCTTGACTACGAGACTTCCGTTGGAATGGAAACGATTGACTCGTGGCAGGTTTCCGAATCGTTCTTCGAGGTTCTCGATGGCCCAGAACCCTTGCTGGGCCGGGTCCTGCAAAAGGAAGACTACATCCCCGGGCGTAACAACGTAGTAGTTCTGGCACACAGAAGCTGGATGCAATTCTTTGGTGGAGATTCCGGGATCATAGGTCGTACGGTACGGCTCGATGGTGCACCGATGACCGTAGTCGGGGTGATGCCAAGGCACTTTGAGTTTCCCGCTGGCCGCTACGCATGGCATCCGGAACCGTTTACCGAAGTTCATCGACGCAACCGGTTTGCTACGATGCTTGCGGTCATTGGACGGCTCAAGCCAGGCGTTACCATCGAGCAGGCGAGCAGCGAACTCAAGTCCATCGCGGCAGACCTCGCAGTAGAGCACCCGAGAGTCAATGGGCAGCGGGGTGCGAATATCAGGGCTCTCAACGATGCTCTGCTCGGTGACTCGCGACCGTTACTCTACACGTTGCTCGGCGCCGTACTGATCGTACTTGGAATTGCGTGCGCCAATGTGGCAACTCTCATGCTCGCCCGAGCTAATCAGCGTGTGCATGAGATGGCGCTGAGGGTGACTATCGGGGCGCGCCGCAGCCGACTTCTAAGGCAAACGCTGACCGAGGCGCTAGTCCTTGCAGCAGGGGCGTGCGCCGTTGGCATAGCGCTTTCCGTCGTTGGAGTCCGCGTGTTGAGAGCTCTGAGCCCTGCTACTCTCCCACGTATTGACCAGATTGCACTCGATGAGCGAACGATACTCTTTGCCCTCGCACTCGCAATCGCCACCGTCTTTCTCTTTGGGTTGGCGCCGGCATTGAGAGAGTCAGGAGTCTCGCCGGCTGCTCGTTTGCGGGATTCTGGAATTGGGACCATTCACGGCCGATCCAGACCA
>CAZYTS010000073.1:0-16921 GCA_964649855.1 uncultured Gemmatimonadaceae bacterium
CGTAGCGGTCGAATGCTGCCGCATTGGCACGCCCATAAATCTCCATCCACTGATTGAATCCTGTCCCAACCAGATTTGGATTGAGCGGCGCGGCAGTGGGCGGGAAGAAGTAGTTCTCAGTTTGTCCATGCTGATCTACTGCGACCATTGGATGCCACTTGAGATAAGCACTCACCAGCGCGCGAACCTCCCGCTGCGTCGTCGTCATCACATCACGGTTCATGTCGAACCTGTAGTGATTAAAGCGCCCCTGAATACTCCAGGGCTCGTCTTTCTCCAGCGACCACGGATCCGAGTTCTTTACTCCAACTGAGCCGTACCAGACGGCAAAGCGCTCATGACCGTCTGGGTTCGTACTGGGGTTGAGAACAACCAACGTATTACGCAGCGCTTCCACCGTGGCTGGCTCTTCGCTCGCGGCCAGATGATACAACGTCTGCATTCCTGCTTCGAATCCCGGCGACTCGTTGCCGTGGACCGATTCGTTGATCCAGACTACAGCAGGCACCCGCTCGACAATAGCATCGAGCTCTGCCTGCGACGCTCCGCGCGGATCAGCAATGCGGTCGAGGTCCGCACGGATTTCGTCCAGACGCGCGATATTCTCGGGCGAAGAGATGAAGAAGAGCCGCATCGTCCTTCGTTCGTTAGTCGACCCGATAACCTCGTAACGCACACGATCGCGAGCGGCATCCGCAATCGTCAGAAGCACTCGCTCCTGCTGCAGAAACTGAGTGTTATGGTCACCGATGTTGTACCCAAGTATGCTCTCAGGACGCGGCACCGATTGACGGTAGGGTCCACGATCGTAAAAGGAGAAGCGGCTGTCGTCGCGAATCTGATCCCGCGCAGCAGCTGCCTGGGCAAACGCAACTTTTGGGAGCGACACTGTCGCGAAGAGCAGTGTCGAGATTAGTAGAGTTCTCACGGGTGGGTGACGTTGGGACGTTGGGACGTTGGGACGTTGGGACGTTGGGACGTTGGGACGTTGGGACGCCGCGAATCGAATCCCAATAGCGTCTGGCGTCAATCCTTTAGCATTCCCGGTAACCTCCTCTGCCCGGGTTGAACGTTCCCTGCGCCACCCCCAAACCTGTAGCGCCATGGAGTCGCAGTCGCGGCGCTGGTGCGTTATGGTGTGCAGATGAACGTCGAATCCATACGCAGCAGCGCTCTGACCTACGTCCGTCGCACGGCGCAGCTCCTTTCAAACTGGCTTGCAGAACCACCACTCTCTGCAACCGGCGGTCGTATCGCGGGCGTTTTCTGCGTCACCCTTGTCCTGGCTTCGACTGCCTGTGCACAGGATTCGTCCCGCGTCTGGGTGAACACCAGATCCGGTGTCTATCACTGTCCGGGAACGTCCGCGTATGGCACGACGCGACGTGGCGAATACCTCTCCGAATCAGAAGCCAGACGGCGTGGCTATAGAGCCAACGGGGGAACCACATGCTTTCCAGCTCTAGTCACTGATTCGCTCGCTCGACAACCAGGTGAGCTCTTGCCCGACTCTGCGCCGGCTCGTTGGCGCGATTCAACAGTCGAATGCATCGTCGCCAGAATCTCCGACGGCGATACCATAGACTGCGCGCCACGTGGCCGCGTTAGACTCATCGGAATCGATGCACCCGAGTTGGACCAGGCGCCGATGGGCTCAGCTTCGCAGCAAGCGCTGTCGCGACTCATTCCGCGAGGTTCGCGCGTTCAACTGGAACTGGATGTCCAACCGAATGATCGATACGGTCGTGTGCTGGCCTACCTATGGTTTAGAGGCGAGCTCATCAATTGGCGCCTCGTAAGACAAGGTTGGGCGGTCAGCGAGCGCTTCCCGCCAAACTTGCGCCACTCACCTGCACTCGACGCCGCCGAGTCGAGGGCACGAAGCGAGCAACTCGGCTTGTGGCGTACAGGTGGCTTTGACTGCCGGCCTTATCAACACCGAAGCGGAAATTGCTAAGAGAGCGGCAATACAGCGCCCTCACTTGAGCGGTCGCGAGCGCTAAAGCTTCACTCCGCGGTGCGGTGACCCCGCGCACATCATTGAGGGGCCAAATGCTGCTAACCTCACATGCGCGCCGAGTCATCGCGCGTAGCAAAAGAACGCTCTGCGCTACGGCCGAGCTCGCTCAAGTTGTGCGCTCACCGCATCGCAATGGCGCTGTATGTTGAATTATTTCGGCATCCCCTCGCGTCCGCGTAGAGCATACCTGCTTGAGGCGGGCGAGCCGAACGTTGATCAGAACCCCACAAGAACGCCCGGCCTGTTCCCGGGCCCACTGCGAGGCCACCAATGCCCGATCCCAGACCCGATTTTTCTGATGTAAAGAGCGGTAGCTCTTCGGCGTCCATGTCACCGGACGCAGCTGCCAAACAGCCGAAAGCAGCAGCCACAAAGTACACCGTTGTCGCTGGAGATTCGCTCTCCAAGATCGCCAAGAGACATTACGGCGATGCAGCCAAGTGGAAGGCAATCTTCGAAGCCAACCGCGACCTCATTTCCAACCCAGACCTGATCCACCCGGGCCAGGTACTTACTCTCCCCACACTCGACTGAGGAGCCATAGATGAAAGCCTTTAGAACCCGGAATGTTGCGGCCCTCGCGCTCGCAGCGTTTGCACTCGTTGCCTGCGGCAGACCCGACACCGAAACCGCCATAGACTCAATGGCTACGGCAACGCCGCCGGCCCCTGCTCCCACGCCAACGGTCACCGTGATCGAAACCGGCAAGACCGTCGGTGACAACATGCGGGTAGTAGAAAACCTCACGACCTTTGCCGCGAACGACACGATCTACCTCTCGGTCGTCACGGACAACGCTCCGTCCACCTCCACGCTCACAGCCAAGTGGACCTTCCAGGACGGACAAGTGGTCGACTCCACATCGCAGCCCGTTGCACCGGCATCTGCGGGAGGCACGACCTCGGTAACGCAGTTCCACATCTCCAAGCCGTCAGGCTGGCCCACGGGCACGTATACGGTTGACGTGCTTCTCGACGGAGCCTCGGTCGGTACGCGCACGATCGAAGTCCGATAGATAGAGCTGAGCTAGTTGAGCTAATTGGGGTCAGATTCGAATTAGCACTAATTCGAATCTGACCCCAATTAGCTCCGATTAGCCTAGCAAGGCCGTTGTGGCATGGTCGGGCATGGCACCCAGCTCGCTCTTGAGCAACCCTGCCAGCTTTTGATACGCGCGCAACGCGTGGCCACGCTCACCAGCCTTGAGGTGAGCCGAGATCAGCGCTCGCCACGCCGCTTCGTACAGCATGTCCCGCGCAATTGCACGGCCCAGCGTCTCGATGCTCGCGGCGTGCCGACCATCGTCAGACAAATGCGTGCGGTGCCGCGGAAGAGCAGTCCGGCTGCCGCTGCTCAAAAGGCGCAATGCATCGGCCAGTCTCACAGAAATCTGCTCCGGAGTGAGCACACGCACGCGTGCTGCAGCCAGCTCAATGGCCAGCGGTATGCCATCCAGCCGTTGGCAGATCTCTGTAATTGCCTGTGAATTCTGCGGCGTTCGACCAAACGAAGGCTGAACCCCCTTTGCCCTGTCCACAAAGAGCTGGATTGCCTCACCCATTTCCATCGACGGCACCAGCCACGCTGTCTCGCCAGCCACTCCCAGCGCTTCACGACTCGTAGCCAGTACTCTTAGCTCCGGACAGGCGATCAGGAGCGACTCCACCAGCAGGGCACACGCATCTACAAGATGCTCGCAGTTGTCGAGCACAAGCCTGAAACGCTGCGTGCCAATGTGCTGGCGCAACTGATCCTTAGGTGCGCTGCCAGGACGCTCTCCAAGACCTAACGACTGAGCCAGATGCTGATCCAGAAGCGAGGCATCGGTCAGAGGAGCAAGATCAACCCAGGCAATCCGATCGGTATCGTGTGCCCTGCTCGCAGCCTCGCGCGCCAAACGCGTCTTGCCGCTGCCGCCCGCACCGGTCAGCGTCAAAAGCCTGCTTGAAAGGAGCAATGACCCGAGTTCCTTGAGTTCACGCTCCCGACCCACAAAGCTCGACAGCAAGGTCGGAAGCGCATCTTGAGCTGAGTCCGCAACCACTGTCGACTCGGCCTGTAACGTCATTGCCTCGGGATCAATTGTTTGTGGGGACCGATGTGCACTGGATCGGGAGGCAGCGAGCACGAATCAATGTCTACTCAGAAGTCAGAAAGCGAATGATCCGCTCGGCGACGCCGACAGGCGACTCCGAAGCGCTGACTATCATGAGCGGGTGAGTGGCGTGCTCGGTAGGGTCGTCCAGAGCCGCTCCCAGCTCGTCGGTCCCGGCCGGGACTTCGTCCGAAATAAGTACCAGCCGATCGATGCGCCCGGCGTCGATCAGGCAATAGGCTATGGAGCTGGCTGTTAACTCCTTATCTGACACCAGGTTAGCAGTAGAAACACCAAGCCCGTCCAGGAACTTGGCGAGCCAGCCCGCAAAGTCGCTCGTAGACGGCCGGTTGATCGGAGCAATGACTCGGAAACGCGCGCCGAGTGACTCCATGAGGGTGAGCGCCAAAGGAGAATCGAGATCGGCGATCATCAGGAGTACGCAGTCGCCGGATCCGATCCGGATATATGCGGTGTCAGACGAGCCGGCGCGCACGACTGCGCGCACGGGGCCCGTTCGGAAGGCGGAAGGTGATTGTGTGTCGCTCATACCGGGGAAAATGGCAAGCCGCGCTTACAGTGCGCTTACACCACTCGCGGAGCACACCTGGCGGTGGTCAGAAGACCCAAATCGTGTCCGAAAAGGCGGGATTTCGCACCGGATCCTCCCGTCCCGCCATCACGAGCTGCCGCGTCCAGATACTTTTCCTTATCTACAGCTCGATGACACCGCAAAACGTGAACGAGAAGACCACACCACCCGGGGCGACAGAAGGCACCGCTGGCGACGGACCCTCGCGTAGCCGGGATTTCATCCGCGAGATGGTCGCCGAAGACGTCCGCACGGGAAAGTACGGCCGCGCCATAAAGACGCGTTTCCCACCGGAGCCTAACGGTTTTTTGCATATCGGCCATGCCAAGTCCATCTGCCTGAACTTTGGTATCGCACAGGAGTTCAGAGGTACATGCAATCTGCGTTTTGACGATACCAACCCCTTTACCGAAGACATCAAGTACGTCAACGCGATCAAGGAGGATGTGCAATGGCTGGGATTTCAATGGGATGGTGAGTTCTACGCGTCTGACTATTTCGAACCGCTATACGACATAGCCGTCCGCCTTGTCCGTGCGGGAAAGGCGTATGTCGATTCGTCGACAGAAGAAGAGATCCGCGAGAGCCGCGGCACGGTCACGTCGCCCGGCACGCCAAGCGCATATCGCGACAGGAGTATCGAGGAAAATCTCGACCTGCTGGAGCGGATGAAGGCGGGAGAGTTTCCCGACGGCGCTCACGTTTTGCGCGCCAGGATCGACCTGGCACACCCTAACATGATCATGCGGGACCCGATTCTCATCAGAATCAGGCATGCCACGCATTATCGCAGGGGAGACGCGTGGTGCATATACCCGCTCTATGATTTTGCGCATGGGTTATCCGACGCGATGGAGGGGATTACGCACTCGCTTTGTACGCTGGAGTTCAAGGACAACCGCGCGATCTACGATTGGCTGGTACGCGAGGCCGGATTTGAAAGGCCCCCTGAGCAGACCGAGTTTGCGCGACTGGTGATCGACTACACGGTGCTCAGCAAGCGCAAGCTTCTGCGGCTGGTTACCGAAGGACACGTCAGCGGATGGGACGACCCGCGCATGCCGACGATTGCTGGGATCAGGCGGCGAGGTGTGACTCCCGAAGGCATTCGCGCTTTTGCCGAAACGGTTGGCGTGGCACGCAAGGATGCGCGCACAGAGCTCGCCACCTACGAATTTGCTGTGCGCAATGACCTCAACATGCGCGTTCCGCGCGTGCTCTGCGTCGCTCGGCCCCTCAAAGTAGTCATAACCAACTATCTCGAGGATCTTGTTGAGGAGCTGGACGCGCCGTATTACCCACACGATGTACCTAAAGAAGGGTCACGGCTCGTCCCGTTCTCGCGCGAGATCTGGATCGATCGCGACGACTTTATGGAGGACCCGCCCAAAAAGTTCTTCAGGCTGGCGCCGGGACGTGAAGTTCGGCTGCGCTACGGCTACCTGATCACCTGCACCGGCGTGGTCAAAAACGACGCTGGCGAAGTGACGGAAGTGCATTGCACGTACGATCCCGCGACACGCGGCGGCAACGCTCCCGACGGCAGACGTGTCCAAGGAACGATCCACTGGGTTTCGGCTCGCCACGCGCTTAGCTGCGAGCTGCGACTCTACGACCGTCTCTTCACGATCCCCGATCCCGACGACGTGCCTGAAGGTCAGGACTTTACCCAGTCGCTCAACCCCGAATCTCTCGTCGTGGTTAAAGGCGCCATGGTCGAACCCAGTGTGGGCAGCGATCCGCCGGGCACGAGATATCAGTTCGAGCGCACCGGCTATTTCATCAGCGACGTCGTTGATTCCGGGCCGGGCGCGCTGGTATTCAACAGAACGGTTACTCTAAAGGACAGCTGGGAGAAGACTAAAGCCAAAGGGTGAACAACATGCGGCTTCAGGTGTTGGTAGTAGCGTGTTTGATTGCGACAGGGTGTGCCGGCAATGAGCAGGCCGATCTCGACTTGTCAGGCGCAACGGTTACTATCGACTCCACCGCAGACACCGTTCGCGTGACTGTGTCAGGCGATCCAGCTCCAGAACGGGTCCGTCACACGGTGGAAGAACGCCGCATTGGTACGACACCCGACGACACGTCGCTATTCGGCGAGGTCTATGAGTTTGAAGTAGACCGACTCGAGCAGATCTGGGCCTATGACCAGCCAGCGAGGCGCATTTTTCTTTTTGACAAGGACGGCCAGCTGATCCGTACCGTGGGCCGAGCCGGTGCGGGCCCTGGAGAGTTTCAGGGCAATGGCGGGATGACTGCACTTGCCGACGGAGGTATAGCGCTCTGGGACTTCAGCAATGCGCGCATTTCAATCTTTGCAGAATCCGGCGACTTTGTACGTAGCATCGTTATTCCTGCGGGCTTTTCCACCAGCGACGGAATGCATTCCGACCGACACGGCGCGCTCTACATCAAGCGGCCTGTCACACCACCGCGACCCGGCGAGATACTCGGCAGGATGGGACTCGTGCGACTCGATTCCAGTGGAGCGTTTCTCGATTCTCTGGCGCCTCCTGATCTTGATGCGCCGCGCGAGATGTACGTAGCCTCACGAGGCGGTGGCACTTCGAGCACTTCGTCACGCTACACTGGCGGATATCGCTGGGCGTGGAGTCCTGCGGGCTACTTTGCCGCTGCAAATGGAGCCACCTATCAAATGGTGATCGCTCCGTTGGATGGGAAGCCCGTGACCATTCAGCGCGAGATGACCGCTACGCCACTCACAGACGAACAGCGTTCAGAAGAGCAGGAGTACATCACGGCGATGTTGCGGATGACCGACCCTTCCTGGACCTGGAACGGACCGGCCATTCCACGAACCGCACCGTTGGTGGATGCACTGCTCGCCACTCGCGACGGTCGTATCTGGGCACGTGTACCTGTCGCTGTCGAACGGATTCCTGACGATGAGATTGTCCAGCCGAGGAATCGATCGCTCCCGTCCAGGCACTTCCGGATGGTCTACGCGTGGGAAGTGTTTGAGCCATCTGGACGCTTTCTCGGTAGAGTCGACTTGCCCCCGCGCACAACGCTGATACAGGCTGACGGGAATCAGCTCTGGGTTATTGAGCGTGACGAGAACGACCTCCCTGCAATCGTGCGTTTGCGTGTAGATCCTGCGTTCTGAGCCGCGCAGGTACGTTAACCGGGGCCTCAGACGGCTCTCAGTTTGCGCAATGCGTGTGCACGCACGGCGAGCCCTGCACCTACAAACAGAATGGCGCCGCCCAGCACCTTGAGCTCAAAGATCAGAACGCTGGGCGTGCCTTCGGGCGGCACGCATGCTACGATCATTGCAAAGAGCGTAACTGCAAAGCCGCACGAGCCGGTGATGATGCTCCTTATCCGATGAGGCTCGCCGCGGGCTCCTTCTACTTTGACATAGACAACAAATAGATAGAGCAGCGGGAGAAAGTAGATGAGCAGCATCGTGTCCAGGAGTATCAGGTACGCGCGCTCAACGGTCGTTCCTTTGCCCAGAACAGAGAGGAGCAGGAACACTGTAGAGAGACCTGCCTGCACGAGAATAGCCACGTACGGCGTTTTCCAGCGCGGATGGACCTTGCCGAAAGCCGGAGGAAAGTAGCGGTCGATGCCAATCGCGAAAGCTACGCGCGCGGGTCCAATCAGCCAGGCGCCCACTCCGCCGATATTCCCAACTGTAAAAAGCAGGGCGCAGACCGGTACGATCCAGAGCATACTCACGCCGGATAGGTTTGCTCCTGTCTGAATCGATTGCAGAAACCCGGATACAATGTTGACTTCGCCCGCTGGAATCAGCCAAAGCACAGATAGCGTTCCTGCCAGGTAGATTGCAGCTATCATTGCCCCTGCAATCCAAACGGCTCGCGACGTAGTACGGACGGGGTCGCGCACCTCCTCGTTGAGCGTTGCTGAGAGCTCGATTCCTGAAAAGGCAAACGCAATTGCGGCCCAGAGATTCAATGCCCCAAAGTTGGAGAGATCGGGCACGAAGGCGCGCGCTGTGAACTCATTGGCTGCTGGCTGTCTGGTCATCGCGATCACCCCAAGCACGACCAGAACGACACCAGGTATGTATGTCGAAACCGCTCCGATGTTCTGCAGCCATTTTCCGGTCTTGAGGCCGACGATGTTGATGCCGGTCGCGACCCAGAGCATGACGAGAGTTGCTGTCAGCACGTAGTGCCAGTCGCTCTCCAGCCCGGTCCCTCCTCTCCCTATGGCGTACGTGAACATTGCCGAAGTTGCGATCAACAGATTGGCTGGATAGAGCACGTTGTTGATCCAGTAGCACCAGCCGGCTACAAAACCGTGGCCTTCACCCAGGTACTTTGTCGTCCACGCGTAGATACCTCCAACTGCTGGTTGCCGCGCACTCATGTGTGCAACGGCCAGGCCAGTGGGAACGAGAAACAGGAGCGCGGCGAGGACCCAGAGGACTAGTGCACTGGGTCCAGCGGCCGCTGATGTCGCCATCCATCTGAGCGAGAGGACGGCGACAACGTTGAGCAGGACCAGGTCGCGCACACCGAGTGTGCGCACCAGTTCCGGCTTTCGCGTCCCACCATCTGCCGGCCCACCGCGGTCGTCAGCTGTTAGGGCAGGAGTGGGATCTTTGGGTACCATGGGGCCGCGAATCTGCGCCGCGGACGACTGCCTCGCCAGACCGCTTTCATATACTCAGCCATCTGTGCTCAACACGACGCCCTCCTCGCTCTCAGCCTCCACGCTCGGCAGTTATCGCTACTGCTCGTCCCGCCAGCCCACCTAGTGCCAGAGGCCAAGTATCAGACCGTACAGCGTGAACTGCGCGGTGTGGTAGCCAGCATTGATGAGTAAGAGGCCGATTGGCTTGCGTTCGAACATGTAGTTGATCCCAAAGCTCGCGCCCACCCAACACAGTCCTGCCGACGCTCCTGCGCCGACCGCAAATCCAAGGGCTGGTGCCGGCCCAAGAAAGAGCGCAAAGACGAGGGCCGCGATCAACGCGAGGACGAATGAGACGCCGTAGACTACAGCAGGATTGCCTTTCGCGAGTTCCTCAGCAGTGAGCCCTGTGGCCCTGAGCCAGGCATTGCCAAAGAGCGCCGGCGAGTACCAGAGACCGCCGAGTATGAATGCGGAAATGGCAGCCAGAACGGCCGCCAGGTAGTTGATTTCGGGTTGCATGTGGACAGGGGATTGGGGGAGCCATGAAAGAGGGGAACGCTTTCCTTACCACTTTCCTGGCGCCGCCTTTAAGAGACGGTTGTGCGCTTCGAGGCTTCGAGGCTGCCATGGCCCTGTCACGCCGCAATCCGGGTACGCAAAAGAGAAGGGCGAGGAGATGCTCTCCCCGCCCTCCTTTGCCTTCCTGGCCTCGTCGCCCCTACTGCACCTTGTGCAGATAGATCTTGACTGGCGCGAGCTGAACGAGGGCTCGGATCGATACCGCGTTGGCTCCAGTGGCGCCGTCACGATAGCCCGATCCCTGCGGTGCAACTGCGCGCAGGATGTAGATACCCGAGCGGATTCCCTCGAATCTGAATGAACCGTCGGCTCCGGTTTTAGCCGCGGCAACGCTATCGCGAACTTCCTGCGCAGAGCCGCTAGAGGAATCGACTCCCAACCAACGGAATGCAGTAACCGTGACGCCGGCAACCGGGCCCGTTTCGATGAATGGATTGATTGTTGAGTCGATGCCGACCACAATTCCGGCGAGGATCGCGTCGGGCAGCGTGTCGCCCGGGAACGTTGTGCCGCCCTGTGTACTATCGGGGCCGGGGCCGGGATTGACCCAGGTTACCGTGTCGGGTCCCGTGCTCGTATCAGGTCCCGTGCTGGTGTCCGGTCCCTTTGTGGTGTCAGGACCGGGGCCCTTGCCGGCGGTGTCGTTGCCGTTGGGCTGCGTTAGTGATGCTGACTCCGGCGCTGGGTCCGCCGGACTCATTGCATCGCTACATGCAATGACGGCAACAGCGGCCGCGAAAGCGCCGATTTTAATGGCGAGTTTCCATCTTCTGCTCATTTGTAACTACTCCTGACGTAGCTGTGACGAGAGCCGCGGAACGGAGCCGCGACTGCCCAGAGTGATTATAGACACTGTTTACGACTCCGGGGGATGAGCTGATACCGTGTCTCTTTAGTGGAGAACAGCGGATGAGGGGATCTCATCACCTGCCGCGGAATGAAATCGGACCTTTTGGCCGCAGAAGTACGCGAAAGGGGAGACAAGCCCTTTGGCCGCGGAAGTACTCAAGCGCAGAAGTACGCGAAGAGGAGACAAGATCTTTCGGCCGCGGAAGAACGCGGAAACTAGAAAAGCTCAAGGATGCCGTGGCATTCTGGCGCAGAAGTACTCAAGCCCAGAAGTACGCGAAGAGGAGACAAGACCTTTCGGCCGCGGAAGTACGCGGAAACTGCAAAAGCTCAAGAAGCCGAGGTGGCTGCCGTCCCCTGCCTCGCAGCGTGGACAACCTCGAAGCCTCGTTGTGACATCCCACTCCTATCCGCGGTTCTAATAGTCGGGGATGTCTGATGCCGAACTCGTTGCTCGCGCTCGCGCCGGTGACCAAGGCGCCCTGCGCGATCTCGTCGAACGTCACTACGATTCCTGCTGGCGCTATGCCTATCGCATGCTCGGGAATCGCGCCGACGCGGAAGATGCGGCGCAGGAAACCTTCCTGCGCGCCATCGCCGCAATCGGCAATTACCAAGAACGCGCACAGTTCCGGCAATGGCTCTTTACCATCCTCGTCAATCAATGCCGCAACACCCTCGTCTCTCGCAACCGACGACATAAACGCTTTATCCCCACAGACGACATCCCTCCCGACGACCCCAACCTCGCTGACTCGCACCAACCTCCCCTGGCCGACGACGAACTGGCCGCCGCCATGGACGCCCTCCCCGCCGATCAACGCGAAGCCCTCCTCCTCCGCTTCGGTGAAGGAATGGACTACGCCCAGATGAGCCAAGCCTCCGGCGCCTCGCAATCCGCCCTCCGCATGCGAGTCAAACGAGGAATAGACAAACTCCGCAGCACCCTTGAAGGAACCCGCAAATGAAGGACCACGAACACGACAGCACACAGGAACACGGCGGCCACGACGAGATGACTATCCGGCATTGGTACAACTCGGCGACTCCACCCGCTGACTCCAGACAAGATGCAATAGATCGTTTGCTCCAGTCCGCGCAAAAGCCGCACGCCCACTCTCACGGCCAACAGCGACTCTGGGGAGTTGCCGCCGCCGCTATCGCCGCGACCCTGCTCCTCACCATCTCGCTCTTCCGCTTTTTCAACACCGACACAAGCGTCACCACAGAGCACAGCGCGCCCGGCGACGAAAAACTCATTGTCTTTGAAGTGAGACTACCATCCAGAAGCGTGTCAGAAGTCGCGCTCACCGGTGACTTCAACGGATGGAGCACCGACGCCACCCCCATGCACCGACAGGGATCCTCAGACCTCTGGCAGACATCCATTGCACTTCCCCCAGGCCGACACGTCTATTCCTTTGTTGTCGACGGCAAGGAATGGGTGATCGACCCCCTCGCCCCGCGCGCAGAACTCGACGAACTTGGACCAGCCAATGTCATTGCCATTCCAGGCGCCTAATTGGGGTCAGATTCGAATTAGACCCCGTGCCCACTTGAGCCGTGTGCGCGTTCTCGCCCTCGCGCTCTCTCTAGCCCTGGCGGCCCCCAGTTCCGCTCAGTCCATCCCAGACACGCTGTTCGACGCCCACGTTCGCGCCGAGCTGGACCGTATAGTCTCGCTCGCCCGTGAGGCAGGGCTGCCAACGGCTCCGCTCATAAATCGGGTGCTGCAGGGAGCAGCGCGCCGAGTTGAAGGCACACGGGTTGTAGGTGTAGTGCGCGCCTACGCCGACTCCATGAAAGTGGCCTCGTCACTACTCGGCGCCGGATCCTCTGAAAGCGAAATCGACGCCGGCGCGGCCGCGCTCCGTGCAGGAGTCTCCAGGTCTCACATCCAACAGATCCGCCAAACACGCGGTACCGGTCAGGCCACAACCGCTCTCATTGTTCTCACCGACCTCGTTCGGCGCGGGATTTCTTCTGCTGACGCCGCCACTGCAGTCACCACGGTGGCGCAATCGCAGCCCGATAATGCGCTTCTGTCACTCCAAAGCGCCATTGCAAGAGAAGCAGCGGCGCCAACCCCCGCGCAACTACGGGACGCCGTCCAACAAGAGCTCCGGCGCAAACCCTCGATCCCCTTTCCCGACGGCTCCGAGAGCATCGTCAGAGCACTTGATCCTCGTATAACGCCAGCCATTGGACACAGAGCCTACCTCGCACTTTCTGCCGTAAACTCACCGCGCACAGAAGGCATTACTCCAACAATCTTCGAAGGTGGCGGTACCGTAGAGCTTGGAAAGGGCTTTGCCTTGTCTGCAGGAACGATCGCCGGAACCAATATTGAAGACTCTCTTGTGATGCAATTGAGAGGTGGAATTTCGTTTGTTCGAAGGACCTCCGAATCCGGAGCCATGGCGAGCTGGATTGGACTTGAATCGCGACCTTTGGTCTTTGGAGGCACGAGCAGGCGTGACACCCTGAGCCCCGGCCTCAACAACCGATTCGGCGCAATGCGCGCCAATTCCGTTGCGCTACTCAGTGGCGCATCGTTTGCTCGCTCTCTCAGCCAGGGATTCGCTCTTGGCGCGCTTGTTGAGCTTCAGAGCGACAGGATCCTCACTCGCACGCTCGAACCACGGTACCTGGAACCGGCAGGTCCACGGCCGGATACGCTCGATCCCATCGGCTACGACGAGCACCTGCAGTCGTCGCCGCGATTCTTTGTAAGGTCCTCGCTCAATGCCGTGATTGGCGGTCTCGCTCTTCAGGGAACCGTGATGCGACGCCTTAGCAGCGCCGCCGCGCTGGGCGAGCGCGCGACGTCCAGTCAACTCTTCACACTCTCGGCAGAGCATTCGCTGAGCTCCGGCATAAGTCTTTTTGCCTCTGCGGCTTCGCGCGAACCCTCGAGCGTACTCGGTATGGTGCAGCCAGGCGAAGGACGCTTCAGGCTTGGTGCGCGCTTTGTCGAGCGACGCGGGCTCGAACCGCTCGCTGAGCGCGATGCCGAAAGGGAGCGCTGGAACCTGGTGCTGCACCGCGTAGCCGGAACAGACAGCGTCTTTATTTCGCTGCGTGCGCCGGAGGCGGAGCGAGTCTGGGTGCAGGGCGACTTCACCGACTGGGCCACGAAGTCACTTGCCGCCGGGCCAGACGGCCGCTTTTCGGCCTCGTTCCCCATCACCCACGGGCTGCTCCGTTTCCGAGTCAGGCTGGACAATGGACCGTGGCAGGCTCCGCCTGGGCTCGCAGTAGATGTGGACGAATTCGGCGGCGAGGTGGGAGTAGCGCTCGTTCGTTAGGTAGGACGGCGGACCTTTCGCATCGAGGGTGCGCGGGCTTATCGTCCAGCAGAGCCTGTAGTTCCTGGCACCGGACACTGAACCACTACGATCATGCCCTCGTTCCGCTCCTCCATCTCCGGCTTTGTTGCGTTAGGCACGATTATTGCGTGTGGGCAAGAGCCCCGCAATGACGAAACAGATTCCGCGACAGCTGCAGCGGCTTCAACCGCGCTTCCGCCGTCTACAGAAGGGTTGCGTACCCCAGAAAGCGTTCGCTACGACCCGGTACTCGACGTCTACTTTGTCTCGAATATCGACGGCAACCCAAACAACAAAGACAACAACGGCTATATCGTACGACTCGACGCTGCCAACCCCTCTACACCTACAACTATCGTGCAGGGCGGGCAGAACAGCGTTGAGTTGCATGCACCAAAAGGCCTGGCTATCTCGGGCGATACACTCTGGGTGGCCGACATAGACCACCTGCGCGCGTTCGACAAGAACAGCGGCGCGGCAATCACGAGCATTGCGCTGCCGGGAGCCACCTTTCTCAATGACGTGGTGGTTGCTCCAGACGGAACCATCTATGTGACAGATACCGGCATCTCCTTCAGCGCCACCGGAGAAGTGAGCCATCCGGGTAAGGATCGCATCTATGCAGTAAAGGGAGGGGTGCCGAGTGTGGCCTATGAGAGTCCGGTTCTGGCCGGTCCCAATGGGATTGCCTGGGACGCCAACAATTCGCGATTTGTGCTCGCCACCTTTGGGGAGGCCAACCAGATACTGGGCTGGGCTCCCGGCGAATCGACCGTAGCCAACCTCGCAACAGGACCGGGTGGCTTTGACGGTATCGAGGTGCTCTCGGACGGTCGGATTCTGGTTACCAGCTGGAACGACTCATCGCTCAGCGTCATCACAAACGGACAGCTTACCAAGGTCGCGGGAGGGATGGATGGTCCCGCCGATATTGGCATCGACACGCAGCGAAATCGCGTGGCGATCCCACGATTCACCGCTGGCAAGGTCGATTACGTGGCGATTCCGCCGCGCTAGCGGCTTTAGAGCCCTCTGACGGGGCCCCGTGTGACGGAACGCGGGGCTCTCTTACGTCTTGCCCCTCGGGGGTTCGGCCTGCACGTTGTTCGCTCCTCTGGCAGCGCTGTGAGCGCCACAGGCGTAATTGTCAAATGCCGGAAAGACACGGGTCCCGCATCCCCCAATTATCATGATTCGCAATCGCACGTTTCTCGTTGCGTTGACTGCGGTCTTCGCAATCGCGTCATGCCGAACGGCGGCACCGCCTTCGACAACGACTCGTCCCGCAAACACTCCGCCAACCGGCGCCAACCAGCAGCAGGGCCAGGATTCTGCGCGAGGGCCCGGACAGGGAGCTGGAGGCGGACAGCAGGGTGCTCCAGCGGAGCCGAGTCCGCGGCCTTATAGCCGTGTGATAACAGCGCAGGCACAGAGCCGCGATGGCTACTTCAAGGTCCATCGCATCGGCACGCGGCTGCTCTTTGAGATTCCGCGATCGTCTTTCAATCGTGAGTTGCTTCTGGTTACTCGCGCGGCTCGTGTACCGGTGAATGCTGGCTACGGTGGTCAGCAGATTGGCCCGCGCAGGGTTGTAAAGTGGGAGCGGCGTGGCAATCGCGTCCTTCTGCGCAACATCTCGTATGCAACTGTAGCGGATTCCACCAATCCGATGTACGAGGCCGTTAGGGCTTCGAATTTTGATCTCATACTCGGCGCCTGGAACGTGGAGGCCTATGGACCCGACAGCGCCGCGGTCATTGATGTTACGCGTTTTTATACTGCGCCACCAACCGAGATTGGCCCTGGCAATCAGTACAGGGGCACTGTAGACGCCAACCGGTCCTTTATTGAAAAGGCGCTATCGTTCCCCGAGAACGTCGAGATCGAAGCCGTCCTCACCATCAATCCACCTCCTGGTGGTGGAGGACAGCAGCAACAGAGTCCCTTCCAGCAGGCAGCCAGCGGGACTTCTTCTGTAACGCTGCACTGGTCGATGGTAAAGCTGCCGGACGTACCGATGATGCCGCGCCTGGCCGATAAGCGCGTTGGCTTTTTCTCCATCAATCAGCTTGACTATGGCCGTCCGGAGCAGCGTGCACAAACGCGCGAATACATTGTGCGCTGGCGTCTGGAAAAGAAGGACCCTAATGCTGCAAAGTCAGAGCCCATCAAGCCCATAACGTACTACGTCGATCCCAACACACCGGAATGGCTCAAGCCATACGTGCGCAAGGGAATCGAAGCCTGGCAAGTGGCGTTTGAAGAAGCCGGATTTATCCGTGGCATTGTTGCTGCCGATCCTCCAAAGGATGATCCTGACTGGTCTCCCGAAGATGCCCGATACTCGGTGGTGCGCTGGTTCCCATCGACCATCGAGAACGCGCAGGGCCCGAACGTGAATGACCCGCGCACCGGTGAGATTCTCGAGTCGGACATCTATATGTATCACAACATCATGACACTGCAGCGGTCATGGTACTTTACGCAGGTTGGTCACCTCGATCCCAGGGCACGCATGTGGCCCTTCCCTGACTCGCTCATGGGACGTTTGGTCGAGTTTGTTGTAGCGCACGAAGTTGGCCATACACTCGGCTTGCAGCACGACCAGAAGGGAAGCTCGACGTATCCGGTGGACTCGGTGCGCTCGCGTACCTGGGTCGCAAGGATGGGTCATTCACCGTCCATCATGGACTATTCGCGCTTTAACTACACGGCCCAACCCGAGGACAGCATCGCAATACCGCATCTCATGCCAGTCATCGGGCCTTATGACAAGTACATCATTCGCTGGGGTTACACGCCGATTCCCAACGCAAGGACCT
>CAZYTS010000074.1:0-16639 GCA_964649855.1 uncultured Gemmatimonadaceae bacterium
CCCAGGCCGCACGATCGCACTTCCAAGCAACAAACCGGCAGCACCAGCGCAGAAGATCGCGAAAAGCTCCAGCACCCCATGCCCGGCCACAAAAGTCCACAAAAAATCCAGCAGACCAACGTTCTGGTAGTGCGCTGACACAGCACCGATCAGCAAACCATTGAAAGCCAGGGCGAGCAGAGAGCCGACGCCGAGGAAGATCCCGCCGGCAAAGCAGGTAAAGGCTACACCAATGTTGTTGGTAATGATGCGCGATGCGACAAAGGGCCGATCCCCTGGCATCGCCTCCGCATAGCCCCGTCCGGCCGCCTTGTGCGCAACACCCGCGTCAGCACGATCCAGCAATACCGCTGGCAGCAGCTGATCGGCCAGGTCAGGACGTTCGCGCAACGCGGCGTACCCAGCCGCCGCCGGAATCGCAAAAGCCAAAAAGGCAATAGTAACAAATCTCCACTCCCGAACGACCGCTGCGGGTGCACCTACAGCAAGAAATCTGCCAAACTGCGTCAGAGTTCGCCTTTCGCTCCGGTATAACAGGTTGTGGCCCGCAGCCACGAGACGCTCGATGCGAACAAGCTGAGCACCGCTCACCCCGTACGTGCGAGCCCTGGCCAGATCAGCTGCCACCTCTCGATAGTTAGCGGCAAAACGAGGAAGCTCGTCCGCACTCAGAGAATCGAGACCGCCGCGCGAAGCACGACGCAGCAACTCCTCGAACTCCTTCCAGCGAGGCTCCTTTGTCGTGAGAAACCTTACAGCAAAACCACTCGATACCATTCGAGTCTGCGCTGCCCCACCTCCAAAGCCACTTTGTCTGCGGGCGGTCTCATCACTCAAAAGCTCCCGTAGAAACTCTTCGTCCGCCTGATGCCGAGCCGGAAACCTGGGAGCAAAACGCTCCACCAGCTGTGCCGTGAGATTGCGCCGGGCCAGCGCGTCAAGCGACTCAGAGCGCGCTACGAACTCCTTGAGTACGGCAAACTCTTCATCAGATAACGCCGGTGCACCTACCAGTTCTATACCTCTCGCTGCATCCGCGTCAACAACCGCTGCAATCGACTCGGCCGGACGGTCGCGAACCACAACAGTGCCCGCGACAAGATCCCCGAGCCGTCGCGCCTTTGGATGGATTGCGACAAAAAGTGCTCCAAGCACATATGGCGGGGGAAGAAAATCAGCGAGACGCAGGAGATTGCGTATTGCGGCCTCACGAAACGAGATACCATGTCCGGTCTCTCTGATGACGCGAATGCCCAGCCACTTCTTTCCGGGAGTCTGTCCGTCTCGAAAGCCCTCAAAAAGCGTGAAGTATCCCCACAAAATCGCAAAAGCCATCATTGCTGACGTCGCACGAACGAGCGATACAGGGAGGTAGTCTTCTAGCCATACACTTAGAAAAATGAGTGCCAGGAGCGTCGCGACCAGAATGCCAGTGTCGATCAGAGCAGCGAGACCGCGGCTCCCAAGCCCCGCAATCTCGTAGTCGAGCATTACATGCTCAGGAGTTTCGATTTCGAGGTGCTGTCGATGATCGAACGTGGCCATGGTTTCGGGTACGACGTGATCTACCTGACTAAGAGCCCAGCCTGAGTAACGCAGCGTCAACCAGGCACGTCCCGGGCCTTCCGCTTCGACACGCTGCGCCCAAGTTTTGAATATCGCACCCTCTGACGCGGGAAAGGAATGACTTCAAATCTCACACTCAGGGCGATGTCGTTGAGCGAGTTGCTTGACGCGTCTTTTGGACTCTACCGCCGTCTCTTTGTACCGCTCGTCTTCGTATCCGTGGTCACGCAGACGGTGCCGCTGGTCATCTCGATCTACGTGGAGGCTTCGGGCGGTGCAATAACCAACCCGATGTTGTGGCTCATTGGTATGGCGCTGGCTGTGATCCTTGGACAGATCGGAATAGCAACCTCAACATTCCTTGTTGCAGAATCCTACCTCGGCGGTAGCATGACACCACACGAGGCATTTCGACGTGCCACTCCGTTTCTGGGACGTTTGCTGGGAGTGGCGTTCCTTTCGGCGCTTCTCTACGGGGTCGGATTGCTCCTGTTTATCGTTCCCGGAATAGTCATGATCTGCGCGCTGATCGTGAGCCCGTCAGCACTTGTGCTGGAGAACCTGCCGTCGTCAACCGCGGCGTTAGGCAGATCATGGTTTCTCACGCGTGGCTTTCGTTTGCGCATCTTTGGGGCAATCATCATAGCCTTCATGCTCATAATCCTCCCGGCCTTCGCACTCGGCATACTCAGCGCGATGTTTGTGGGGGAGGAATTGATGCTGATTCTTTTGCTCGTCATCATGTCGGTGCTGCAACTCCTCGCGTATCCTTTCTACTACGTGCTTACCACGCTCTTCTACTATGATTTGCGTGTCCGAAAAGAAGCATACGACCTGGAGATGCTGGCCAGCCGGTTGAATCCCGCGTGAATCGGGCTTTTCAGGACGCGACGCAGTCGGACTCACTCCGTGCGCTGATCGATTCTGTTCTGGCGGATCCGCGGTATCAGATTGGTGTCGCGAACGATCCGTGGGGTCCGGTCAGACGGCTTTGGCTGGCCACGATTGACGCGATAGACGCCCTCAGGGCGAGCAACCCCATGGTGTACAAGCTGCTTGTCTGGTCGCTGATTGCAGTTCTGGCGGCAATCGTTGCTCACGCCGTGTGGATCGCTGCCAAGACAATTCGTGCTGGCAGCGTGCGAACTCCAGAACGCATAAAAGAAGTGTCCAGCAAGCCACGGGATGCCCTATGGTATGCTAATGAGGCGGAGCGGCTGGCATCCAGTGGGATGTATCCAGAAGCGATGCAGGCGGACTTCCTGCGCCTGATGCTGGAACTGGATGCGCGCAACCTGACGGTGTTTCATCCGAGCAAAACTCCTGCCGAATACGTGCGCGATGTAGAATTGCCGGAGGCGCCGCGTGCGGAGCTAAGGGAACTGGTGCGATACCTTTACGCCTGCGCCTTTGGGAGCGAACCAGCAGGACTGGGCGCCTGGGAGAACTGGAAGACAAAAGCCACGTCCAATCGTTATGCGCCCGCGCACTGAAACGTTAGTCGCGCTCGCAGCTTTTGCGCTTCTGGCAGTGTTGGCGCTGCAATCGGGCCGGAGCCGGCAGGGGGCGATAGAGAGCGATCTCAGAGCGTCGAGCTACCTATACGGCCCTTCGGGTCTCGCCGGCCTTGCCGAAGTCGTCGAACGCCGGGGAGGCACGGTGACGCGCTGGCGCGGCAGGTCGCGTGATCTGACCTACACGAGTGATGCGCCAGCCACGCTGATAGTGGCAGAGCCAAGTACAAATATCTCGCTTGATGACACACACACGTTGCTGCAATGGCCGGACTCCGGCGGCAATCTGATTGTTGCCGGAATGAGGGCATGGCTGCCTATGGAGTGCCTCGGCTACTTCACAGAGTTCTCCGTACTGGACTCCATGCTGGTGCGTGCTCCCAATGGCCAGACAGGAGGTTGGGTTCACGCAGTACTCCAAGTGGCCGACACCGGACGCATACAATCAGATGAGTGCCCGGAAGTACAGGTCACAGGCACCGATACACTTCTTACCACCACGGATAGTGGTGTTGTAGCAGTGCGCCTGACGCTCGGAGGAGAAAGATCGGGGCAGGTGATTCTCATGTCTGATGCAGCCCCTCTCACAAATCAGGGATTGCGCTACTCTGGGGTTCCTGAGGTTCTTGTGCCGCTGGTAATGGAGCAGGATGGCCGCGTTGTATTTGACGAGTATCATCAGGGGTTTGGCCCGAGCGGATCGATGGCAGGAGCGGCGCTGGCATGGACGGCAACGAGCCCGTGGGGCTGGATGATCTGGCAGCTTGCAATAGTTGGTCTCATTGCGTGGATGGCAGGTGCGGTGCGCTTCGGTCCCCTGCAACGAGTTTTCTCGCGTGAGCGGCGATCCTCTCGCGAGCACGTTGAAGCACTTGCAAATGCGTTTGCTGCAAGCAGGGGACACGACGTGGCAATAGGCCTGCTCGTCAATGGGCTACGGCGCCGGCTTCTGACGAGACATTCGGCTTTGATCACGCAGTCAGTGCGAACCGATTGGCGTGCCTGGGTTGCAAAGCTGCAGCAAACGACCCACAGCCCTGATTTGCAAAGAGAAGTAAGCGCACTCGCTACCTTCAGTGATGCTGGACAGACCGACGTCGCTGTGCTGCAGGCGGCAAATCGTGTGGAAGACGTTTGGGAGAAGCTCACCCTGAAAACCCAATGAACGATAACGAAATAGCTCCATACTCCGAATCAGCGCGACGTCTTTTTGCGCAGCTGGATCGTGTTGTCCTTGGTCAGGGTGACGCAATCCGTGAGGTTCTCATGGCGCTCTTCGCGCGTGGACACGTTCTCCTGGAAGGGCCGCCAGGGACCGCCAAGACCCTTCTCGTACGCGCGCTGGCCACCTCACTAGGACTGAAGTTCCGGCGCATACAGTTCACGCCGGATCTCATGCCCTCTGACATCACCGGCCTGAATCTTCTAACAAGCGGAAACGTTTTTTCATTCAGGCCCGGCCCGCTCTTTTCAGACCTCGTCCTGGGCGACGAGATCAATCGCGCCCCCGCCAAGACCCAGGCCGCAATGCTCGAAGCCATGCAGGAGCGCAGCGTGACTGTAGATGGTGAGTCCTATCCGCTCTCGCCGAGCTTTACAGTATTTGCCACTCAGAACCCAATTGAGTTCGAGGGCACGTATCCTTTGCCCGAAGCTGAGCTCGATCGCTTTCTGGTAAAGGTGCTGCTATCATATCCTCCAACAAGCGCCGAAGAGCATCTACTGGAAAGAGTGCTCGGCGGTTTTGAGTCCTCGGATCCAGCAAGCTTTGGAATCGAGCATGTCACCGACGCCGCCGGACTCGCAGAGCTGCGACGTGTCACGCGCAGCGTCAGAGTGGAGCCGAGTCTGATTGGATACATCACGAGTCTGGTACGAACAACGCGAGAGACACCGTCCATTGCGCTGGGAGCTTCGCCAAGGGCTTCGGTCGCGTTGCTTGCCGTGGCCCAGGCGTCTGCGATGATGGATGGCAGGTCCTATGTTGTGCCTGACGATGTGAAATCGATGGCCACTTCGGTCCTGCGTCACAGGATTCAGTTGTCGCCGGAACTGGAACTGGAGGGGCTGACGCCGGATGCTGCAATCAGATCCCTCCTCGAAACCGTTGAAGCACCACGGGGATGATTGTTCCGTCGCGATTATGGTTTCTAGTGGCGGCGTTGCTGGCACTGGTCGCACCGTTAGCACTCGTGTGGCCGTCAGCTGCAACGGTTCTGTTGGTGGTCGATGCCGTGTGGGTGGCGATGTTGGCCGTCGATGTGTTTCGCGCAGCTGGTGAGGATAGCGGAGCGATCGTGATCACACGCACAGCTCCACCGGCGTTCTCGCTGGGGAAAAGGGCCAGATTCGAATATCGCTGGCAGAACGGGCTGTCCCGACGCCTGAAAGTTGAAATTCGGGAGGAGACACCCGAGGTCATAGCTCTCGAACACCGTTCCCGCACGCTGGGGCTCGCAGAACGAGGAGTGGTCATTGAGCAACTCCAGCTTATGCCACTGGCGCGGGGGAAGGTACGCGGTGGAAAGCTCTATCTGCGGATTACATCACCCTGGCGCCTGGCGTGGCGTCGGGTAACACGAGACCTCCCCTGGTCGAGTACCGTTTATCCGAGCCTTACCGGGGTATCGAGCAGGGCTCTGCCTACACAGTCACAGCGACGCCGCGAGGTGGGGTTGAGAAATATCAGACGTCTAGGCGAGGGACGACTCTTCGAGAGTCTCAGGGAGTGGGTGCCTGGAGACGATACACGAACCATCGATTGGAAGGCGACGGCGCGCCGCGGCAAACCCATGGTACGTCAGTATGAGGATGAGCGACGCCAGCACGTCCTGATTGTGATAGACGCCGGTCGTATGCTCACCGCCAGGTCGGGAGACGAGCCGATGCTGGAGGCAGTTGTGGAGGCAGCTCTCCAACTCGCCTATGCAGCAGTGGATCACGACGATAACGTTGGATTGATGGTATTTGCAGACGAGGTCCAGCACTACATCACTCCGGCGCGCGGACAACGCGCCCTGCGTGCAATAATTGAGGCACTCGCTACGACAGATGGGCGACTTGTCGAGCCCAACTATCCCGCAGCTTTTGCATATCTCGCAGCACGCAACCGCAAGCGAGCGCTCACGGTTCTCTTTACTGATGTGATTGACGCAGCGGCGAGCGACGCTCTGGTGGCTCATGCCGGAACCCTAAGGCCCCGTCATCTTCCCCTGGCTGTAACACTTCGCAATCCGGAGTTGGATGGTCTCGCCACTACGCGGCCCAGATCGGTCGAGCATGCCTTTGAAAAGGCCGCAGCCGAGGAACTTTTGCAGTCCCGGGAGGAGGCACTGGCCTCCATGAGAGCCCGGGGTGTGTTGACACTGGATGTTTCGCCAATGGGAGCTGCCAAGGCGGTGGTCGACCAGTACCATCTCTTCAAACGTCGAGGGATGATCTGATCCATGCCCTCCTCGCCTTCTTTGCCCTCCTCGCCCTCTTGTCAGAGCGCCGCTATGGACCGACGTTGGAGCACAACAAACTACTCCGAAATCATGCCTCGTTTATCTGTGCTTCTCCTTGGGTTCGTGGCAGTTACGGCTGGGGCGCAAGAAGCTCCTCGGCTGGTCGTTTCACCGCAGAATCCGCGCATGGTGGCGCGAGACACCATGCGTCTCACCGCCAGGCTGTTGGACGCCAGTGGTCAGCCAGTTCAAGGCGCACGCATTCGCTTTTTTGCCGGCGGAACGCCTTTTGAGGCCTCGGTTGATTCAGCAGGACTCGTAACTTCGGGGAGTCCCGGCAAGCTTCCGGTCGTGGTGTCGGCACTGGTAGAGGGCCAGCGGCCCGTGACGCAGCGAGTGGAGGTGCTGATGGTGCCCGCTCCGGCGGCGACCCTGGCGATCACACCGGCTCCACAGGTTATGGTCAGCAGCCAGCGGCTCAAACTCACGGGATTGGCCAAGTCGGTTCATGGCGATTCTGCGACAGAGCGTGTGACGTGGCGGTCATCGGCACCAAACATCATACAGGTTGATAACATGGGGCTTGCAACGGCGTTGCGGCCTGGTCGTGCGACGATTACGGCGACCGCGGGTCAGGCGTCGCACAACCTCGAAGTCAATGTCGTTTCACTTGCGGGCGGTTCTATCACGGTCAATCCGCGTAGCGCCAATGCCCGTACGGGCGACGTGCTGCGCTTTTCGGTGGACGTCAAGGACAGCCGTGGCAACGCAGTCAGGGGATTGATACCCTCGTGGTCGATGTCTCCGGGACGAGGCGAGGTTAGCAGCGACGGATCGTTTGTCGGATACGAAGCAGGCGACTACCTGGTGAGCGCAAATCTTGGGCAGCTCGACGCCGTAATACCGGTAACGCTTACGGAGCGAAATGTCCGTCGCAAGACTACAGTGGTTGGAAGCGTGCTGCGTACCGCATTTGTGACCTCAGAAGTGTGGGTACACCCGAACGGTCGGGTGGCGTATCTGGGCACGCACGCGGGAGGCGACCGGTTTTACACAATTGACATCACCAATCCGTCGAGTCCCGTTGTGGCAGATTCGGTAGTAGAGAACTTCCGGATCGTCAACGACATCATGACTGACGAAAAGGGCGAGGTCCTGGTTTTTACGAGAGAGGGAGCCGACAACAGGCGCAACGGAATTGTTGTCATGACTCTGGAGGATCCTCTCCGTCCGAAAAAGGTGGCTGATTTTACGGATGGTGTGACGGCAGGAGTGCACTCTGCGTTCATCTATACTGATCCCAAGCATGGGCGCCACGTCTACATCACGAATGATGGAACGGGTGCCGTACATGTGGTCAACATCGATAATCCAGCGGCGCCAAAGCAGGTCGCAGTATGGAAGACGCCGCGTCCGGGGAACAGTGATGCCGGGCGCATGTTGCACGACGTGGACGTTCAGGATGGATTGTTGTACGGAAGCTGGTGGAACGACGGCCTTATCATCCTGGATGTAGGCAACGGCATCAAGGGCGGAACTCCATCCAACCCTGTGCTGGTATCACAGTTCAAGTATGACCTCGACGCACTCTACAGGACGCGTGTAGAGACCGAGGCGGGTGCCGGCTACATCAGAGGTACACACACAGCTTGGCGTCACAAGAACTATGTCTTTATTGCAGACGAAGTCTTTGATCCCATCGAAGTGCAGCGCGCCCTCGCCGGACAGGTCGGCCGCGCCTACGGGCGGCTACAGGTGGTAGATGTCAGCGACATCACCAAGCCCAGGAGCGTGGCGTGGTACGAGCCCGAGTTTGGCGGGGTGCACAACGTATGGGTGGCAGGGGATACACTTTACATGGGCGCCTATAATTCAGGATTCCATGCTTTCGACGTGTCTGGTGAACTCAAGGGAGATCTTCAGAAGCAGGGTCGCGAAATCGCGCATTTCCAGCCTCAATCGCCTAGTGGCAAGGTTCCCAACGCAACAATGACGTGGGGGGTGGTGGTAAAGAACAACCTGATCTTTCTGAACGATATGAACTCGGGGCTTTGGATCGTTAAGATGGAGCCACGTCAACAGGTTGTCCCATAAGTTGCTGCACTGTAACGACGCTGGATCCCGTATCCGGATCTGGCTCCCTTCGGTCGCCAGTCCGGGACATGCCTGCACTCGCTATCGCTCGCTTGTCCGGGAAAGCGGATTCGAGGCGTCCCAACTTCCCAGCGTCCCAGCGTCCCAACTGCCCATCGTCCCAACTTCCCAACGTCACAGCATCCATATGAAAGCGCTTTGTAGTCTGTCTATCGCCTTGCTTGCCGCGCCAGCACTGCTTTCGGCGCAAAACGCTGAGATCGCCAGGATCGCGGTGAGTCCCTCTCCCGCAGTAGTAGAAGCGGGTGACACCCTCAGGCTTAGCGCCCGGGCGTTGGACGCAAATGGCAATGCGGTATCGAACGCGAGGATCATCTACCTCGCGGCCGGCGGCCGCTTTGAAGCGGATATCGACTCTACCGGACTCATTCGCTCGGGAGCAACTGGTACCATCCCCGTAATGGTGACCGCAGTGGTGCCCGGAGCCCGCCCAGTATCGCAGCGCGTTGAAGTGCGAATGGTGCCGGGGCCGGCAGCCACAATTGCGCCGTCGCACAGCTCCTTAAGGCTCAGCACCGGTCAACGCCTGAGACTCACGGGCAACGTTTACTCTAAAACGGGCGACGAACGCGCTCAGGATCGCGTGGTGTGGCGTTCATCTGCACCCGCTATCATCACAATCGATCCCGATGGAATGGTGCGGGCAGTTGCAGCGGGACGCGCAACGCTTACAGGAGTCAGCGGCGACGCCCGTGTCACCGTCGCCGCTCAGGTAGTGCCCGCACAAGTTGCCACGCTGGAACTCTCCCCCTCACGCATCGACGCGAGACAGGGAGACGTTATCCGCTTTAAAGCAATCGCCAAAGACGCACGTGGGCGTGAGATCGGAGATCTCTCCACAAGCTGGTCATTCTCGCCGGGCGAGGGAGTCATTGAGCAGGATGGTGCGTTTACGGGCTACACGCCAGGTGAGTACGTCGTAAGTGCCAGTCAGGGTACGCGCACTGCACAGGCGGTGGTTCGTCTGGCGCCACGAGAGGTACGCCGTGCGCTGAGTGTGGTGGGTCGTCTGCCGCGCACGCGCTTTTCGACCGAGGAAGTCTGGATCCACCCTGATGGCAAGCATGCCTACCTCGGCTCGGGGGGTGGTGGCGACGTCATGTACGCCATCGATATCAGCGACCCCTCAAAACCAGTAGTGACTGACTCTATCGTCTCCAACACCAGGCGCGTCAACGACGTGATGACGACGGCCGACGGTCGGTTCCTTGTATTCACTCGTGAAGGAGCCAGCGATCGCAAAAACGGAATCGTCATCTGCTCGTTGGAGGACCCTAAGCACCCGAAGGTGATTGCCGAATTCACCGACGGTGTGACATCGGGAGTCCACTCAGCTTTCATCTACACGCAGGAGCGCCACGGAACGCACATCTATCTCACAAACGACGGCACGGGGGCGCTGCACGTAATCGACATCAACGACCCCTATAATCCCAAGGAAGTAGCACAGTGGAAGACGCCAAAGACCCATGGCGATGCGGGGCGCACATTGCACGACATAGATGTACAGAATGGCCTTCTCTATGCCTCGTACTGGAACGACGGTCTGGTGATTCTGGACATCGGCGCCGGCATCAAGGGCGGCAGCCCTAGCAATCCACAGTTAGTCTCGCAGTATAAGTACGATCTTAACGCTTTATACAGAGACGTCGAGGCTTCGGGGGGACCCGGATTCATCAGAGGAACCCACACAGCGTGGCGCCACAAGAACTATGTCTTCATTGCTGACGAGGTCTTCCCGGCGTCAGGTGTTCGGGGTGCAAAGGACGCGTCCGCGGGCCGCGCCTACGGCCGCCTCCAGGTGATCGACGTGTCCAACATCGACGCGCCCAAGTCGGTGGCCTACTACGAGCCAGAGTTCGGAGGGGTGCACAACGTGTGGGTGGCGGGAGACACGCTGTATATGGGCGCCTACAACGCCGGCTTTAGAGCCTTCGATATCAGTGGCGAACTACGAGGCGACCTGCGTGCCCAGGGCAGAGAGATAGGTCACCTCAATACCGCCGATATGGACGGCCGAGTACGCAATACGGCCATGACGTGGGGCGTAGTAGTGAAGAACGGCCTCGCGTACGTGAACGATATGTACAACGGCCTCTGGATCGTTCGCATCGAGCCCAAGGCGGCCGTCGTGCCCTGAGTTTTCCGCAGAGTGGCTGGGCTCTGACAAGCTCAGGGCCCCCGGCAAAGCCAGGTTGCGGACCATGTTCGTCCCAACTTCCCGACGTTTCAGCCCCTCTATTTCCGCGTAATCACCTGGATAGCGCCGCTGGGATGCCCGGTGCCCCAACGTTGAGTTGCATCTGTGGCCGTAAAGTAGCGCACCTCGTACACGTGACCAACAGGTATGCTGCGCAGCGCGTCCACCGTTCCTATCGGCACATCATCAGAATAAACAACGACAGGATGTGTGACGCTTTCATTGTTCACTCCAAACGAGGTCGCACGCGGACGTAACATCGTCGGCCTGATCCGATTGATCAGGTCGAATGCGTTGGCTATACCACCACCAGCGCTCAGCACCTCTTCGTTTGTGATGTAGTTTGAGCCCCCGCGCCGCACGTTGCCCGAAGACGATTGCATGCCGCCTCCGCTCGAACACGCTGTCGCTATTACAAGCATCGCGAGCACTAAACGAGTCGTGCGCATCTGCCAACCTCCGATACTTCGGTTAAAGGAATGAGTGACCGTCGAGCCCGCGCGGAATTGGTTGCCCCAGTGCTGCCAAAGCACTCGGCATTACGTCTACTGTGCGACGCGGCTGGCGCAATACCGGACGGCTGGTCACCAATGGTACCAACATGTGTTCCCGATGTAGTGCCCCATGCGACGAAACATGATGTATTGGCTCGTATCGCTCCCTGAAATCCCAGTCCCTCGCTGCAGATAGTATCACCTCACCCGACCGCGCCGAAGCCGCAAGATTCGCTATCTGAACGATCCCGTCCGGATAATCGCTCGCACCAGTAGCATCAAAAGCCGCCGCTGCGTCCACATGACCCACCTCCCCAATACCTAACGGATCTCCTGTTGCCGGACGGTAGGAATAATGCCCGTTATTTCTCTCTATGTAAGCGGTGCCCCGCCCAGATCCCCTCACCTCCGTCAAAACAGGCGAATGCGGAAGTACCGCCAGATCCACCGACTTGCGCTCGAGTAGCGACGCGATCGCTTCGTCCCAGCGCTCCCTCAACGAAGGCCAGAAAGGACGCTCCTTCCGCTCAAGATCCAGGTAGAGATGTGCCATCGCGTTCCCACTTACCATCACTGCAACGTTGTGCGATCGCCCAAAAGTCCAGGGATGGGCCAGCGTGCGATATCCCATACTGCGAAAATGCTCCGCCAAGTCATCGTGCGATGCCACAGGCGAATGTCCGTGGTCACTTACGATCCAGAGATGCGTGTTTTCCCAAGTACCGTCTCGCTCAGCGTCGCTCCTGATCTCAGCCGCTGTCTCGTCCACAATCCGCATCGCCTCGCGCACCACCTGAGAGTCATGTCCCTGTGAATGTGATGTCTTGTCAATTCCCGTAAGAGCCGCAAAAACAAAATCCGGCCGCTCACGCCGAATTCGGGACGCCAGGCGCGTCCCTATATCGCGATCGATCGCCAGCCAACCGCGAACGTTGCCGGTGAAATGCGTGACCAGGGCGCGGGCAGCAAACCGAGCGCCAAATCCGATCCTGCTTTTCCAGGCAAGACCTCGACCTATAACGTTTAGAGCCCCAAGCACTCGCTTGCCCGATAGCTCAAAGATCGTCGGAAAATCTCTGGAGAGGTCGTCGTCGAGCGAGAGCATCGACGATCCTACATAACTCCTGGCGTTACCAACCAGAGATCCAATGGTGCGCGTGCGGTCGAACCAGCGAAGTCCCGGCAGACCTACAGGCCCGGGGAAGCGTCCCAGGAGGAAAGGAGCGTAAGCCACTCCGGTAACAGACGGCCAGGCCGTGACCACTGTGTGAGCGCCACCCTCCTCGCGCATTCGCGCCAAAGCCGGCAATTCCCCACGATCCATGGCGCTGGCGAGTGTGTCCGGCCGTGCGCCGTCGGCAACGAGAATTATTACCGGCATTTCATAGTGCGAGTATCAAGAAAGGAACCTCTGGCGTCTTCATCTGGAGTTGACCGCGGGTACCCGCAAGGGCCTCCCATTCGATAAACTCCCTTGCGCGCTTAACGAACTCTAACTTGCAGATGGCCAATCGTAAGAAGTCAAAGAAAACACGCTCTGCCGCCGGCAGGCCCGTAGACGCCGAGCGCCTCATGAGCGCGAGCCAGGAGGCGGTCGCCGGCCTTCGTGAGCGCACCGAATCCGGTCACCGCGCCGCGGGACGCCTCCCGCCCTCACAAGGCCTGCTGGGACGCACCAGAGGAGCCCATCGCGTCATCGATACGGCCATCAGAGACAGCATCGTCGTTACCGAAGACTCAAAGCTTCTGCAACCGGGCCCCCGCGACAACTTCACCCAGACAGACCCCTGGCGCGTCCTGCGAATCATGGGCGAGTTCATCGAAGGCTTTGATGTGCTTGCCGATGTCCAAAAAGGCGTCACCATCTTTGGCTCCGCCCGTACAGGCCCTGACGACCCGCACTACAAGGCCGCCGTCGAGACCGCCCGAATCCTCTCTGAAGCAGGCTTCGCGATCATCACCGGCGCCGGTCCCGGCATTATGGAAGCAGCCAACAAAGGCGCCAAGATGGGTGCAGGACGCTCAATCGGATGCAACATCGAACTGCCCTTCGAACAGGGAGCCAACCCTTTTGTCGATACCCTTATCAACTTTCGCTATTTCTTTGTGCGAAAGACGATGTTCATCAAATACTCCAATGCCTTTATCATCTTTCCTGGAGGCTTTGGCACGCTCGATGAGCTGTTCGAGTCCCTGACGCTGATCCAAACGGGAAAGATCTATCAATTTCCCGTCGTTCTCTTTGGGCGGCACTATTGGGCGGGTCTCGTACGCTGGCTCCAATCCCGCGTGCTCTCGGAGCGCAAAATCTCCGAGGGCGACATGGACCTCATGCTCATTACCGATGATCCCAAAGAGGCTGCAGAGACAGTGATGTCGGCGTACAAGGCCCAGGTTGAGATGGCGCGCAAGCGAGTGGTGGCTGGCATGACCGACGAGCGAATGCCGTAAGCCATTTTATCGCAAGGATTTACGAGACTCGTCGTAGGCGTCAAGCAGCCTCAGCGCATCACCTGCTAAAGGTCTTCGCCGAATTGAAATAGGCGGCCTCGAGTCGTAGCTTTCGTATCAGCAATGGCGCCCGGCCCTCAATCGGCCGGGCGCTCCACTTTTTTGTAGGTCTGACCCCTATGCTCGAAGCACTCAAGGCCAAGCTCGGCGCAGAAGTCGAGAAGCTCCAGCACGAGCTCAACGTGATTCTGCCCAATGAGATCCGCAAAGCTGTGGAACTCGGTGACCTCAGGGAAAACAGCGAATACAAGGCTGCGCTCGAGCGGCAGCAGTTTGTTCAGGCCAGACTAGGTCAGCTGCGACAGCGTCTCAGCAAGCTGTCAACGATTGACATGACGCAGATCCCCGCCGACAAGGTAGGGCTGGGTTCCAAGGTCGTTGTCATATGTCAGGACACGCAGGTCTCGGAGACATACCATCTCGTTTTTGGTGATGCGGAGGATTTTGACGAGGGACACGTGACGATGGCTTCTCCGATCGGGCGTGCCCTGGTGGGCAAGGGTGTTGGCGACATAGCTCTGCTCAAGCTTCCGGCTCGCACCAGGCGGCTCAGAATCGTTGAACTGGCCACCATTCACGACAGCGCCGACGTCTGAGCTGACAGGGGATAGAAAAGGAAGCTCAGGGGTAGCAAAACAATACTAACGGACTGCTGGAGGGACACATGAAGAAGTTCTCCCTTTCCCTGATCATCCCGGCGCTCACTCTCGCCATACCGGATAGCGCGCCCGCCCAGCGATTCGAGGGTATTGTCGTTGTAGGTGAGGCTAAACGCGCGGTGCAGCGCGCTGACCTAACGCTGCTGGGCAAGCGTGATCGCCCGGTGGATTCTACCACGACCGACGTCTTTGGCGGCTTTACGCTCGAATCGGAAAAACCGGGCAAGTTCACAATACTCGTCAGGCGCGAAGGCTACATGCCCATGACGACCGAGGCCTTTGACCTTCCCGAGGGCGAAGTCCTCACTGACACCGTTTTTCTCACCGGGCCTCTCGCGGAAAACAGTGTAAAGGACGTGATTGCCAAACACATACAGCAGGTGTTTGGCGCGGCTCCCATGGGTGCCATGAGCCGCTTTGCCGGGCCCGACAAGCTGCTTCCCAACAGGGAACGCTATCTCAATCTCTCCGACCTGGTCCGTTCTGGTCGAGTGACGGGTGTAAACGTGGTGGGCCTGGGCTCCAGCCAATGTCTGCGTTTTACCGGGGAGTATGGATGCGCAGAAATCTTTGTTGACGGGCTCCCAGTCGATGTGCGCTCGGAGACAGTACCCGTGGTGGACGTTGAGGCTGTCGTACCAATCCGCCCCACGGAACTCGGGATGGCCGTTACCGAGGCCAAGCGCTGGCGGAATGCGCGATTTGGCGTGGTGATGGTCTACACGTCGAGGTTTACGATGCGGTAGGAGGCGAGGAAGGCGTCGAAGGCGAGGTGCGAGGATCACCCTCGCCCATCTTTGCCACCTTTGCCATCTTTGCCATCCTCGCCCTCTTTGCCATCCTGAGTGCAACCTCCAGCCTCGACCCCTCGTACGATTGGAAGCAGTATTCGATTCCTGGTAAAAACGCGGGAGACCGTATGCGCTTCTTGACCAAACTGGCCGCTTTTGCCGTCGCACTTGTGGCTGTCATTTTAATTTTCGACCTCGGTGACCGTGGTGAGCGCAGAGAGCGGCGCGACGTCAGGCGGCATCGCGATGTCGAAGTCGCGGTGTCGAGTCCCGTGGTCAGGGCTTCAGAGGCTGTCGCTAGCGCCTCCAAAGCCATGGCAGTGGTCGGCGGAGTCAGCGGTGGGATCTCCGGCCCGATCGATCCCACTCATATTGGTGAGGTTCCCGGAGAAGTCAGAATCGTCACCAACAACGGGGCTGCCTTTTTGGCCCTCCGTGGTGACGACGTCGTGGCGGGACTTTCGGACTCGATTCGTCGGATTGTCGAAGTCGAAATGGCAAAGGAAATGGACGAACACAAGTCGGGCATCGGTGGGGCCATCCAGAGCGCCGTACTCACCGGAGTCAACAAACTGCTCGACAAAGAGATCAGCGTTCCCGTGTCAGAGATTCGCGACATCGATTACCGCGGCAATCGCATCGTGATCTCTTACAAGAACGGGAAGCCCAAGCGAATCCTCGACTTCGACAACATCAAGCACAACAACAACACGCTTCTCGAGCAGTTCAGTGAGGAGGATGCGCGCAAGCTGGTTGAAGCGGTCAGGGTAAAGATCTCCGAGCGATAAGCCTTATTTCGACATATGCGGGGCGTTGCGACCTATGGTTGCAGCGCCCCGTTGGCTTGTGACCACTAGCTTGTACGGTGTGCGTAGGAGAGTTTTGAACGATGACCTTCTATGGAAGCGGTCGCCGCGTGGCCATAGTCGCGGGCATTCGCACACCGTTTGCAAAAGCAGGCACACTTCTCAAGGACATCTCGGCCATTCAGCTTGGCAGGCACTGTGTCGCCGAGCTGGTGCAGCGATCCGCACTTGACGGCAGAACGGTCGACCTGCTCGTTTTTGGCACCGTCGTTCCCTCGGTCCAGGCGCCGAACATAGCTCGTGAAGTCTCGCTGATCCCCCATCTCCCCAAGGGGGTGCAGGCGTTCTCCGTGAGTCGAGCGTGCGCATCTGCCAACCAGGCCATTACTGACGCAGCCGACCAGATCGCCCTGGGGCACGCGGATGTCGCGATAGCAGGCGGAGCAGAGTCACTCTCAAACGTTCCCATCCTGCACACACGCGGTTTCAGCGACGCAC
>CAZYTS010000075.1:0-16633 GCA_964649855.1 uncultured Gemmatimonadaceae bacterium
CACCGCCACTCGGAGCGCGCTCGGTTCAACTCCGCGTTCATCCGCGGCCAAAAAAAGATCATTGCCGCGGAACGACGCGGAAACAGCTCTAGCGCTTCAGAGGCTGCTCTTGCAGCGGCGCGATCTCCCTGCCGCTCAGTCTCCAGCAGGCGCCACACTCGGCGCTCTACCGCGCTCGCGGATCGCGGCCCGGATAAGAGTGATTGCGGTGTAGACGATCACGACCAGCACGACCCACCTGAGAGCGTTGAGCGGTAGCTCCTTTACTATGTACGCCGCTATCAGCACCGCCGGAACGGCTCCTAACGCGAGACCAATGGAGGCCTTCACATCAAAGCGCCCAGTCTTCATGAACTTGACGCTGGCAAAGGGCATGAGGAAGGCACACGATCCCATCATGATCGGAAACGCAGAACGCACGTTCATTCCGAGGAACGCCACAAGAATGAGGCAGGGGGCGTAGAGACCAATACCCAGCGTCATTAGGGCTCCCAGCAAGAAGTTGCCAGCAAACGCTACGCCAAGTTTGACTCCGGTAACACCGAGCGCTTCGCCACCTGCCGGTGCAAATCCAAGGAGCGACGCGAGCATGAGGGCACTCGCCACCAGAAGTGCAAAGCCCATCCCATACTGAATCTTGGTCCTCGACATTCTGGATACTACGCCAGCGCCGAGCCATGACCCCAAAACCGCGGCAGCGATCATCAGAATCAGCGTGGGTGTCTCAACCGGAACAATCTTGGTGAAGATAAAGGTCTGCGCGATTGCACCAAGTGTATGGCCCACATTCAGCGTGCCCGGAATGTTCTCATCGGGCACCATCTTGAGAAAGCGAAAGATCGACGTTGTTGGGGCAAACGAGCCGATCCCCAGCGTGTCAAAAAAGTTCGTGACGAATCCTGTGGCTATTCCCGTCGCGTTTGGCTTTGTCTCTGTCGCGCCGCCGCTCTCCTGCCGCTTCTTCATAACGGCTCGAGCGAACATATAGAGGTAATAGATCGTCACCGCAGCAAGGGCGGCGAGGAGCAAGGTCTTTGCGGTGTCTGCCTGGGGGGTCGGCGTGGGTGCCTGCATGTGTAACAACTGGTTCGGGAAACGGACCGGGGATGATGCAAGCGCGACGATCGTGGCGCCAGATCTGGTTGCAATACGCGCACTTCCGGCTGTGCGTTCTCGCTCAACTCGATTGAGTCGGGCTCTGGTCGGGCTCAGGTCAATCGACTAGAACTACAGCCACACGTCCCAATGCCACTCTGCAGATGACCTCAGGAAACGAATCCTTTGCCTATCGCACACTCGCGAGGGCTATCAGGCCTTTTCAGCTCTTTGTTGAAGCGGGCTCGATAGGCGGTGTGATTCTCCTCATAGCGGCAGTTGTGGCGCTGGTGTGGGCCAACTCTCCCTGGGCCGAGTCGTACTTCCATCTGTGGGAGACCCAGTTGGCAGTTGGGCCGTCGGCCAATCCGCTCGTACTGTCATTGCATGAGTGGATCAATGACGCGCTCATGGCTGTGTTCTTTCTACTCGTCGGACTCGAGATCAAACGCGAGCTCCTGGTTGGGGAGCTGGCTGAACCCAGGCAGGCAGCGTTACCGATCATGGGCGCACTGGGTGGAATGATTGTCCCTGCGCTGATCTACACGGCGTTCAACTTCGGTGGCCCTGGTGCGCATGGGTGGGGAATACCGATGGCCACAGACATTGCTTTTGCGATCGGCGTAATGGCGCTGCTTGGTCCGCGGGTGCCTGTTGGACTAAAGGTATTCCTGACAGCACTCGCAATTGTCGACGACATGGGTGCGGTGATCGTCATAGCGCTTTTCTATACGGCCTCGCTCGATACGATGGCTTTGCTTCTGGCGGCGCTCGCGCTCGTAGGCTTGATAGGGCTCAACTTCATGCGTGTGTCAAAGCTGCTTCCCTATCTCGTGGTTGGCATGCTGCTCTGGTATTTCGTCCTGAGGTCGGGAATACACGCGACGATAGCGGGCGTTTTACTTGCTCTCACGATTCCTGCCAGCACGCGTCGCGGGTCGAGGGAGTTTTCCGGCCAGGTGCGCGAGTTGCTTTCCTCTTTTGATAAGGCTGAATCGACGGGACAGGACGTTATAACAAACAAGAAGCAGCAGGAAGTGCTGCATCTCATGGATCAGGCGGTGTCTGATGTAAACGCGCCACTCATGCGACTGGAGCACGTGCTCAACAGGCCGGTTGCCTTTCTCATCGTCCCGCTATTTGCATTGAGCAATGCAGGGGTCAGGCCTGGCTCACTCGGCTCTGCCCTTGCCACTCCCGTGGCGATCGGCGTGATACTTGGGCTCGTGTTTGGCAAGACGATCGGAATCAGCCTCTTCTCCTGGCTGGCCGTGCGGCTCCGGCTGGCGGCGTTGCCTCACGGCACCGGATGGGCCGGTCTTGTAGGCACGGCCATAGTGGGTGGCATCGGATTTACTATGTCGCTCTTTATCGCAGGACTGGCTTTTGCCGACCCGGCACTACTGGACGACGCCAAGATCGGGATCCTCGCGGGTTCGACTATCGCAGGCATTGCGGGGTTTGTCATACTGCGTAGGCTCTTTGGAGAGCGAGGGGCTGAGAGCCTGAGGAACTGAGGGCGGGAGCTTGCGACGCCCGATTTGTTCAGGAACGACGCCTGGTGGATTTCACTGCATGGTGGTTTCGCCTGTGCTTCGATAGCACCACCGTGCAGAAAGAGCAGGCCTGCTATCAGGCCTGCTCTATTAACGTGCTTACGGCTTTTTGGGCCGAGCTCTGAACTTCTCATAGAGCTCCGTGTGCCGGTCGTCAAAACTCTGCCGCACTCCATGCACAAAGACCTCCTTTATCTGCGTGCGGATGTCGATCGGGTCCCCGGTCGTCACAATCACGTTGGCGACCTTTCCGACTTCAATGGATCCATAGTCCTTATCAACCCCCCAGATCTTTGCAGGGTTGATCGTTATTGCCTTTAGTCCATCGTCTGAGCTCAGGCCGTAGGCCATGGAAAGGCCCACCTCATAAGGAAGGTCACGTGCACTCGAGGCCGACCCGGTCTCGAAAGCAATTAGAACACCGGCATGCTGCAGCACTCCAGCATTGGCAAAAACCTCGTCGTACGGTGAGTCATCACCAGGAACGGCGGTCGTGGGAGAGAGCACAACCGGGATCCGCTTCATGGCAAGCGTATCTGCCAGCCTCCAGGCTTCGCGCCCACCCCGGATCACGGCCTTCACTTTCATTGAATCGGCAAACTTTATCGACTCGCGAATCTGATCGGCCGTTTCGGCGTCAAAGATCACCGGGATCTCCCCTCGAACTGCAGGGATCATCGCTTCCATCTTCTGGTTTGCCTTCCAGCTAACGGGCGGAGTTGCTCCGTTAGCCGTAAGACGATCCCGCACGTCAGCATAAGCCCTGGCATCTTCAAAAAACTGATAGATGCTCCGGACCTGTCGCTCATACTCGGCGCGTCTTTCTTCTGGAGAAGAAGCCGCCTGGCCAAAGCGACCAAAGCCGCCACGCCCGCGCCCGCCGCGCTCGTTAGGCCAGCTTACGACCATGCCGGCCTTTGGCTTGACCGCCATCTCATCTCCCGTCCATCCCGCGAGATTGACGAGCGATGCAAACCCTGACACCAGACCACCCGTGGGAGACGTAATCGCGCTCGTTACTCCGTTGGCACGCGTAATTCCTATGTGTTCAGAAAACGGATTTACTGCGCTGAGGGCGAGGTCCTGCGGATTGAAGTCGCCGATTTCCCGCGTGTCATCCGGCCCCGGCACACCGCCCATTTCGACCAAACCGAGGCGCGTACCCGAGTCAGTGAATCCAGGATAGACAAAAAGACCTGTGCCGTCGATAACTGTGGCTCCCGCCGGTGCCTGTACGTTTGCACCGACTGCCTCGATCTTTCCATTCCTGATGACGACGCTTGCTCCGCTGATCGTGGCAGACGTCACCGGCACAACCGTAGCATTACGGATAACCGTAACGTCCTGCGCCTGCGCCGTAGCGGAGACCAGCAGGAGGGCGCCGGCGGCCAGCAATCGGCTGCGCATGTATGAGTTGCTCATTCCGCTCATTGGTCCTCCGAAGTAATGCGCGGGACGCGCTTGATCTGTTCCAGCAGCCATTCCAGTGTCGGGGCTGTGGCACGGTCAAAAAAGACGCGACCGTCGATAAGAGTCATGTCAACACGCGACGCCGGTGCAAAGGGATGGCCGTTAAAGATGGCGATGTCCGCATCCTTGCCCACGTCAATCGAACCAACCTGCTTGTCGATTCGCAGCTGCTTTGCCGCGTTGAGCGTGATCATGCGCAACGCCTCTTCTTCAGAAGCTCCGCCAAAGCGAATGGTCTTGGCAGCTTCCTGATAAAGCCTTCTCGCTCGCTCATCCGAGTCGGAGTTGATCGTCACCAGAACGCCACGCTCCGCCATCAGCGCAGCATTGTGTGGAATAGCGTCCCATGCTTCGAGCTTGTAGCCCCACATGTCCGCAAAGGTGCTGGCACCGGAGCCGGCAGCCGCAATCTCATCGGCTACCTTGTAGCCCTCGAGCACGTGCTGGAACGTCGCCACCGTAAAGCCAAACTCCTTGGCGATGCGCAGCATCATCAGGATTTCATCCGCCCGATAGGAGTGACAGTGCACGAGCCTCTTTCCATCGAGTACTTCGACCAGCGCATCGAGTTCCAGGTCTTTGCGTGGTTGTACCGGCGCTGCACCACGACGATTCCGTTCCCACGCCGTCTTTGCAGACTCATACGTCGCCCACTCCCGCTTGTACTCACGGGCCTTTGTGAACATGTCGCGCAAAAAGTCCTCGACGCCCATGCGTGTGCGCGGGTAGCGCGTGGGGTTCTGGCTCCTTGTCTGCCTGACATTTTCGCCGAGGGCGAACTTTATGCCCGGAGGCGCACCGGCAAACATCATTGAGTCAACGGGTAGCCCGAAACGCAGTTTCACCACGGCATTCTGACCACCAATAGTATTGGCCGAACCGTGCAGGATGTTCAGTGTCGTGGTGCCGCCTGCAAGTTGTCTGTAGAGCTCCATGCCGTCCTGCCTGAGCACGTCGGTCATGCGCACTTCTGCGGTGCTCGACTGCGTGCCTTCGTTGATGGCTTCGGCGGCGGAGTGCGAATGCGCATCAATGATTCCGGGCGTTACGTACTTGCCCGTAGCATCGATCACCTTGGCACTGGAAGGTACCTGTACGTCGGTTCCTACTGCCGCAATTTTGCCATCTCTAATCAGTATGGTGCCGCGCTCGATTGTACCGTGGCTCGCTGTCATTATGGTCGCGTTGGTAATGGCGACCAGAGTCCCGGCGGGCGGTACTGGTATCGAAAACGGATTCTGAGCAGCTACCTGGGCCTTGACCGACACGCTGACAAGGACAGTCGCGGCCGCGATGGCTAAGCTCGATCGCATAATTGGTTTCATTGTTATTCCTCCGTACCTGGTCTGCGCGCGCCGCGCTGCTGGTTGCGCGTAGTGTCAGCCTGGACAACTACTGGATAGCGCTCACCGTCCACGAAGACCGACTCCAGTCTGGCACCATCGGTAAGCAGTTCACCATTAGTCACTATGAGATTCGCAATTTTGCCTGCCTCAATGCTGCCCAGCTGCTTCTCGACTCCTGCTGCTTCGGCAGCGCGAATCGTTAGTGCTTCTAGTGCAACGTTGCGCGGAAGGCCGGCCGCGATTGCCTTGCGAACATTTGCGATGAACTGAGCGGGTCTGAGCCCGCCAGATGCAAGTGCAATGGGCACTCCAGCACTGTTTAACGTGGCAGCGTTGGTTTCGAGAACCTTCTTTGCTGCGGTTGCCCGGGTAGCGCTGTCGTCCTGTGCAATCCGCGTTGCGCCGCGATAGCTCCACCCAGTAACCTCGGCGGGCTCAGGAAAGTCCACCGAAACAACGACGGTTCTCGCTCCCTTCAAGGCATCGAGCGCTCTGAAACCCTCGGTTGCACCAACGACGGAAAGCTTAAGCCCAAACTCCTTGCCCAGCGCTACAGCGCGTCTGATCTCATTTTCGTTGGACGCCGCAATGAATGTCGGGAGGTCTCCCCGTACGACGGGTACCAGCGCATCGAGGTCAGAGTCATACGACGGGCGTGGGCCTCCACCGTTAGTCTGCGATCGCTCAACCAGCTGAGCGTGACGCTGTGCATCGTAGAACTGCTGTCGCTGATATGCGATGACGCCAAGTAGCGAGCCAGGGTATCTGCCCTGAACCCGATCGTAGCCGACATGAAGCGCGACTGGCGACTTTACGATCCAGTGCGTGGCGGTGTCGTCGCGCATCGGGATTAGCGCCGAAAGGCCCCGGAACAAACCTCGGTCGGGGGCGATGAGTGCACTCGTGATCCCGCGGTCACGTGCAGCCCTCAAGTCGGTAAGCGCAGGACGGAGCTCGCCAGCCACGAGTCGGTGTGCCTCAAGGCCAATAAACCTCGGCTCGTTAGTGTCCGACCCGCCCCCACCGCCACCACCACCGCCCTGGAAGGGATTTCCTGCAGGTCGACGCGGCGGCTCGGGAAGACCAATCGTCGAGGTCAGGTCGATAAAGCCAGGATAGACCGTCTTGTTTGAGAGGTCGACCACGCGCGCGTCAGGCGGAACGGCCACATTTGGACCAACGGCCTCTATAACTCCATTGCGAATGATGATTGTGCCGCTCGCGATCGAACCTTTGGTGACAGTCTCGATCCTTGCGTTGGTGAGGGCCCAGACGTCCTGCGCCTGGATCCCGGGAGAGGGCTGCGCAATGCCTATCGCCAGGCCCAGCGCGGCCCACTTGTACCATCTACCCATGTCGGAAATCTCCACGCGATTTGGGGGACAGATATGTGGGAATGGAGACGCTATGGCCCGTGCGTGAGACCGGCAAGGCTGTCAGCTCATTGGACCCTGATCCGAGTCAGGATCGTCCCGTACTGCGCTCCCCTGAGGGTCGACGCGGCCTCTGTTTCTCGTGGCGACGCTCAACCAGCGCTTCCAGGAGCGTATCTGATAGCCACTTCTGGTATCGGTCCGGAGTCCAGCCGCCTTCCACGACCAACATCCTATAGACCTCTCGGCTCGTGTACATCCACATGATTCGGCGAGCTTCCTCGAGTGTGAGGCCCTTTCTTTGTTTGCGCGCGGCAAAGAGCCGGGCAAGCCTTTCCTCCTGCATCTCATAGCGCGTTGTCTCGAATTCCTGCTCGATCTTGCGCAGGGCGGGGCTAAAACCTGAAACGTTGCGCAGGAGGCCCAGGTCGCTGCTCTCGCTTTCATATATTGCGCGGGCGACATGGGACGTGAGGGCCACCCTTTCGACCGGATCGCGGACGCCGGCAAGAATCTCGAGAGCACTTTTGAATCTTCCCCCAAAGAGGGACTGCTCCATAAGGCTGCGCAGGATTCCCTCTTTGGATTTGTAGATGGCGTAGACAGTCGAGCCTGCCACACCTGCTTGTAGTGCGATCTCCGCGATTGTACAGTGTCGATTCCCCGCCGGCTGAAGAGGTCTCTGGCGGCGGTGAGGAGATCCTCACATCTGTAAGAGTACTAAAGAGCAGGTGAGTGTTGGTTGGGAGGTTGGGAAGTTGGGAAGTTGGGAAGCAGGCATGGTTGTCAATCGAGTCTGCTTTCGTAGCAGGTATCAGACCCCTGCAGGAACACAGGTACGAGACAACTACAACAGCAAAAGAACCGACGCTCGCCACTTTCCTCTTGACAGCCGAGAGAAAGGAGCATTAGGCTGCTCTCGACCACCGAGAGGAGTCTGTATGGCCGAACGCAGCGACCTCCTGCCCGGCACGCTCGAAATGCTCGTCCTCAAGACGCTTTCACTCGAAGCGATGCATGGCTGGGGCATCACACAGCGCATCGAACAGATGTCGCGCAACGTCCTCGCTGTAAATCAGGGTTCATTGTACCCGGCATTGGAACGCATGACGCGCAAGGGCTGGATTAAGTCCCAATGGCGGGTCACTGAGAACAACCGCAAGGCACGCTACTACGAGTTGACTGCAGCTGGCAGGCGCCAGCTAGAACATGAACGCGCGGCATGGCAGCGCACGGCAGGCGCTGTAAACATCATCATGGACTGGGTCGGAGGGGTGCCATGAGTCTATTCTCGGACATCGGCAGACGCTTCGCCGAACTCTTTGGCGGCAGCAAGCTCGATCGCGAGCATCAGGACGAGGTTGGATTTCACCTCGAGATGCAGGCGCAGAAGTATCGTGACTCCGGGCTTTCCCCTCAGGAAGCGATGCGTCGCGCACGCCTCGATTTTGGTGCCACCGCATTATCACGCGAGGCCACACGCGAGGCGCGAGGAGTGGGACCACTTCAGGATCTGGGCCGCGATCTGCGGCATGGACTAAGACAGCTGAGGCGGGCCCCGGGATTTACCGTTGTTGCCACCCTTACACTTGCCATAGGGATCGGGGCTGCCACTGCCATCTTCACCGTAGTGGATCGCGTGCTGCTTCGTCCCGTGCCATTTGCCGACCCTGACCAGCTCGTCGTCATCTGGGAGACCGATCGTGCCAGCGGAACTACACGCGAACCGGCGTCGCTCCCCGACTATCTCGATTTCGGGACGCGTTCAAAGACATTGGCGGCAACGGCCGGCCTGCGGGCGTCTGCAGTCAGTATCACTCCAGAAGACGGCGACCCGATCCGACTCGAAGGAGTCAGGGTGACTCACGGCTTCATGCCACTACTCGGCGTGCAACCAATAGTTGGTAGAAACTTTTCGCCAGAAGAAGACCAGCCTGGCGGCCGTTCCGTGGCGCTACTCTCAGAATCCGCCTGGCGCACACAATTTGATTCGGATCGGTCGATCATTGGTCGGTCGGTTCGCATCGACGATACGCCCACAGAGATAATCGGCGTAGTGCCCGATGCCGCCGATTTTGGGCTGGATCAGATTCATGACCTGGCAGCGTATCATGCTCCCTACAACGCCGGAGCCTCAATCGATGTCTGGCTTCCGCTGGCGTCTGACGAGAACTCGCTCCCGCGCTCGACCCATCCTCTGCTCGTACTCGGACGGCTTGCTCCGTCGGCAACAGTTGCGACAGCGCACGAGGAGCTGGTCTCGATCATGGCAGACCTGGAGCGTGCATATCCCGTGAATGCAGATCGCGGGGCTTTTGTTGAATCTTTCGATGATGTGGTCTTTGGCAACAGCCGGCCGCTGCTATATCTGCTCATGGCATCGGTTACGCTCTTTCTGCTTGTAGCGTGCGTCAACGTTGCCAATCTACTGCTCGCCCGTAGCACCACGCGCGCGCGGGAGGTGGCAGTTCGCGGAGCACTCGGCGCGAGCACCTCGCGCATAACGAGGCAGTTCATGGCTGAGTCGATGTTGCTCGTACTGATGGGAGCAACTGCCGGAATAGGACTCGCCTACGTGGGCCTCAAGCTGCTCCTCGCCAATGCACCGGCCGATGTTCCGAGGTTGTCCGAAGCGGGGTTGGACTCCAGGGCGATAGTGGCATCGCTCGTGCTTACGCTTCTTGTGAGCTTCGCATTCGGTATGGTGCCCGCTTTGCAGGCCTTGAGGGTCGACGTAATGAGCGTGTTGCGTGGTGAGAGTGGTTCATCTCAGGCACGAAGTCGCCGCAGGGTAAGACAGGGACTCGTAATCGCCGAGTTGGCGATGTCGGTTGCGCTGGCGGTTTGTGCGGGTCTCGTGGTGCGCAGTTTTTCAGCGGTCCTGAACGTTGACGCTGGCTTTGACGCAACTGGTGTGGTCAAGGCGCAGTACCAGCTGCCGTCGAGCCGCTATCCCACCGATTACCGCAAGTTCCCAAACTTTACGGAGATTCAGCAGTTCAACGCGCGCCTCGTGCAGGCGGCGAGCCAGATACCTGGTGTGACGTCGGCGGCGTTGGCAGGCTCGCATCCGCTTGATGCGGGTTTTACGAACTCCTGGGTAGTGCTCGGGAGGGAGAGCGAAGCGGCTAACTGGCCGGAGATATCCACGCGCGCGGTCACTCCGGGCTATTTCCAGACGATGGGTGTGCGACTCCTTCGTGGGCGCCTGTTGGAAGAGAGTGACGATGCCAGCGCGGCACCTGTTGCCGTGATCAATGAGACGGTGGCGCGACGGTTCTTTGCCACTCAGGATCCACTTGGGCAGCAGTTGAACTTCTGGGGGATCCCGCGTCGCATAGTTGGTGTCATTTCTGACGAGCGGATCCATGGTCTAACGTCTGAGACTCCACCGGCGACGTACGCGCCCCTGGCACAGGTGCCTCAGCGGAGTGGTGTGTTGCTGGTAAAGACTCAGGGTGACCCCTTGGCTTTGGCGGAGCCGGTGAGACAAGCCATCCGATCAGTTGATTCCCAGCTTGCCGTATTTGGGGTCGAGCCCTTTTCGGCGACGGTTATGACGTCGGTAGGGCAGCGGCGTTTTGCGGTGCTGGTGCTTGGGGTGTTTTCGGCGGTGACGATCGTGCTGGCGCTGATCGGCATACATGGGGTGGTGAGCTATCTGGCGGCTCAGCGTACCAGGGAGATCAGCATACGGCTTGCACTGGGTGCGACGCGCAATTCTGTGCTAGCATTGGTACTCAGGGGAGCGCTTGGCCTTGCGGGGATTGGGATTGTGTTGGGGCTCGCGGGTGCAATGGCCGGTTCACGGTTGTTGTCGGGATTGTTGTTTGGGATATCGCGTTTGGATCCCGTGACCTTTGTACTGGTGCCACTGGTAGTGGTGTTGGCGACTTTGATAGCTACGTGGGTGCCGGCATACAGGGCGGCGCGGTCGGCGCCGGTGAGTACGTTGCGGTCGTTGTGAGTGCGGCCGGTGACATAATGTATGAGAAAGGGGCGCACCATAGGGTGCGCCCCTTTTTAATAACTCCTGGATTGACTACCGCTTCCTGATCTCCATCGAACCATTCCCTGTCGTCATTCTGAGGCGCCGGCCGCCATCCCCGATCGTACCACGCAAACGCGTCGGAGAAATCCGACCTACAAGGCGAATCGGAAAATCAGTCATGATCCGGCCGTTACCTGTACTCGCCTCCAGCTCAGCGCTAAAGTCCGCCGGCAACGTTACCTCTATTCGTCCGTTGCCTGAACTGAACTCGAGATCGTCATTGCCGCTCAAACGATCCATAGCAACGATGATGTCGCCGTTGCCCGATGACGCGTTTACAGGCCCCGCCACCGCACTCACCGACACGTCACCATTGCCAGAACTTGCCCGCACCGGACCCGTAACGTTGTCAACACTCACCGCACCGTTGCCAGACGATGCCTGAACGCGACCCTGTACCCGCGACACCCTCACCTTCCCGTTTCCGCTCGATACATTTGCCTCAGCAGCGGCCACGGCAAACGAAACCTCGCCGTTCCCCGAACCCACACGAGCACGTACACCCCTGGGAAGTGCGACCGTTACGTGTACCCGCGCCCTGTCACGCCAGTTGCCACGCGAACGACGACTATTCCTGAATCCGTCCTCGTCGCAACGATCATCTTCATCGTAGATGGCACAGATCGTCAGTGCCCCCGATCCGCGCAATACGATGAAACCCACATCATCCACATCGCCACGCTCCTTTTCAGCGCGGTATTCGACAGTTTGTCCGGAGCCCTCAGTAACGGTTATCGTCCCCGAGACTGTGTAGATATTTACACTTCCACCAGAGGTGATCTGTTCATTGAGCGTGAACACCCGGTCGTTGCGACCAACGATTTCCTGGGCGCTGGCCTGATTGCCGACGGCTACGCTGAACAGTGCCGCGAATAGAATCTTGCGCATGGTAGGGCTGGTTTGAGGCGAAGTCCTGCCACTCTGAGACATCCAGACCCGGCGGCCGGTTTGAATCACGGCCTCCTGGCCGCCGAATCGGCATACTGCAGTGGCACCCGCACTCCATGCGGCGAGGAGCGCGCCAACCTCCGGAAATACGCGTATGCCGCGTCTGCCACGGCACGGATCGCGCGGCTACTCTCCGGCGAATCGGTATAGTTGACCATCACCGTGAGGGCGTATGGCCGTCCGGGCAGGGCAAAAAGCCCCCACGCGGTCTCGACCCCCTCGACTCCTCCCGGCTTCCAGGCCACACGCACGTTGCCAGGAACGCTCGCCGGAAAAGGGCCCCCCTTGGATATCTCCAGAATACCCCTGAGTTCCGCGCAGCGCTGACGCGACATCCCTATGTCGCACCTATCAATACGCTGCATCAGTCGCGCAGCGTCCCTCGGCGTCGCGATGTTCTCCCGCCCAGCTGCGCTCTCCCGCGGCTGAATCATCTTGCGCTGCACCTTGATCGATGGTACGCCGAGTGACTCCATGGTGGCGTTGACGGCAGCCATCCCCAGTTTGTCGATGAGGATATTGGTTGCGGTGTTGTCAGAAAGCGTGATCATCAGTACAGCAAGATCGTGGAGCGATATCGCGGATTGACCATCACCAAACGATTGAATGATTCCGCTTCCTCCGACCTGATCGTTGCGCGTGATGGCAACGCGTGTCGCAGGGTCCAGGGCGCCGCTATCTATCCTTCGGTAGAGCTCGACCAGAATCGCAATCTTGATGGCGCTGCCCTGTGGAAACACGAGTGTGTCATTGACGCCGTACGTCGTTCCAGACACAAGATCAATTGCCGCAATCCCTACCACACCGTTCGTCTCGCCGGCAATCCGCTCGAGGGTTGTCTCGAATTGCCTGGCAAGGATGTCACGATGAGCAGCTTGCGCCCCAGCGTTGCGCACGAGAGAAAGCGCGGCAACTACGAGCGTAGCAAAGTAGAACAGTCTGTATCTCGTCAGCATTCTGCAAACCTTTATGGCGGTTGAGTCTCAGGGCGGATGGTCGAGGTCATCTTTCAGGAAATCGTGCATCGCAACCACGTTCATGCAAGGAGGAAAAATGCAGGGCAGAACGGAAATGCTGATCGCAGCTGTCGTGATCGGGGCGTTCACGTCGGGTTACGCTACGCCTCAGAGCGCCGAAGAGCGCGCGGTTCGTGAGGCTCTGGGGCACTACCTGGCCGGGCATGCCACTGGCGACGGCCAGCACTACAAGATGGTCTTTCATCCCGATTCCAAGCTCTACTTCAACCGCAACGGTCAGTTTTCGACGCGAACCGCAGCGGAATACATAGCCGGAGCTGCCGGCAAGCCCGCCGCAGATGAGGCTGCGCGCAAACGGCGGATCGTGAGTGTTGACGTTGCGGGCGATGCCGCGCAGGCCAAAGTGGAACTGGACTATCCGACCGTATTCTTCACGGACTATTTCAATCTCCTAAAGGTGGATGGCAAGTGGATGATCGTGAACAAGACGTTCAGCTCGCGGCCCAAGGGCTGAGGCCGACGGGCCGCGAGCCTCTACATGCTGCGAAGCGGCAGCGCTTGGGCGACCAGCCACCGTCCGTACTCCGCGGTGGCAGACCGCCGCAGTGTCGAAGCATTCCGCGTGCGAAGTGATAACGACAACTGGGTCCCGTCCGGGATCTGACTCCCTTCGGTCGCCAGTCCGGGATTCGCTGAGCGCGCGCTTGGCTGGGAAGGCCGGTGACCTAGCGACGTTCGTCCCAGCGTCCCAACCTCCCAGCATCCCAACCTATAGAAAGGTCTCGACATCGCCGGCTCGCGGAACTATCTAGGCATATTCCGTGTCATCAGCCGAGTCAGCGAAGCGATAGTGGTGTTACAACGCCTGTCGCCCAACACGTCGAAACCGATGATAAAACAATTCAGACGATTGGTCTTCATGGCTGGTCTGACGATCTTACTCCCGTCAGAGGGTCACGCCCAGCGAAGTGTCGAGTGGCCAGCCTATGGGTCTACAGCAGGAGGCACACGCTACTCGCGTGCGGTCCAGATCAACCGCCGCAACGTTTCGCGACTCACCATGGCCTGGGAGTTTGGGACTGGCGACATGGTGGAGGGGCGCGGGCGCATGCAGGTCACGCCAATCGTTGTGGAAGGTTCGATGTACGTGGCCACACCTGCGGGAACGATCATAGCACTCGATCCGCAAACGGGACGCGAACGCTGGAGACACATTGCCAAGGTTGACCTGAAGCTGGGGTTTGGCGACGCAGCCTCGCGTGGCGTAGCCTTCTGGCGCGATTCACGCGCACGGCGCAATGCAACGTGCTCGGCACGTATCTTCTTTGCCACCGTCGATGCCCGCTTGCTGTCACTCGACGCTGCAAGCGGCCGTTTGTGTGTTGGCTTTGGCCAGCAGGGCACCATCAATCTCAAACGAGGTTTGCATAGTGCACCATCGTCACAGACCGAATACGAAGTAACTTCTCCTCCAGCTATACTTGGCGATCTGGTGATCGTTGGTTCAGCGATTGCCGACAACCAGCGCGTCGATGCTCCCGAAGGAGTGGTAAGGGCCTATGACGCGAGAACAGGCGAGGTCCGCTGGGCGTGGGATCCACATCCACCTGCGGGCGAGCCGGGTAGCGAAACGTGGCGCGGACCATCAGGCGTGCGCAGCGGTGCGGCCAACGCATGGTCCATGATTTCAGTCGATGCCCAGCGTGGTCTGATATTCGTACCAACCGGGAGTCCCAGCCCGGACTTTTTTGGTGGCGAAAGGATCGGACAGAACCTCTACGCCAACTCGCTCGTGGCACTTCGCGCGGCCGACGGCGAAGTGGCCTGGCACTTCCAGGTCGTGCACCACGACATCTGGGACTATGACATTGCGTCGCAGCCCGTGCTCTTTACGCTGCGTCGCGGCAGACGCGCCATACCTGCTGTCGCGCAGGCAACCAAGATGGGGCACCTCTTCATTCTGAACAGAGAGACCGGTGAGCCGCTCTTTCCAGTCGAAGAAAGGCCCGTCCCTGCATCGGATGTGGCGGGAGAAGAAGCATGGCCCACCCAACCATTCCCTGAACTACCTAAGCCTCTGGTGCCGCACGAGATCTCGCCTGCCGACGCTTTCGGCATCGATGATGCCGAACGGCAATGGTGCACCACACAAATGACTGGCAAGCGAAACGAAGGGATATTCACCCCTCCGTCGCTGCAGGGAAGCATACTGTTCCCCGGCAATATCGGTGGATCGAACTGGGGTGGCGTAGCAATTGACGAGGCGCGGCAGATAGCGATCGTACCCACAAACCGCGTTCCCACGCTCGTGCGGCTGGTCCCTCGCAACCGCGTTGAAGACGCGCGTCGTCAGAACCCAAACTCAGAATATGGTGCGCAACGCGGTACTCCCTACGCGATGCAGAGACTCTTTCTCATTTCGCCAAAGGGGATCCCGTGCAGTCCGCCGCCGTGGGGTGCGCTCACGGCCATTGATCTCCGCACCGGCGAAGTCAAATGGGAAAAGCCACTGGGCTTCATGCCGCAGCTCGCTGACAATCCCGAATCCCGGAATTGGGGTTCGCTCAACCTGGGAGGAGCAGCTATAACCGCCGGAGGCCTGGTCTTTATCGGCGCCACATTGGACCAGAAGGTGCGCGCCTTTGATATCGAAACTGGTGAAGAACTCTGGAGTGCGGACCTTCCTGCCGCCGGCATGGCTACGCCAATGACATTTACGACCGCTACCGGCCGGCAGTACGTGGTGATAGCGGCGGGAGGACACGATCGAATAGCCGTTCCACGCAGCGACAAGATCATGGCCTTTGCGCTACCGCGCTGACGCGCACGCAATGAGCTTTGTAGGTGCGTAAATCCAGCGTAAATGCATCTGAACTCAGACTCATCTGAAACGCGCGCCAAAGCCACGTGGTACTCTCGCGTTCTACTGGCAGTCGCGCTCGCCTGTTCGGGGGACGTGTTGTCAGCTCAGGACACAACCTCGACTCGGCTTCCGCCAATCACTGTTACGGTTACGCGCGATGACGCGCGATCTGTGCTCGAACTCCCGTTTGCAGTAAGTCAGCTCTCGCTGGACAGTACGCGTAAAGGCGCCAGACGGGGCTCACTCACCGAGTTGGTTTTGGGAGTGCCGGGTCTCGCCATTTCCAACAGACACAATCCCACGCAGGACCCTCGTCTGTCGGTCAGGGGCTTCGGGGCGCGATCTGCCTTTGGAATCCGCGGCGTGCGCATCCTGCGAGACGGGGTTCCTCTTACGGTCGCGGACGGGCAGGCCGCGGTGGACTTTGTGGACCTGGAGACCGTTTCGTCGGCTGAAGTCATGCGCGGAGCCGCAGGGGCCTTGTATGGAAATGCATCTGGAGGTGTGGTAGAACTCAGGACGCAGATTCCTCCAGGCCAGAGTCCTATCCGGGCCCGTCTGCGCGGCACACTAAATGACGACAGCGAACGCCTTTCGGCGAATCTTGCAGGGCGATCAGGTTCGTGGGGATGGCAGGGCACGCTGACGCACACTACGGGCGAGGGACCTCGTGACTATTCACGCTCGCGCACGACTGCGTTTACCGGAGACGTCCAGAAGACCTTTGGTGGCACTCTCTATCGAGCACAGGCAATAGTCTTTGAGTCGCCTCTGGCGGACAATCCTGGAGCTGTCACAGCCGCCGAGTTGGCCACGGTGCCCTGGGTGGCGGATTCTCAGAACATCAGGAGGCGTGCCTCAAAGACTGTTTCTCACCGACAGATCGGGCTAAGCGCCAGTCGTGACTGGACCAGAGGTTCGGCGACGGCGGCCGTCTACGGGAGCACGCGCGAC
>CAZYTS010000076.1:0-14403 GCA_964649855.1 uncultured Gemmatimonadaceae bacterium
CAGATACTGCAGCACCGGTGACGCGTTCGACTTCGTCGGCTATCTGTACGGGATGTGTCTCTGACACGAACATCGCGAGTCCTTCGACGGTGCGAAGTCGCTCACGGAGCGCCTCGTATTCGCCCACCGAACCGGTGCCCAGCTGTACCAGTTGGCCAGGACGGGGAAACGGGAGGGGGCGCAGGGCGACGGCCTCGACCACCGAGAAAATTGCTGCGTTGGCACCGATCGCGAGTCCCAGGGTGAGAACGGCCGCAACCGTAAAGGCTGGAGAGCGACGGAGCGCGCGCAGGCCAAAGCGTAGGTCGTTCATACGAGTGAAGATGATGTGGAGAGGTCTTCCCATAGGACACAGAAGGCCGTCAGAACGTTTGCAGGATCGTCGCCCATCTCACGGTGGCTCTGTCGGCAAATCCTTGAAGGGTCGAATGCACATGAGGTAGTCCGGCATTCCCCCCATCAACTGACTCCCTTTCCCCGGCAGCATCCGATTTGGGATTCCTGCATCCTGTAGCCTATGCGATGCGAGCCCGTTGAGCACCTATCAGACTTTCAGGAGGCACTCCCATGAAGACCGACAACAAACTCCATTCCGACGTCATCGATGAACTGGCGTGGGATCCACAACTCCGCGATGCCGAGATCGGCGTGGCGGTCAAGAGCGGTGTGGTAACGCTCAGCGGTACGGTAAAGTCCTACGCACAGAAGCTGGCGGCACACGCAGCTGCGGAACGCGTTTCCGGAGTAAAGGCCCTGGCCGACGACCTTATGGTTCGCCCGCTAACGAGCAAGCCGACCGACACCGAGATAGCGCACGCGGCAGTCAACGCGCTCTACTGGGATACCGAAGTGCCTAACGATCGGATTACGGTAAAGGTCGAAGATGGCTGGGTAACGCTCGAAGGTATAGTACCGTGGCGCTACCAGAGCGAGTCGAGTGAACGCGCAGTTCGCTACCTGGGTGGCGTCAAGGGCGTGTCCAATCACATCAAGGTGCAACCGGCGATCTCCACCGCCGAAGTAAAGAACAAGATCGAGAACGCACTCAAGCGGAGCGCAGAACTCGATGCCAAGAGGATTTCGGTGGAGGCAGCGGACGGGAAAGTCACGCTCAAAGGCACGGTGAGAACCTGGGCTGAGAGGCGCGACGCTGAGCGCGCAGCGTGGTCCGCGCCAGGGGTCCGTCAGGTCGAGGATATGATTGTCGTAGGAGCCTGACGCTGCAACCAAGGAACGAGTCCCCGGAGGCTGCTTCGGGGACTCGTTCGTGTCGTTTGTGATGCTATTCGCTGTTCGACAGGAACGAGGAAGTGAGCGTCTCAACTTCGGGGCGGAACTCGGATGGCGTGCAACCAACCAGCTCGTGAAACTCCCGGACCAGGTGCGGCTGATCGTGATAGCCCGCCATGAATGCAATCCTTGTCCACGACAACTCCGGTTGCTCCATGGCAAGCGCCAGAACTCTCTGAATGCGCACCAGGCGCAGCAGGGTTTTTGGGTACAAGCCTACTTCGCGCGCAAAGACACGTTCCACGGTGCGGATGCTACAACCAGTTCGCCGCGACATTTCCCGGACTCCGGGCACTTCTCGTGCGTCGAGTACACTCGTAACAAGCGCGCGTGCAACGGTGTCAACTGGCCGCCGAGCCATGGACGGAAGTTCGGAGAGGACGCGCGCAATGCGCTCGTCCCGTAAAGTCTGACCCAGGCGTTCGCCGAGTTCACTCAGGTCCCGGTTTCCGATATCGCTGGCAGAGATGTAGTGGCCACGGAGTTCGGACATCGACAAACCCAAAAATGCTGAAGCTGCCCATGGCTGCAGGCGGATTCCAACGATGTCGATCGCCCCTGTGGGGCGAACAACGGTCGGATCAGAAGTAGGCCCAACGATCATCTCGGCGGGCTGGGTTTCGAGAGCCCCGTTGCCAGCGGTTCGCTGGAAGGGATCGGCCAGGTTGATGATGATCTCGACACAACCATCGGAGACTATGGGTTGTGAAGTACCATCCGAATCACCCGTGAGGGTCCAGACGCAGCGGACAAAGTCAGCGAGAGCGGGAGTGGCGTCCGATTGATGATAGGTGAGCACGACCGGCGGTTGGGAGGTTGGGAGGTCGGGATGCTGGGACGAACACTACTGCTGCACTACTCGAGATCTCTCTGTTGGCACCGAAAGTTCGTCCCAGCCTCCGAGCCTCCCCGCGTCCGAACGTCTTTACCTATACCCCGCTGCCTGCAACTCGAACAACTCGGCGTAGCGGCCACGCTGCGCCAGTAATTCCTCGTGAGTACCCATCGCCTCTACTTCTCCCTCAGCTAACACGAGAATGCGGTCCGCCATTCGGACGCTGGAAAAGCGATGCGAGATGAGAACCGCGGTTTTGCCATCGCTCAGTTCCTTGAAGCGTTGGAAGACCTCAAACTCCGAACGCGCGTCCAGCGCTGCCGTCGGTTCGTCAAGAATAAGCACCTCGGCATCCCGCATGTAGGCACGCGCTATGGCAATCTTCTGCCACTCTCCGCCAGAAAGATCGATCCCGGACTTGAAGCGCTTGCCGATCATTTGATCGTATTTTTCAGGCAAACGTGCAATCACATCGTGCGCCAGACTTCGGTCTGCGGCTTTCCGTATCCTTTCGGCATCGTCGCGCGCTTCGATCCGTCCAACGGCAATGTTTTCACCAGCGGTCAGATGATAGCGCACAAAGTCCTGGAAGATTACTCCCATGTTGGAGCGCAGCTCCGCGAGATCATACTCTCTCAGATCGTGGCCATCCAGAAGGATCCTGCCTTCATCCGGATCGTAGAGCCTGGCGAGAAGCTTGACGAGTGTCGTTTTGCCTGCGCCGTTCTCGCCTACGAGGGCCAGGACCTCACCACTTTTCAGTCTGAAGCTGAGATGCCTGACGGCCCAGCGCTCCGCGCCGGGATACCGGAATCCCACGTCTTCAAAGTCAAAACCAGTTGCGATTGGTTTGGGGAATGGACGGGGATTGGGTGGCGACATGATCTCGGGCTTGATTTCAAAGAACGAGAAGAGATCGTCCAGGTAGAGGGCCTGTCCTGCAGTCTGCGAAAAGCCCATGAGCAAGCCCTCTAGAAGATTGCGGAGCCGCCGGAAGGAACCGGCTAAAAACGTAAGGTCACCGATCGAGAAGACTCCCTGAAGTGTCCTCCAGGCGATGTAGCCGTAGGCGAAGTAGTAGCCCAGGGTGCCGAGAGTCGTGAGCACACTCCCCCAGGTCGCGCGCCTGAGGGCTATGGCTCGGTTGGCCATGAAGAGATCCCACGAAAGCCTTCTGTAGCGATCGATCAGAAAGGGGCTCAGCCCGAAAATCTTTACTTCTTTAGCGCTTTCGACGCTCGCAGCGGTCTGGCGCACGTAGTCCAGTTCGCGCCGCTCCGGAGTTCGCGCATAGGCCAGTGAGTAACTCTGAGCGTTAAAGTGCGCTTCACCCGCAAAGGCCGGCACAAGTGCTACTGCGAGTAGCAGTATCAGCCACGGCGCGTAGATCATGAGTCCGGCCGCAAAGCTGACAATGGTTATGACATCCTGTGCTTGACCAAAGATCTGGCTCAGGAGGACCATGCGCCCCGAAGTTTGTCTGCGTGCCCGCTCCAACTGGTCCTGGAGTTCACTGTCCTCAAAGTCCTCGAGGTCGAGACTCGCGGCGTGCTCCATGAGGCGCACGCTCGTCGTGTTACTGAAAAGTTCGGAGAGAAGCGAGTCGACCAGTGAGATGACGCGACCCAGTACATCGGAGAGGACAGCGAGTCCGAATTCGATTACCAGGAGCCAGGCGAGCCTGTTAACCAGGCCACTCGAAAACCATTCACCTATTGAACCTGGAGTGGCGTCGAGCCCGACGAGCCGGACGACCTCGTCAATGATGAGCTTGCCAACAAAAAGCGTCGCCACGGGCAGCAGTGCGCGCAGGAGACGCAGAAAGAGCGAAAGCGATGTGTGGAAGCGACTCGTCTGCCAGACGAGTTTGAGGAAGGGAGGGAGGTTGCGGAGTGCGCCGAAGCGTTCGCGCCACGACCTGTTTACGGGGGCGTTCATCCCCTTACCTCCACCCGACGAAGGAGGTGTCTGGGACGAGACCCTGCCTCCCATGCTGTATTGCTTTGGCATTCCCGATTATGCTGCGGGTGCGCAAAATCCACTACACCCTATGCAGCAGCGCTCCGGTGATTTCATACCCGGAGCGCTCAGCTTTTGCACAACTACTTTACGACCTTTTTGAACCGGTCGAGCGTGTGCTTGTACGGGCGCTCAGCATACCCGGTGTAGATCTGGCGCGGACGGGCGATCTTTTGCTCCTTGTCGTTGAGCATTTCTTCCCATTGCGCGAGCCAGCCCGCAACACGCGGAATGGCAAAGAGTACGGTGAAGTAGTCGGTGGGGAACTTCATTGCTCGGTAGATCATACCGGTATAGAAGTCCACATTGGGATAGAGCTTGCGACTGATGAAGTAGTCGTCTTCGAGAGCTATGCGTTCCAGTTCGAGTGCAATCTCGAGGTCGCGGTCCATTCCAACTACGTCAAACACCTCGTAGGCCAGCTTCTTGACGATTTTGGCGCGCGGGTCATAGCTCTTGTACACGCGGTGCCCAAAGCCCATGAGCCGCTCGCCGCCCTTGCCGCTCTTGACCTCGTCGATAAACGGCTTGACCTGCTTTACATCTCCAATGCGCTGAATCATGCGCAGGACCTGCTCGTTGGCGCCGCCGTGCAGAGGTCCAAAGAGGGCCATGACTCCCGCAGCGACGGCGCTGAAGGGATCGACGTGAGAAGATCCTACTGCGCGCACGGCATTGGTGGAGCAGTTCTGCTCGTGATCGGCGTGGAGAATGAAGAGCACTTCGATCGCTTTCATGAACGTCGGATTGGCTTCGTAGCGCGGTTCCGACATGCGTGCGATCATTGACAAAAAGTTGGCAGCGTAAGGCAGGTCGTTGTCGGGATAGACAAACGGCATTCCCTTTACGTGCCTGTAGCAGAACGCGGCCAGCGTAGGCACCTTGGCCAGGAGCCTGATGATCGCAATGTCGCGCTGTTCTTTTTCGTGGATTTGCCGAGCTTCGGGGTAGAATGAAGAGAGCGCTGCGATGGCGCTCCCAAGCATTGACATCGGGTGCGCGTCGTAGCGAAAGCCTTCGAGAAAGTGCTTGATGTTCTCGTGTACGTAGGTGTGGAACGTGATGTCGTGCACCCACTTGTCGTACTCGGCCTGGCTTGGCAGTTCACCATTTCTCAGGAGCCATGCGACTTCGAGAAATGAGGCCTCTTCTGCGAGCTGTTCTATCGGGTAGCCGCGGTATCGCAGAATCCCCTTGTCGCCGTCGATGAAGGTGATGGCGCTTCGGCAGGAGGCCGTGTTCATGAAGGCCGGATCGTAGGACATCATGCCGAAATCGCCTTCGTTGACCTTGATCTGCTTGAGGTCGGAAGCGCGGATCGTGTCGTCTACGATCGGGATGTTGTAGGTCTTGTCGGTGCGCGAATCACGGACCTCGAGCGTGTCCGTCGCCTTTGGCGCGGCAGGCTTCGCCGTCGTGCTCATCGTCTCTTTCTCCAGTGTGTTCAAACGCGCGCGCGATTTGAGGGTCACGCGCCTCCAGCAAAGCTAGTGCGTGTTGCTGGTCTCGTGCACCTTGGGCCGAGTAATTCGGCCGCGGAAACTGCAAAGGCCGCGGAAGGACGCGGAAACTGCAGAATGCCGCGGAAGTACGCGGAAGAACGCGGAAACTGCAGAAAACTGAGTGAGCCGGTCGCGCACCGTGACCAAGCCCATCGGTCCACCAGGACACGGAGCGTCGCAGCGCGTAGTGACGCAGATTACGCCGCAACGTTTTCCAGCACTCAGCCCGACCTGTCACCCCTGCACCCTTTGCCCGACGACGTACCGAGACTCGTCCTTATTGTCCTCGCCACCGCTGTCGGTGGGGCCATCAATTCAATCGCCGGCGGCGGGACACTGCTCACATTCCCCGCCCTCATCGGCCTCGGCGTTCCGCCCATAGTCGCAAACGCGACCAGTACGGTGGCACTGGTTCCTGGGGCAATCAGCGCAATCGTCGGCTACCGCGGTGAACTCGCCGGCGCGCGCACCTGGGCGCTCAAGTTCGCCGTACCGAGCGTGCTCGGCGGTGTCGCGGGTGCACTTCTGCTACTCGTCACACCGTCGGACCGCTTTGACGCTCTTGTCCCCTGGCTGGTGATGGGTGCAACGGCCCTCTTTGTTGCACAGCGGCCGGTCATGCAGCGCATACGTGCGCGAAAAGGCGCGATGGAAATGGCTGAGGTCGATCCGGCGCTCCGACCTCCCCCGCTGGGAGTGCTCTTTTTCCAGTTCTGCGTCGGCGTCTACGGGGGCTACTTTGGCGCTGGAATCGGCATTCTGATGTTGGCGGCGCTTGGATTTATGGGTTTCACCAATATCCACCGCATGAACGGGCTCAAGAGTTGGGGTGGTATGTGCGCCAACGTCGTTGCAGCCGCCACCTTTTCGGTCACGCATCTGGTGAACTGGCCAATCGCGGGAGCAATGGCAGTGGCTGCAATGATTGGCGGATACGGCGGCTCGCGCCTGGCCCAGCGCGTCCGGCAGGAGCGCGTGCGCCAGGCGATCATCGTTATAGGATTTTCTTCTGGCGTCTGGCTCCTACTGGATTGGCTTCGTAGTTAGGTATTCCCTCACTATCTAGCTCCGCCTAACGCGCAAACTACGTCCCATTCCTTCTGAGTCACGGGAGTGACTGAAAGGCGGTTGCCGCGCTGCAGCAGTCGCATCCCTTCGAGCGACTTGGTTGCGCGCATCTGAGCAAGGGTGACATATGAAGGGAGTTTTTTCACTCCCCGGATGTCTACGACGAACCAGGTGGGGGCTTCCCGCTTGCTGGCGGGATCGTAGTGCGGATCCTTTTTGTCAAAAGCCGAAGGGTCTGGATATCCTTCTCGTACTACTTCGGCTATGCCTGCAACACCGGGCTCATCAGTGCTCGAGTAGTAAACAAAGACACCGTCTCCAATTTTCATTTCGTCGCGCATAAAATTGCGCGCCTGGTAGTTCCTCACTCCGTCCCAATGCGTCGTGCGAGACGGGGCCTTCATGAGGTCGTCGAACGAGAAGACAGATGGCTCAGTCTTGAGGAGCCAGTACTTGCGGGCCATGAGAGTCGCTCAGTTTGCGGTGATCCCCTGCTTTTCAGCCTTGATCATAAGCTCCGCAAAGTAATCGACTTCATCGAGCGTGGTGTAAACGCTTGGCGTCACGCGCAACCCATGGAACTCCGGATGCACAATGGCCACCGTCATGACCTTGTGCTTGCCCCAGAGCCATTGCTGCAACTTTGGCGTGTCTACTCCTTCGATATTGACGAGACATATGGCGCAAGACTGTCTGTCGTCCAACGGCGTAAGGATGTTGAAGCGCGGACTCTCAGCGAGGAGCCGCTTTGCCCAGCGATCCCGCAGGTAGCGCAGTCGTGCCGCCTTGCGTTCGAGACCGATGCCCTTGTTGAACGCGATCGACAGGGCAATGGCGTTGTGGTTTGCCGCCGGATGTGTGCCGATCTCTTCGTACTTTCTGATGTCTTTGCTCTGTGATTCCGCCGCAGCCATGAGGGGCCAGAGCTTTGGAATCTTATCGCGCTTTACATAAAGGAAGCCGGTGCCTATTGGCGCAAACAACCATTTGTGTAGCGACGTGCCGTAATAATCGCACTCCAGATCGTCTCGCTTGAACGGGAAGTGCGCAAAGGCATGGGCGCCGTCCACCAGCACTTCGATATTGTGCTCCCTGCCCAGTCGCACGATGTCGCGTACGGGCAGGATCTGTCCGGTAAGATTGGTGATGTGCGTAAACTCGATCACGCGAGTGCGTGGAGTTATCGCTGCGCGGAACTGGTCTACGATATAGGCGTCGGAAGGCGGCGGCACCTTGAATGAGATCTTCTTTACGACGATTCCCTCTCGCCGTGCGCGCTGATCCCAGGTAGTCATCATGCGACCGTAATTCTGGTTGGTGATGATTACCTCGTCGCCGCGTTTGAGATCGAGGCCCAAAATCATTGTTTCGTTAGCCTCTGACGCGTTGCGCGTAACTGCCATCTCTTCCGCATCGCATCCAAACATGTCCGCGAGCTGACGTCTAACTGATTCGATGCGTGGCTCGAGATCCTGCCACATGGTCCACACCGGGATCTGGTTGGACCATTTAAGGTCGCGGAACATCGACTCCAGAACGTGCGTCGGTGTCGGACTCACTCCACCGTTATTGAGATTGACGATGGTGCGATCGTCGTCAAAGGCGCGCTGTATCTGTGCCCAGTAGCTTTCGTCGTCTGCGGCCTGCAACGGCGATTTATGGCGCACTATGTCGTCAGCCCCAAAGATTGTCGAAAAGGCCCTGGAGTTGAACGAAGGGAGCGCCACGCTGGCACCCAGCATCGAGGTAATGAAGCGGCGGCGGTCAGTCATATGGAAGCGTTGGGACGCTGGGATGTTGGGACGTTGAGGACGCGCTGCTGCGAAGCTGCCGCCTCAACTTACGGCGCGTAGACGGTGGCGGAAAGGCAGAGTGACCTGCAGCCAAGGCTTCGGATCATCGGTTCGACGCCTCCCCGCACTGACTAGAGTCGCTCGGGCTGCGGTAGATCGAGCACAAAAGAAAAGCGCGTTCCCTTCTCGAGTTCGGTCTCCACGGTCAGTTCGCTCCCCATGGCACGCACGAGCTTCTGGCAGATGGAAAGGCCGAGTCCCGCACTGGAGAAGGCGTAGTCCCCAGGCATCTGGCGTTGCCTGAAGGCCTCAAAGAGGTGCGTGAGGACGTAAGGTGGAATCCCGCGTCCGGTATCGGTGACCGAGAACTCGGTGCGTACGCGATCGAGTTCCCGCACCACCACGTCCACGGAGCCTGCATTCGTGAACTTGATAGCGTTGGTGGCAAGGTTCAGCAGCACGCGATTAAGCGCAGCCGGGTGGCCGAGCCTCTGGTCCGCTGCCGGTCCCTCGCACCTCATCGTTAGGCGCTTTTCCTCCGCCATGGGACGCAGAATATCAAATATGGATTGCAGCACATCGGACACGGCAAACGGAATCGGTTGCTGGTCCATCAGCATCGTTCCGCCACGGGCAAGTTCAATCACGTCGCCGGCGAGTGCGCTCAACCCAAATGCAGCGCTATAGATCAGGCCGAGCTGGCGTTGCTGGATCGGCGGCACCTCACCTCCCGCGCCAGAGCGCAGCCTGTCGGCCAGAATCAGAATCGAGCCCAGCGGAGATCGCATGTCGTGCGCCATCTCCACCACGAGCTGCTGCGCGTCGTAGCCGCTGAGTCGCGCGGCAAAGCGATGCGCAGCGTCCCGGTCGAGTTCGTCCTGTATGCGCTCTATGGCGTGAACCACCTGAAGCACGCTTGCCGCTGGCAGGTCCGAGGATTCGGCATGTTCGAGGCAGGCACGCCTGAACTTTTCCAGAACGCGCCGCGACGGCACAAAAGAAGGCAGGCTTTCGAGCTGTAGTGCTACGCCTACGACGTGGTTGCGGACTGAATCGGAAAAGGCTCCCACGGTGGCGCGCAGGTCCGCCGCGGACGCTGTGGCATGCTCCGACTGTTCCCAGTTTGCGACTACGTCGGCAGAGGCGGCGGTCAGCATACGCATAAGACCGGCCGGCAACGCCGAAAGCACCCGCATTGAAGACTCGGGTGTTACGTCAGGAACGGCCGCACCTTCGCGCGACCGGTCGTTCATTCAATCGAGGATGAGAGTGAGCGACGGAGCACTGCTCAGTCCTCCAACGGCATCCCCGCGTCGTCTCGGCGGAAGCCGTGCTTCTCCATCAGGCGGTAAAGGGTCGTGCGGTCGATGTTGGCGAGCCTTGCTGCCTTTGACATGTTGGACCCTGCACGAGCCACCAGCTGCCCAAGGTATTCCTTCTCGAAGTGTGCGATGAGTTTGTCCTTGGCCACGTGGAATGGCTCACTCATCACCTGAAGCGGGAACGCGCCATGAGACTGCTCGACCGGCGAATCCTCGTAAATCGGGACATCGTCGGGCTGTACCACGTGCCCTGGCTCGGTGAGAACCGCGAGCTGTTCAATTACGTTCTGCAGTTCCCTGACGTTTCCGCGCCACGCTCGGGTGCGCAAAAATTCTATAGCCTGATCTGAGAGGCGCGGCTGCGCTTCGCTCGAACCGCGGTGGCGCTCCCAGTAGTGCGTGAGAAAGTGGTTCGCCAGCAACGGCACGTCCTCGGGACGCTTGCGCAATGGCGGAAGGTTGATCGGGACGACTCGCAGGCGGTACAAAAGATCCTCGCGCAATGTTCCTTTAGCTACGCATTCCTGCGGGATGCGGTTCGTCGCCGAAATAAAGCGGACGTCAACGACCGCGTCTTCTTTCTCGCTTCCCACGCGCCTAACGACTCCGTCCTGAATCACGCGCAAAAGCTTGGCCTGGAGCGGCAGTGACATCTCCGTAAGTTCGTCGAGAAAGAGCGTGCCGCCGTTGGCTATTTCGAGGAGGCCCGGCTTGTCCCGGTCGGCACCCGTAAATGCTCCTTTGCGATGTCCAAAGAGTTCGGACTCCAGAAGCCCCTCTGGCAATGCTGCACAATTGATCGGCACCAGCTGACGCGAAGCGCGACGACTGTGCGCATGGATGAACTGGGCGATCACTTCTTTACCAGTTCCACTTTCACCCATCACCATTACCGAAGCGTCGGTACTGGCAACTTTGCGCGCCAGATCGACTGCCTTTCTGAACGCCGGCGAGACGCCAAGAAGTGTGATCTTGTCGCTGTTCCCCGTTTGTTTGAGCAGCTGAACCCTCAGGTCGCGTGTCTCGCGCGCGACCATTACTGCGTGCGACGCTCGGCCAACCAGCACCTGCAGATGAGTGGCTGAGAAAGGCTTGGGCAGGTAGTCCCATGCCCCGGCGCGCAGTGCCTCGATACTTGTGGTAACGCTGGGATTGCCGGTCATCACCACTACGATCGTGTCCTTGCTGGCTTCGAGCGTGGCACGGAGGATTTCCATCCCCGAAACCGGCGTCATGTAGAGGTCGACCAGCACGATATCAAAACGACGCCGTTTGACGAGGTCTATAGCCTCGTCCCCACGACCCAAGGTGGCGACGTTAAAGCCATCCATCTGCAGCACGCTGGAGCAGCCTTCGCGCAGAGTCCGGTCGTCGTCTACAATCAGGATGCTGAGACTCGCCTTTACGTCCGGGGAAATGGAAAGGGGATCCCTGGCCTCGTCGGTAGGGTTGCCGCCCACTTCGCCGTCTCGTACCGCTGTTCCGCTGGTCACAAATGGATCCTCGCCCGCTGGGTTGATGCGTTGACTGAGAATTCGAGCAACAAAATGCGCGCCAAACTGTTTGACGGCCGCAACAGTCCACTTAGCTGGACTGCGACACTTTCTGCTCAGATTGGCCTACACCATATACGATCCACACGTGCAGAGGTCAAGCCACAGCGATGCATGTCACCAACAGGGCTTGAGGCGAACAGGCAACGGCGGATAGGGACTGGAGGAAGGGGACGCTGGCAAAGATGGCGAGGCGCCCGGCCGCAGTCGCCACGCCCCCTCGCCATCCTCGCCATCTTCGCCCTCCCTGCAACCCACCCCCCTGCAGACGTGTAAATGGGTTGCAGCGCTCACCCCTCAGCGACTCAGCCGGCCAGCACCTCGCCAGCCCCCCTGCCCGAACCGAAAGTGCGCCATTTCTTGCGTTGCATCGTCCCATTATCGTCAATGACTGAAAGGCAATGTTCCAAGGCCCAGAGGACCTGAATGTCGACTAGCGTCGTCCCTTCGGGAGGCAATGGCCTCCCTTCACATGGCGGGTACCCGCAGCAGGACTGGGGTGCGGCCCCACCACCCGAGCGCGATGGCGCGGGTCTTCAACACCTCATCACCCGTTCGCTCGCGGCTCTCAAGCGATATCGCTGGCTCATCCTGGCGGTCTTCGTGGTTGGAAGCGCGGCCGGTATTGCTGCGACCAAATTCGTTAAGCCCAAGTACACAGTCGACGGCACCATCTGGATCGCCGAAAACCAGTCCGCTCGCACTGGCCCGGTGCAGGCCCCCGGCCTCATTGCGAGCGACCTGGGGTGGAGCGACCTGGTTAAGAGCTTCAGCATCCTCGACCCGGTAGTCAGCAAGCTTGCACTCTATATCCGGCCGGCGTCCGGCGCCGATACGGCACTTTTTAGAGGTCTCTATCCAGCCGAACGGCTCTACACCGGCAGCTATCGCCTAACGCTGGACGCCAGTCGCAAGCGCTACACGCTGATCAGATTCCCGGATGTCAAAGGCGAATCCGAACAGGTGATCGAAACCGGCGCAGTTGGTGATTCGATTGGACGCAACGCGGGCTTTTTGTGGAAGCCGGACCCTCTGCTTTTCCGCAACGAGACACGTTTTGATTTTGAAGTAGTTACACCGCGTGAAGCGGCAGTACAGCTGCAGCGCAGGCTCGTGGTCGCCCAACCGCTGAACAGCAACCTCATGCGGCTCGCAATGCAGGGCGAGCACTCTGCACTTCTCGCAGAGACGCTCAACGAACTCATGCGGCAGTTCCGGCGTGAGAGCGACCGGCTAAAGAAGGCGAACCTGCTCGAAGTAGCCAACACAGTTGAGCTGCAGCTCAAGAGCGCGGCTGAAAGGCTCTACGACGCCGAAGTGTCTCTCGAGTCCTTCAAGATCAGCACAATTACGCAACCCACCGAGGACGTAGCTGTAGCGCCCGGCGTATCGATGGCAACCAGCCCGGTGATGGCGGCGTTCTTTAACGACCGACAAAGCCTGGAAAATACCCGCGCGGACCGCGATCAACTGGAACGCATACTCGGCCAGAGCAGTGGCAATGTCTCAGTCGAGGCGCTGCGTGGAGCCCCTTCGCTACTGGCATCCGGTGAAACCGGAAAGGAGCTGGGAGCAGCTATTTCCAATCTGGCCACCCACGAAGCAAATCTCCGCACACTGCGCGAGAAGTACACCGACGCACATGCTTTCGTCGTCAAGGAACTGAACGAGATCAAGACTCTGGAAACAGAGGTCATTCCGCAGACGGCTAACAAGCTTCTTACAGAGCTGCGCTCATCAGAAGCCGAGCTCAATCGGCGCGTCACCGGCGCCGCGCGAGAGATTCAGAAGATCCCCGCTCGTACCATTGAAGAAGGTCGGCGTCAGCGCGCGGTAAACGTAGCGAGCACGGTTTACCAGGACCTGCAGAGCCGTGCAGTGGCCTCGCGCCTGGCTGAACAGACGGTGATGCCCGACATCGCCATACTCGACACAGCAGTCGCACCTCGTCTTCCATCGAGCGATACGACACTGAGCATCGTTCTCATTGCTGTCGTTGCGAGTTTGGGTTTGGGGATTGCCCTCGCCCTTCTGCTTGACCGCCTCGACGGCCGCTTCAGGTACCCAGAGCAGGCCGTTCACGAACTCGGACTCGACATCATGGGTGCGGTCCCCAGCTACACCGCTCCACGCAGTCAGCGCCAGCGCCTCGAACAGGCGTCGCAAATGGTGGAGTCATTCAGGTCATTGGCTCTATCGGTGAGATCCTCCTTCCCGGCGGGTTCACCGGTGCAGCTTACCATCTCCAGCCCGGGACCCGGCGACGGAAAGTCCACTGTCTCAATTAACCTCTCTAACGCACTCGCTGAGGGCGGTTACCGTACTCTGCTGATCGACGGAGACATCCGCCGCGGCCAGCTGCATGAGTCGTGTCCACCAGCCACGCAGGCACCAGGGCTGCTCGACTATCTGGCCGGTGAAGCAACGCTTGGCGAAGTGATCAAGCCGACCGATCTGCACGTCAATCTTTCGCTCATCCCCTGTGGCACGCGCCGTCGCCAAGGGCCGGAGCTGCTGGCCTCTCAGCGTATGTCGGTCATGTTGCGCGAGTTGAGATCCCAGTTTGACGCTATTGTCGTAGACTGCGCACCGTTAGGTGCTGGTATCGACGCTTACGCGCTTGGTAGCGCTACAGGATCGATGCTACTGGTATTGCGCGCCGGAGAGACAGATCGCCGGCTCGCTCAATCCAAGCTCAATACACTGGACAGGATGCCCATCCGTCTCCTGGGTACTGTACTCAATGACATCGGCGAGTCGCCCGAGTTCAGGTACTACCACTACCTCGAAGGTTACGGCTCACCGGACAGCGTCCCTGAAGTGGCGCTCATCGCGTCGGGGGGCGACAGGGGGTAGGAGGGCCTTGTCGCAGACGACCGGAGCTGGCAAAAGCTCTGGTCTACGCTACCAAAAAAAGAAAACAAAATGGCGAGGGGCATTGAGTCCCTTCGCCATTTTTTATTTAGGGTCGTCCTGCTGCAGGCCTCGGCGTTGACACCACCCTGCCATCTTCGCCCTCCT
>CAZYTS010000076.1:14503-16524 GCA_964649855.1 uncultured Gemmatimonadaceae bacterium
TCTTCGCCAGCCTAAAGACCTATAGCCATTTTGCTCATAAGTACACGACCAGTGGCACCAGCACCTGCCAGACGGCCTACCCTGAGTTCACTCGCCGCTCGCAGCAACAACGACACCACGTCGGATGACGACTTGGAGAAATCACCTACCGCCGTGTAGCCAGCTACCAGGCGCAGCGTACTCGAACGATCACCATGCTTGAGCGGAGTCGACTCAACCGTCGACCTCACCCGCGCCACAATTCGCTCTGCACCAGCAGCATCGGCAGACGGAGCTATTATCACCAGTTCAGTTCGACCAAGTCTCCCCACCGCATCCGAGACACGCGCGTTCTGAAGGCAGGCTTCGCTTAGTCGCGCAGCCACCAGGCTCTCTGTGTCTACTCCCGGCTCCATTGAGCCCGGCGGCCCCTCGACTCGCGCCGCAAAGGCGATGCAGGCCAATCCATGCTGCCGTCGCGCTGCCTCTGCACCAATCTCGCGGGCGCGCCTGGCGATTCCCCGGGCGTTATAGACCCCCGTTGTACCATCCAGGAGTCCCGAATCAATTGTGCGATCTGCCTCACGCTTGGCCCTTACAAAGAGGTCCAGCTTTAGCACGAGCGCATCAATATCGTAGGGTTCGCTCAGCAGTTCCCAGGCGCCCGACTTGTAAGCTTCAAGCTTCTGGGCCCGCGTTGGAGTACTGGACGTGAGCAGAATTACGGGGATGCCAGCCTGAAACGACGGCTCGTCCCGCAACATTCGGCATACGTCGAGACCTGAAAGATCAGGCAATCCAACATCAAGAACGATTGCGTCACATCGTGTGGTCCTAACGAGCTCTAGCGCCTGCTTGCCCGTAAAAGCTCTTACAGTTGCAAATCCCCGCGGGCCAAGCACGCTTTCCAGCGAACGCGCGGACCACTCCTGGTCGTTTGCCAGTATTACTAGCGGTGGTGAACTCGGCGCATCTGGCGCGACTATTGGCATTTGTTCGGGGGGCCTCTGTTTCTGGTTTCTTGGGCCGGTATTTGACCGGACCATCAACTATGCTCTGCACATACCGTGCAGGTGTCTCCCTAAAGGGCAATTTCACAACTGCCTTACATCACCTATCTTGGGGCCGGTTTCGTGCTGTCGAGCACCGCAACACACGCAAGTCGTTCCCATTGATAGAGTTCCGTTGGGGCTGTGCGGACATTTTGACCGCCGTGACGGGTATACGTGACTGTCGTATTGTGGGAAATGCCGTTGCGGACAGGCATCGAAGTGCTGTGCGCGGGCGGCATAGTGTTGCAGGCACTTTGGCCGAGTTCCGGAGCGGAATGCGGTAAGTATAGGTCCCACAACTGTTTACGCGGTCCGATCCGAGTGGGACCAGTCCAGCACATCTACTGCACTAGACCGACAGCATGAGATCTTTCCTTCGTTCGCTTCAAAACAGATCCCGCCTTTATAAGGTCGCCGGCGCCTTGGCTTTGGCTCTGGCCGCATGGCCCGCGGAAGCGGTTGGGCAGGACGTCTTGGGTACCCAGCGCCGGCAGGCATCGCGCGCTGAAATCGAACAGGCCATTTCGGCCGCCGAGCAGGTAGCCTCCACCACGAACGACGACAAGACCCGCGAGCGACTGCTGGCCCAGGCAGGAGCGCTGAGACAGCGGCTTCAGAACGGCGATTTCGCGCCTGGCGATCGGCTCATGATCACGGTACTCGGCGACTCTGCCCTCACAGACACCTTTACAGTGAGGATGGAGCAGGTTCTACAGCTTCCCAATCTCCCCGACATCACGTTGCGAGGGGTCCTCGATTCGGAGCTGCAGGGTTACCTCACCGAACAGATCAGCAAATACATCAGGGAGCCGAGCGTTTCGGTGATTGGCCTGGTGCGATTGAATGTGTCGGGAGCGATTGCGCAGCCCGGATTTGTTACCGTCCCCATCGACCTCCTGGTTACAGACGTGATCATGGCCGCAGGTGGTCCCGGCCAGGGGTCCGACCTTAACAAGAGCGAAGTCAAACGCGGCAACAGCACAGTTCTCA
>CAZYTS010000077.1:0-16514 GCA_964649855.1 uncultured Gemmatimonadaceae bacterium
AATGGCCAATCAGGCAGCCATTTGGGCGCTGAGTACCCCCGGAACGGAGATCTACGCAGACATCAACTCCCATATCGTGGATTGGGAGATGGTGGCAGCGGCAGCAATTTCGGGGGTACAGATCCGAACAGTGCAGGGAGAAGGAGCGATGATGGACGCGGCCTCGCTCGCCAGGGTCTTTCGTGCTCCCGCTCCGTCGGCACCCCGCGCTTCGCTGGTGTGCATCGAGAACACCCACAACGGTGCTGGTGGACTAGTTACTCCAATTGCTGGCATCCGCGCCATGCACGACGTGGCTCGCGAGCGCGGCTGCAAGGTCCATCTCGACGGGGCGAGACTCTGGAATGCCTCGGTGGCTACGGGTACATCGGTCGCCGCGTATTCGCAGTTCGCCGACACCGTGATGGTCTCCTTCTCCAAAGGACTGGGTGCACCGGCCGGAGCAATTCTGGCAGGGAGTGAGGCCGTGATCGAACGGGCAAACGAGCATCGCAAGCGCCTGGGCGGTGTGATGCGCCAGAGCGGGATCCTCACGGCGGCAGCCTTGTACGGGTTGGACCACAATCGATCGAGACTCGCTGACGACCACATAAAGGCGAGCGAGTTTGCCGAAACGGTCGATCGGGCGATAGCAGCGACCGTGGTGCCATCGGAGACGAACATTGTAATGATCGATCTCGCACCCGGTTTGTCGTCGCACGACGTTGCACGACGAGCGAGAAATCAGGGTGTGCTAATTGGGGCGTGGACGCCTACACGCATCCGCGCGGTGATGCACATGGACGTCTCAGTGGCGCATGCGAGGATCGCGGCCGAGATCGTGTTGGCGAGTCTGGATGAGGCGTGGCGGTCGCTCGGCGATACTTCTGAGTGGCCGACGGCCGTACTCGGCCAGTGAATTCGGCGGTTTTGACGGTCGCCCCGAGCACGATTCGGTAGTTATCTTTCAGGCGCTCCAGGTCCCGGAGGGCGAAAGCGCGCCAATCCCGTCAGGACCCCGAAGGTAGCAGCGGTACGCGATGTCTTGCGTTGCTTCGTCAGACCTGGAGTATCGCGCGGGGAGTGAACGCCGACTGGCGCAGTCACCCCCGCGCGATGCATTTACCGCCATGCAACGGCGCTGCGTTTACCCGTTTCCATTTCGAGTGAATTGATCGCTCTCGCTCGCAAATATCGTCCGCGCCGCTTTTCAGAGGTGGCGGTGCAGTCTCATGTGTCAAACACGCTCAAGGGGGCAATTGCCCGCGGGCGCGTGGCCCATGGCTATCTGTTGTGCGGTCCGCGCGGAGTTGGCAAAACGACTCTTGCCAGAGTTCTCGCAATGGCGCTTAACTGCGAGAACAAGCAAGCAGATGGGGAGCCCTGCGGCAGCTGCGTTTCTTGCGAGCGGATCTGGAGCGGTGGTGCGAGTCTCGACGTGGTGGAGATCGACGCGGCATCAAATCGAGGCGTGGATGACGCACGCGAGTTGCGTGAGCGTGCGATGTACGCGCCGTCGGGCGAGGATCGCTACAAGGTCTACATTGTGGACGAGGCGCACATGCTTACGCGAGAGGCATGGAACGCGCTCCTCAAGGTTTTGGAGGAGCCACCGCCGCGAGTCGTATTTGTCTTTGCCACCACCGAACCGCACCGAATTGCTCAGAGCGCACTCCCGGTTTTGAGTCGCCTGCAGCGCTTTGATTTCAGGCGAATGGGCGGTGAGGACATACGTGCGCGTCTGCGTGCAGTGCTCGACGCCGAAGGCATCAAGGTAGAGGAAGCGGCGTTAGGTATGCTGTCGCGTGCAGCGGACGGTTCCATGAGGGATGCGCTGTCTCTCACCGACCAGGTGCTTGCACTTGGCAACGACGAGGTCACGCACGAGAGGGTCCGAGAGGCGCTGGGCCTGGTGGCCGAAGACGAGTTTATAGGCATTCTCGATTTAGTCAGAGAGCACCGTGCAGGAGACGTGTTTGCGGTTGTGGACCGGCTGGTGGAGCGCGGTATCGATCTCAGCCAGTTCCTTTCGGGATTGACTGATATGATTCGTGCGCAGCTGGCGCTGGAGCTTGGTGCCACCACTGTTGAAGTGAGCGACAAGGCGCGTGAGGAACTCGGCAAACGCAAGGGACACTTTGTGCCCGGTGACCTGTTGCGAATGCTGAATGCAGTGGCCGAACTCGAACCAAAGTTCCGCAAAAGTTCGCAGCAGCAGGTGCTGCTGGAGGCGGCGCTCGTACGATTTGCCCTGATGGACCGCACCGTGGAGCTGGAAGAGGTGCTGCGGGAGATTGGTGGATCGGCCGGAGGGGGTAGCATGGCTGTCAGGGGTTCAGGTCCGCGCCCTTCTCCTTCCCCATCCTCGCCGCCGCTCCGGGCGGAAAGTGGCCCCTCGCGAGAGGCGAGCGCCCCCTTGCGCCAGAGCAGCGAACCGCGCGCGAGTGTGCGTGCGGAGGCGCCAAAGGGGAGCAGCGCATCCCGCTCGCGCCTCGAAGACGTGGCACCAGTGGCAAGCCGCCAGACATTTGCAAGTTTGGGAAACACAGCGCTCAAGCCAGAGCCGGTTCAGGCCGCGGTGCTATCGCTCGACATAAACACGATTGCAGCTGGATGGGACGACGTTGTGGCTTCTCTCAGGCGTGAACGACCGGTCATTGCCACGATTCTGGAGCACGCTACTCCAACCGGGGTGAGCGTCAACGGTGTGCTCACGGTGCAGCTCGATCCCGGATTTATAGCGGAGATTCCCCCCGGTCGCGCCACCGAGATCACTGAGGCGCTGGCGCCGCACGTTCCCGGGATCAGCCGGATCATCGTGCGCGCACCCGAAGCAAAAACGCGCGGTGGTCCGCCACGACGGCTGACTGCTGAGTCCGTGAACTCTGATCGGCTTGCCGCCCTCCGCAAGCGCGACGCCGTGCTCTCCGAAGCCATCGAGGTGCTCGACCTCGAACTCATCGACTGACGCCTATTTGGGGTCAGATTCGAATTAGATTCCAGAGCTCCTTCCCCTTTGATGATCAGCGACTGCAGAAATGGCTGACATTTTCAAGATTCTACAGCAAGCGCAGCAGGTTCAGACCCGCATGGAGGCGCTCCAGGAGGAGCTTGCCAAGATGACCGTTACCGGTTCGTCCGGAGGCGGTATGGTCACCGTGGAAGCCGACGGAAAAGGAAACGTTCGCAAGATCAAGATCGATCCTTCGGTCGTCAGTCCATCGGATGTCGAGATGCTCGAGGACCTGGTGGTTGTGGCCATTGCCGAGGCTCAGAAGAAGGCGAGCGAAACTGCCAAAGAGTTTGCACAGGCCGAAATGGGTAAGCTGACCGGCGGTGTTAACCTGCCATTCCCGCTCAAGCTACCGTTTTGAACTTTCGAGTCTCCCTCCAGCTTGCCCAGCCGCTCAGCCCCTCGCTGTTAAATGTCCGCGATAGATGATCTGGCAGGTGAGCTATCCCGGCTCCCAGGGATCGGCCGGAAGTCGGCTTTGCGGCTGATCTACCATCTCCTCAAGCAGCCCAGGGAGCGGTCTGAGCGACTTTCAGCGGCTCTGCTCGCCCTCGCCGAGCGCGTAAGGCCGTGCTCGGTTTGCGGAAATCTCGCCGAGTCCGAGAAGTGTGCGATCTGCCTGGATGTGCGGCGTGACAAAAGTGTCATTTGCGCCGTCGAAGAGGCAGCGGATATCGGGGCAATTGAGCGCTCGGGGGAGTTTCGTGGGCTATATCACGTTCTAGGTGGACGGATTTCTCCGCTGGACGGGGTGGGACCCGAGGATTTGACTGTTGGCGCCCTGGAGCGTCGAGTCGTCGAGGGAGCGAGTGGTGAGAATGGGAGTGGAGGAGTAGGAGGCGGGCGAGTTACGGAGGTGATCGTGGCTACCAACCCGAGTGTGGAAGGGGAGGCAACAGCGCTGTACGTGCAGCAGGTGTTGGCGCCGCTGGGGATTCGGGTGAGCCGTATTGCCCGTGGTTTGCCTGTTGGTGGCGACCTCGAGTATGCCGATGGCGTGACTATCGCTCAGGCGCTCGCGGCCCGTCGTGAAATGAGCTGACGCCCTTAAGGGGCGCCTAACGAGCAGAGTATGCACTTCGGAGCCACGAGCTGGTCTTTCACAGAATCAGATTTCAGCGCAATAGCGCAGGTATTGCAGCGTCTCCTCTTTGAGAGCAACGCGCGCTGTGCTGTTGTCGTGGATCGCAGCGGTCAGTTGATAACAACCGCTGGAGAACGTCCCGCCTTTGACGTCACTGCCTTTGCCACGCTCACGGCCGCGGATTTTTCTGCCAATGACCAGCTCGCCAAACTCATAGGCGAGACTGATTTCAGCACCTTGTTTCACCAGGGTGAGCGAGAGTCAATGCTGCTCGCCGACGTGGGACGCAGGGTGATTCTGGTCGTTCTCTTCGACAACCGTACCACACTCGGTATGGTACGGCTTAAGATGAAACCAACTGTTGATGAACTTGCGCGACTTTTTGAACGGATGTTCACCCGCGAGGCTACCACGGCCACGCCGGCAAGCCCGCTCCTGGGTGACGTTGAGGACGAAATCGACCGGCTCTTCCAGTAGCTGCGACTGAGGAGAGGACGACGATGTCGATGATCAACTACGCCTCGCGCGAGATCAACTGCAAGATCGTTTATTACGGTCCCGGGCTCGGCGGCAAGACAACAAACCTGGAACACGTCTACCAGAAAGTCTCGCCCAACACGAGGGGAAAACTCATTTCCCTTGCTACCGAATCGGAGCGGACGCTGTTCTTTGATTTCCTTCCGGTTGACCTGGGCACCATTCGCGGCTTCAAAACGCGATTCCATTTGTACACAGTACCGGGGCAGGTGTACTACAACGCCAGTCGCAAGCTCATCCTTAAAGGAGTCGATGGCGTAGTTTTTGTAGCTGATTCGCAGTTGGACCGCATGGAGGCCAACCAGGAAGCGATGCAGAATCTCTACGACAACATGGCTGAGTACGGCTACGATCTGACCCGGATGCCATTTGTGGTGCAATACAACAAGCGGGATCTTCCAAATGCCGCGCCGCTTTCTGAGTTGCAGGCGGCGCTCAATCCGGGGTGGGAAGTGACCGAAGTGCAGCGTCAGCGCGTCGTTCCGGATGCATTACACGCGGGGGAATACCTCATTCAGCAGATACCGAGCGGTGAATGGGTGGAAAGAGCGCCGTATTACGAGGCTGTGGCGGTGACGGGAGAAGGTGTATTTGATACTTTGAGGGGAGTTTCCAAGCTCGTCCTGAAATCGCTTTCCTGAGGCGCCGTGCCGCGTGCAGTACAACCTGCCGAACGTCATAACGCTTAGCCGTATTGCTGCCACGCCACTGATTGTGGCACTGGTTTTCAGCACTGGATGGCTACCCAAGCTGACCGCATGGGTGCTGTTTATTGCCGCCGCCGTAACGGATTACTGGGATGGAAAGCTGGCGCGGGAACGCGGGCTCGTGACGAACACGGGCAAGCAGCTTGATCCTCTGGCTGACAAGCTCCTGCTCCTGGCCACGCTCCTGCCGATGTACTGGCTCATGCGCAACGTGGACTTTTTCACTTCGCTTCCGTCTACCACCGCGGCCTGGGCAGCCGGTGGAACTATCGGGCCAGTTTCGGCCGCCGGCGGAGTCTCCTACCCGTTTGTGACTCCTATAGGTCTGGTTGGTCTCCCGCTGTGGATAGTTGGGATAGTAATTGGACGAGAGATCTTTATGACACTCTTTCGCCAGTACGCGGCGCGTAAAGGAGTCGTTATAGCAGCAATAGGTCCGGCAAAGTGGAAGACGGGATTCCAGCTGACGTGGGTTGGCGCTGCCTTCTTCTGGTTCTTTGCTTCAGACGCCGCTGTTGAGCATCGTTGGACCCATGGTGCATGGCAGGCGTTTGCGTGGTTCAACGGCATCGTAGGGACAGTCTCCATGGCCGGTGCCGTTCTTCTGACTCTATATTCGCTGTGGTTGTATATGCAGCGTTATGGCGGCCTCCTGCGCACGCGGAGCGCCTGAACACGGTCCAGTCCGGCAACCTGTTGCCGTGACCGTTAGAGCAAAATCCGATTGCCGACTGCATATTCGTACGCATCCACGTTAAGCGAGGCGAAGGTGCGTTCAGCTATTACTCTTGCAGCTCTGGCATTTGTTGTCGCTTGTGCGCGGCCACAGGATCAGGAGATGGCTTCAGACACGACGGCTCCAGTTACAGCTGTACCGATGACGACGAGTCAGCAGCAACCGATCACCGACCGCGATTGGTCGCTTGCAACCCTCGGCGGCGATACCAGCCCGCTAGGCAACGGTAACAGACCGCCTACGCTACGGCTCGACTCTTCCAACAGCAGGGCGTCCGGATTTGCGGGCTGCAATCGCTTTACAGGTTCCTACACGCTCAATGCTGACAGTCTGAGCTTTGGACCGCTGGCTGCCACAAAAATGGCTTGCGCACAGGGGAACGAAGTCGAGGTGGCATATCTGCAGGCCCTGAGTCAGGTCCGTGGTTTTACGGCGTCGGATTCACTGCTAACGCTTCATGGCGACAGCGCTGGAGTGGTGGTTGCGACGTTCAGATGATGGCGAAGATGGCGAAGATGGCGAAGAGGGCGATGGAATCGGAGGGAGGGTGCGGATGTTGCGCTCTTTAGGGCACAATGGGGAAAGGTCGCGCGCGTCACGCGAGTATGGCTATCGGCGTCACGCAATTATCGGCGCGGGTTGCTCGCAGTAGGAGTCGTGCGTTTGATGGTAGACCAAACGTCACCGTCATGAAATCCATCGCTCAAAGGGTAATCGTCTTGTCGTTGGCCGCGCTCGCAACGGCCTGCGCAAAGACTCAACCTCAAATCCACTCGGCAACCGCTCCAACTCCAACGCCAGTACCCGTGCCTGAGGTGGTTACCCTGTCGGGCCAGATCACGTATCCCGAAAAGGTTGCCATGGCCGCAAGTGTTGTTGTACGGATTCAGGTCGTGGACGTGTCTCGCGCGGATGCTCCAGCTGAGGCAATCGCGTCAACGGAAGTTCTACCTGAGGGGCGGCAAATTCCCATTGACTACAGCATACAAGTTCCGAGGAAAGCGTTCGAGCCAAACCACCGGTATCAGGTGATGGTGAGGATCACGGAGGGTCCCGTGTTGCGGTTCATTACCAAGGTTGCTCACCCCGTGGATCCTGGCATGACTGGCCCGCTCAACATCATGGTCAACGCGGTTCCTCAGCGTCTCTGGTAGTCTCAAAAGGGCACCAACGGCGGGCGAGTTCAAGGCGTACATTGTCCGGAAGCACTGCAGGCCGGACCATCCAACAAAGAGGTAAGCCTTGCCCTTTTCCCGCCGGGATTTCGTCCGAGCGTCGTCGGCTGCGGCCGCGGCGATCGGACTGACCCATCTGACTCCGCGTCAGGCTCAGGCTTTTGTGGGCCCTGATGCGATACCAATGCAGGATCCAGCGTTCAAACAGCTGGCTATGCGAGCCCTGGAAGCAGCCAAAGGGGCTGGCGCTACGTACGCTGACGTGAGGATCAGCCGAAACCGCACGCAGAACGTGAGTACCCGGGAGCGACGGGTGCAGAACGTTGGCGATAACGAGACTTTTGGTTTCGGAATAAGAGTGCTAGTGAATGGCGCCTGGGGATTTGCGGCGAGCAGCACCCTCACTCCAGATGAAATAGCGCGTGTCGCCAGGCAGGCAGCGCGTCAGGCTCAGGCGAGTCGCGCCACGCAGCTGAGGCCGATCGAGCTGGCTCCTGGCCAGCCAGCGGAACCCAATGGAGTCTGGAAGTCGCCCATAAAAGTCGACCCTTTTGATATCCCGATCGAGGAGAAGGTACAGCTCCTGCTCGCAGCCAACGAGGCAGCGCTCAAGGTAAAGGGAGCGCGCTTCTGCAACTCGAGCATGTTCTTTTTGCGTGAAGAAAAGACCTACGCAAACACAGACGGCACATACACGGTCCAGACGATTTACCGTGCACAGCCCAACATGAACATCACGGCAGTGTCGGCTGATTTTACAGATTTTCAGTCGCGCCAGTCGACGGATATTCAGCCCAGGGGGCTTGGGTACGAACACATTACTGACGCCAGGCTCACGGAGAACGCGACAAAGTGGGCAGAGCAGGCGGTGGAAAAGCTGTCTGCCAAGCCTGTGGAAGTGGGCCGTTACGATCTGATTCTGCACCCAACGCACCTTTGGCTCACCGTTCACGAATCCGTTGCACATCCAACGGAACTGGATCGGGCCCTTGGTTACGAGGCCAACTATGCCGGGACTTCGTTTGCCGCGCCGCCTGAACAGGTGCTAGGCAAACTGCGGTTTGGGTCCGAGCTCATGAACGTCAGAGGTGATCGTGTGCAGGCCGGTTCGCTTTCTGCCTGTGGCTGGGACGACGAGGGACAGCGGCCCGAAGATTTCACGATCATCGATAAGGGCATTCTTGTGAATTACCACGCCATAACAAGGATGCAGGCGCCGTTTCTGGAGTGGTGGTACAAGCAGCGTGGCACGCCGCTGCGTTCTCAGGGGTGCTCGTACGCTCAGAGCTGGGCCGACGTACAATTCGAGAGGATGCCCAACGTCTCGCTCCTGCCGGGAGACAAGGAACAGAGCTTTGAGGATCTCATAGCGGCTACCGACCGCGGCATCGCCATTGTTGGCGACGGTTCCTTTTCGATCGACCAACAGAGATACAACGCACAGTTTGGCGGTCAGCTCTTCTACGAGATCCGCGGCGGAAAGGTCGTGGGCATGCTCAAGGACGTAGCCTATCAGATCCGGACGCCCGAGTTCTGGGCGGCGCTTGACATGGTTGGCGGTCCGGCGAGCTACGAACTGGGTGGAGCCTTTGGAGATGCCAAGGGCCAGCCCTCGCAGTCCAATGCGGTTTCGCATGGTTGTGTGCCGACGCGGCACCGCCAGATCAACGTCATCAACACCGGGAGAACGGCATGAACGGCCCTCGATCACTTTACGTACAGGGGGCACCGATCCTCACGAGGGATCAGGCCGAAGCCCTGACAAAGCGCGTCCTTTCGTTTGCCAAGGCAGACAGCACGCGTGTTACCATACGCAGCGCTACGCGCGCAAACTCGCGCTTTGCGGTCAACCAGATGTCGACAGCTGGAGATAACACCGACACTGTCGTGACCGTGATGAGTACGTTTGGTAAGCGCAGCGCCACGACGAGCACTAACAAACTGGATGATGCGGGACTGAGCCAGGCAGTAGCCAACAGCGAGGCTCTGGCTCGGCTCTCACCAGAAGATCCTGAGGACATGCCGGAGCTCGGCCCTCAGCAGTACCAGGAGGCTATCGGCTGGAGCGACGCCACCGCACAGCTCGACCCCGTCGAGCGCGCTGACGCGATCCGAAAGATTACAGAACCGGCCCGGGCTGCCGGACTCGTGTCGACCGGATACATAGAGTCACGAGGTACTGCTACGGCAATTGCGAACAACAAGGGCCTCTTTGCCTATGGACGGACTACACAGGCCGTGCTTACCACAACGGTGCGCACCCCTGACGGACAGGGATCGGGCTGGGGAGGTTCGTCGCACTGGGACTGGCGAAAGATCGACTCGGCGTCGTTAGGCGCAACTGCGATACAGAAGGCGCGTGCATCGCGAGACGCCGTGGCCATAGAGCCCGGACGCTACACTGTGGTCCTCGAGCCAACTGCCGTGGGCAACCTCGTCCAGATACTCGCAGGTGCCTTTAACGCACGTAGTGCAGACGAAGGCCGCTCCTTCTTTACCAAACAAGGAGGAGGAAACAAGATTGGCATGAAGGTAGTGGACGAGCGTGTGACGCTCTTTTCCGACCCCATGGATCCCGACATTGGCACCAATCCTTTTGGGGGCGACGGACTGCCGCTGGGGCGCACCGTCTGGATCGAGAACGGAGTGGTCAAGAATCTTTCGTATGACAGATACTGGGCACAGAAGCAGGGGAAAACTGCCAACAGTAGTGGCGGGGGCGGCGGATTTGGCGGTGGCTTTGGTGGTGGTGGCGCCGGACTCAAGATGGTCGGTGGAGACGCCACGCTTGATGACCTCGTTGCCGGGACCGAACGCGGAATCCTTGTCACGCGATTCTGGTACATCCGCGCTGTAGACCCACGTACGATTCTCTATACGGGCCTTACGCGCGACGGAACGTTCCTGATCGAGAACGGCAAGGTAACGCGCGCCGTCAAGAACTTTCGTTTCAACGAGTCGCCGATCTTCATGCTCAACAACCTCGAAGCAATGTCGAACTCGATAAGGGTGAGCGCGAGCGAGAGCGGCAATACCGGCCAGGCGATCGTGGTGCCTGCGATCAGAACTCGCGAGTTCTCATTCACTAGCCTTAGCGACGCCGTATAGCAGAATCCGGGGAAAGAAAATGCCGCTGGTGGGTCAAAGACCACCAGCGGCATTTTACATGTAGTGTCCGGTTGCTTTGGCGCCTTCAGCTGTCCTCGCGCAGAACGTTGACGGGGTCTACACGCGCCGCGCGATTTGCCGGTGCCAGACTGGCGATCAAAGCCACGAGGATGATCCCTGCTGACACAGTACCCAGGATAAGAGGATCATTGGGCTCGACCTGGAAGAGAAGGGCACCGAGCAGCCTGTTGGCAGCGAGAGATATGGCAATTCCCGCTATCACCCCAGGTATCGTGAGTCGGAACGACTCGCGCACGATCATTGCCGATACCTGCTGTACGCGTGCGCCAAGGGCCATGCGTACGCCGATCTCGCCGCGACGCTGAGTGACGAGGTACGAAATGACTCCATAGAGTCCAACGGCGCTGAGTACTACCGCCATGACTGCCGCGATGCTCAAGAGAGTCATGACAAAGGTCGTCCTTGCCGTTGAGGCACGCACCACGCTCTCCATCGTTCGAACATTTGCCAGCGGTACTGTTGGATCGATCTCCGATAGGGCGGTACGAAGCGAGGACGTCAAAGTCGATGGGTCATCAAGTGTGGTCTTGACGATCAGGGTTGTTGAGTTTGGTGGTTGCCAGAGCATCGTTCCCGGGATTGGCCTGATCGGATAGAAGGCAACTTCGGTCGGTGGCCGTTCGAGCCCAGTGCCACGCAGCTCTTCAACAACCCCCCTCACACGAAAGTATGGAGGCTGCGGGCCATTAGGTCGCAGTCCCTTTCCGATGGGATCCTGGCCGGGCCACAGCCGCTCGGCCAGCGCGCGAGTAACGACAACTGCACCCGAGTTGCCGTCCAGATCCGACCAGTCTGGAACGTGACCACGAACCTGCATTCCAAGCGCGGCAAAGTACCCCGGTCCGGCCAGCACCGACGCAGCACACGGTGGTGCCACGTCGCTCGAGTGAATAATTCCCTCGGCAAAGACCACAGCACAGCCTCCCATTTCAGTCAACGGAAGGCTGCCGATCCCGGTGCTCTCGACTCCCGGAATTGCGGCAACACGCTGCCCAAATGCGCGGTGAAACTCCATCACGGCGTCATAGCCGCGATAGCGAGACGATGGCAGAGGAATGTCAGCGGCAACTACTCCTGTTGCATCAAAGCCGGGCCGCACAGCACTGAGCTCCATTACGGTGCGCATCATAAGTCCGGCCGCGGCAAGCAGCACGAGAGCGAGTGCGACCTGGCCCATGACCAGGCCTCCGCGAACGTGCCGTCTCAGGCGAGAGGTGGTTGTTCCACGTCCGCCATCTCGCAAGGCTATTAGGTTGTTCCCGCGCGAGAGCAGCGGAAAAAGACCAAATGACGTTCCACAAATCACGGAAAGCGCCAGCGCTAGAACCATAGCCTGCCATCCAACGCTCACTTCGTCCATCCTGGGAAGCTGCGAGGGAGCGATCGCCAGAAGGACCTTGAGTCCAACCACAGCCAGCACCACACCGAGCGTTCCACCGGTCAGTGACACAAGCAGCCCCTCGGACACATGGAACATCCCTAACTGGCGCGTGGTTGCGCCCAGCGCCGAGCGTATCGCAGTGTCCCTTCTTCGCACTTCCGCGCGTACAAGGAAAAGATTGGCTGCGTTGACCGCCGCAATCACAAAAACTACTCCCACGGCAGCGAGTACAAGCCACAACATGCGCTCGGTTGTTCCCACAACGTCGGAACGGAGAGGAGTGACCGCTGACCTGAAGCCGTAGTCGCGCATGAACGCCTGTCTGTACGCAGTTGGGAAAAGCTCGGGAAAGCGCGCTGTGAGTTGTGAGAACTCCGACTGCGCCTGTTCAATCGTTGCGCCCGGAGCGAGTCGACCGACGGCGTACAGGTAGTGCGAGTTGACCGGAGGCTGGGAGAAGTCGATGCGCATCGGAAACCAGAAATCCGCCCTCTGCATCGCACCGCCAGTGCTCCCGGTGGCGCCCACGTCTATGTGTGGAAGCACAGCTCCATCTCTCATCACACCCACGACTCGCGCCGTATAACCGCCAAAATCAATCGTTCTCCCAACCAGAGTTGGATCGCTGCCGTAGCGGCTAACCCAGGCGCTGTGTCCGGCTACCACCACTGGTTCTGCTCCAGGAACGTCGTCCGAAGGCAGGATGCTGCGGCCCAGAACAGCATTGAGACCCAGAGTACTCACGAGACCCGAAGTAACTGCAGCAGCCGGAACGCGCGACGCCTCACCGTTCTCGATGACAGTAGCACTATATGTGCGAAATGCGCCGAGTTGTGCGAGCGCTTTGCTCTCGGTGTCAACGTAGTGGAACCCAGCCACCGACAATCCCCACTTTGTCTCGCTGCTACCGGGTACCGAAGCCGGGTGTTTGAGGGCAACGAGCTCTTGAGGGTCGGGGTAGGGCAACTGTTTGAGAGCTACCGCATAGACGACGCTGTAGATCGCGGCTGTGGCGCCAATCCCAAGCGCCAGCGTGATCAGCACAAGCGTGGTAAATGCCGGAGTCCTGAGCAAGGTGCGAAGGCTCAACCTGACACTCTGTATCAACGAGCCCGCAAAGTCCCTCCTGTTCTGATCTCTGATCATGCTGGTATCTATCCCCGCGATCTCCTCGCGGTATCGAGTGTAGTCTCCAAAGAGATGTTGCACCTGACTCTCTGCTTCGGCGCGCGACATGCCCTGCGCCATGAGGCCTTCGATTCTCTCCTCCACGTGGAACTGCAGCTCGCGCTCTACCAGGCCCCTCACCCTGGAGGGGTTGGAAGGAAGGCTGAACCTCCTCCGTCCGGAGCCTTCGTCGCCGCTCCGTGATTTGTCTTTCATGGGACTGCCCTCGCCCGCAAAAGGAGGTCCACGACCTGCGTGTACTGAGACCAGCGCTTTACCTGTGCTGCGAGCGCCTGGCGTCCCTGAGAGGTGATAGAGTAAAACTTGGCCTGTCGTCCCTTGTCACTTGTGCCCCATTCCGCGGAAAGCCACCCTCTCTTTTCCATACGGTGCAAGGCTGGGTAGAGGGCACCTTCTTCTATCAGCAGCCGGTTGTTGGTGACCTCGTGAATCCAAAGGAGGATAGCGAGACCGTGTCGAGGTCCCCAGCTCAATGTCTTGAGAATCAAGAGATCGAGAGTCCCGTACATCACCTCAAGATCCGGCACAGCTTCTTTGCGAACTGGCATGGTCTAAGCTGCTTAGGTAAGTACTTGAGGGCTATCCTAAGCCGTTTAGGTCATGGTGTCAACAAGAATCCGGAGGCACAAACGCCTGACGATTGTAGTCACAGCCCCGAGCCACAGTGGTTCTATTGAGCCATGGGCTTGGTTCCGCTTCGGCCGCGGGGCGGTCGGCCAATGCACGACTTGCTCTCGTGCGCTCCGGCTTCAAGTTTCCACAGTAATACGACGGGGGTAATCGATCACAATGCCGAAGCTATTTCGTGGTGTCGTCTGCGTGGCCCTGCTTGCCCTGTTATCACCACATGCAGGGGCGCAGAGTAGCGCTCAGCGTCTCCAGCTCGCTGACAGCATGGCCACCTGGTATGCACTCGGCATCAATGCGCATCATTTGTGTGCCGGCCTCTGGGTCGTGGGCCGCGATTACAAGCGCAACGCTGATGCGGTAATCGCCGAGGATATTGCACGCTTTGCCGGGTTTGGCTGGGAGAACGATTTCACCTACCGCGTAGACACCGCCTCCAAGTCAGCTACTATCATCGATCCCGCGGTGGGCCAGAGAACTGCCAGATACCGCGGTGATCAGGGGTGCGTGATTCTCCCAACGGGGTCCAACGATGCCTTCTATGCACCCTCAAGAGTAGTAAGCCGTGCACCAGGCGATGCTGCGGCTGACTGGCCCACGGGGGATCGCAATGCACTCGCGCCAGAAGGGGCGCTTGATCGTGCCAGGATCGAAGCTGCCCTCGACTGGGCGTTCAACGATGCAGGATTGACGCGCGCGCAGAATACGCGCGCGGTGATCGCGATTCATCGAGGCAAGATCGTGGCGGAGCGTTACGCGGAAGGCTGGGGACCCTACACTCCACAGATTTCCTGGTCGATGGGAAAGAGCATTGCTGCCACACTTATTGGTGTTCTGACTAATAAAGGCTTGCTTTCACTTGATCAGCAAGCACCCTTGAAGGAATGGCAAAGTGGCACGGACCCGCGACGTCAGATCCGCATCCGCGATCTGCTCAACATGTCCAGCGGTCTCGACTTCAACAACTTTGGCCTCAACCCGCGTCAGTCGTATTCCGCCGACAATGAGCACTTCAGGCTCTACTTCGACGCACTGGATGCTTCGGCGTACGCAGTAAATCAGCCGCTGCGTTTAGAACCTGGAACCGTCTGGAGGTATCGCAACTCCGATCCGCTCGCTCTGATGGAAATAGCCCGGCGAATCGTTCAAGAGCGTGGTGAGGACTGGCTTTCGTTTCCGCAGCGAGAACTCTTTGACAAAATTGGGGCGCGCAGCTTTGTGCTCGAGACCGACGCATGGGGCAACTTTATCATAACGGGCTTTGACTTTGGCGGTGCTCGTGACTGGGCGCGCCTTGGACTTCTCTATCTAAACGACGGTGTTTGGCAGGGCCAGCGGCTACTGCCCACCAACTGGTCCGAGTTTGTGTCGACGCCGGCGCCGGGAGACGCGAGTCGCGGTTACGGTGGACTCTTCTGGCTCAATAAGGGAGGAGCCAGGCCACGCCTCCCTCAGGATGCTTACTGGATGGCGGGACACATGGGGCAGACTGTGATGATTATTCCGTCGCGCGAGTTTGTGATGGTACGCATGGGGCCGAGCCCCGGTGGAGATGCGCCCTACTTTGATGAACTGGCCACGCGGATCCTTTCAGCACTTAGTCAGTAGCAATGCCCGCAACAACAAGACATCTCCTGGCAGTATGGAACCCGTCGTACGAGTCCGACGCAATGGACGCGCACATTGCGGTTCTGCTGGAACATGCGCGGCAGTCCCGGAGCAAGGGGAGTACTGCCGACGTCTACGTATGGTGGGGAAAACTGCGCTCACAGTATCGACAGGCCCCGTTACCTCATCTGGACGACGTGGTAAAGGTCTGTGATCAACTCAGTTCTGCCGAAACGTATGAACTGAACATCTATCTTACGGACTACAGGTCGCTGTATGTGGCGCATCTGATTGGTGTGACAACGGGAGACGTGCGCAAGGATCCTGCTGCAAAGCCACACATTCCTCCGTACTATTTCGAACGCTCGGAGGCCGCTGACTGCTGGTTCAAGTTAGGTGACATCAGGCGCCTGGTTCTGGACGACACCACCGCGGTTACAGAGGAGCTGAGGAGGCTGCGTAACACTCGCTACAATGACCAGAGGGTCTCTCTTTACGGCGGAATGGTGGACCTGCCACTGGTAGTAGTCAGACCAGACGGCGCATCCTGGTTTGACGTGAGCGCGCGGAACGAGCTCACCGGAGGATCGTACTGGGTGGAGTTTGACGCAGAGAGAGCAGGCACCGGCGAGGTGCAGCGGGATCTTCGCGACAACCGCTTTGGGATCAGGTTGTGGAGCAACCTTCATCCCTCGGCGCGGTCGTTTATCGCCACGGCTGAGCAATTGTATCGCACGCATCGGAACGACGCGGCCTTTGACCTTTCGCCGGTGCTCGTCAACCTCGCCAAGGCGTACGAGGTGCAGCTGAACCGGGTTGTGCGCGAGTCTCTCGCCGGCGCTAGTGAGCCGCTGCGCACCTTTGAGCTGCAGGACCGGGAGATCGACGTCCCGACCGATCAGGTGCATCTAGGACTTGGCGACTTGCGTCACCTGATTAACGACTCACAGGAGAGAAACACGTGGTTCAAGGCGCGGCTGACAAATGGTGACTGGTTTGCAGCGAGCCTGCCACCTGTGCTCGAGGAGTTACGCAAACTGAGGAACCCAGCAGCGCACGGTGCCGAAGTGGACCGCGAGCGGATAGCTCAGGTGCGAGCTACGTCAGTGGGAGTCGGCCACAAAGGCCATTTGCTGGAACTGGCAGCGGTGAGGGCCAAGTAGGCGAAGCGGGCGAGGACGTTTTGCAGGCGATGAGGGCGAGGAAAGGCGAGGATGGCAATGCAGGCGATGAATGCGAGGATGGCAATGCAGGCGATGAGGGCGAGGACGCCATGCCGGCGATGAGGGC
>CAZYTS010000078.1:0-16296 GCA_964649855.1 uncultured Gemmatimonadaceae bacterium
CCACGCGCGGATGCGGTCGTCGCGAAGTCCCGGAGCGCTGGCTCAGGAGTTGCACCAACGGCCTTGAGCATCCCAGGGCCTCCAACCATTATCTGCTGACCGTCCACGGCGGCTTGGACTCCCCGACCAGGCGTATAATCGAACGTCGTGGCTCTGGGGATCTCTACTCCCTCCTCCTCCGCCGTCTTTACGATCGCGCGCGCAATCGGATGCTCGGCGGCATACTCCGCGGCTGCTGCAAGCCTTAAGGCCTGAGTACGCTCGACGTCATCAACTGTTACATAGTCAGTAACACGATGCTCGCCTAACGTGAGAGTACCGGTCTTGTCAAAGACAACTGACGTCAGGTTACGCGCCTCCTCAAGTCCACGACGGTCTCGTAACAGTAGGCCGTTCCTGGCGCCGAGTGTTGTAGAGATGGCGATAACGAGAGGTACGGCAAGGCCTAACGCGTGCGGACATGCAATCACCAGAACCGTGACCATGCGCTCGATCGCAAACGCTGGAGAGTCGCTCCTGATGGCAAGCCAGACTATCAACGTCACAAGGCCTGACGCGATAGCTATTAGAGTGAGCGCAAACGCCGCACGGTCGGCAAGCGCCTGCGCGCGGGAACGAGAACTCTGCGCCTGTGCAACCAATCGCATAATCCCGGCAAGGGCAGTGCTGTCACCCGTATTCGTCACCTCGATTCGCAGTGCTCCTGCCGAGTTGACGGTGCCGGCAATCACCTTGTCGCCTTCGCCCTTTTTGACCGGCGCGGATTCTCCGGTAAGCATCGATTCATCGACGCTGCTGTCGCCACTTTGAACAATGCCATCGGCGGGAATGCGGGCGCCTGGTCGCACCATCACTACGTCACCAGCAACCAGTACCGATACAGGAACTTCCTCCGTGCCTGTCGTGGTCACACGCTCGGCGGTGTCGGGAAGAAGCTTTGCGAGTTCATTGAGTGCACCCTGGGCCTGGTCGATCGATCGCATCTCGATCCAGTGTCCCAGGAGCATGATCGTGACTAGCGTAGCCAACTCTTCCCAGAGGGCCATCCCCGGGAATCCCAGAAGCACTGCCACACTGAAGGCGAAAGCAACAATAATTGCCAGCGCGATCAGCGTCATCATTCCTGGCAGTCTTGCCTGCAACTCACCTACCGCACCTTTGAGAAAGGGCATACCGCCGTACGCAAACACGAGGGTGCCAAAAATTGGTGCGATCCAGGTTGAGCCCGGGAAGTGGGGAGGCATGACGCCTAACGCCGACGTGAGCATGTGGCCCCAGATGACCGTCGGGATAGTCAGGGCCAGCGCAATCCAGAAGCGATCGCGAAACATCGCGACACTGTGGCCGGCGTGCTTATCATGACCAGAGTGTTTGTCATGACCAGAATGTTGATCCCCGCTTGCACCATGGTCATGCGCGCCGTGCGCAACGGATGCTTGGTGTGTCAAATCCGGGTTGCCCGACACCGGCGAAGCGCGATGATGGTGCGCAGGCTGAGCGGGTGCCTCCTCTCGATGCTCGTGACCAGGATGTGGCTCATGAGCTTGCGACCCTGAAGGATCGTGGTGGTGCGTCATACGGGTGGAGTCTAATTGCCAGAGCAAGTTTCGCTGGCGAGCCCGGTTGTCGTTGCTGGACGGGCGCGTTTGGGATAGAATTGCCGAGTCCGACACCTCTGAGAAGCCTATGCACCGGCTCGGCTATAGTTCGGCAATACTTCTGCTTGCTCTTGGCTCGTCTGGGACTCTCGATGCCCAGGGTAGCAGGGCACGCGGGGTGATGCTCGCCGACCTCACGTGGCAGCAAGCCGAGAACCTGCTCACTCGGGAGGCTATTGTAGTGATCCCGCTGGGGGCGGAGGCAAAGGAGCATGGACCGCACCTGAGGCTGGACAACGATTTTGTGATGGCGCGGTACCTCCGAGATCGCGTCCTCGCAGCGTCAAATGTGATTATGGCGCCAATCGTGAACTACAACTTCTATCCTGCATTTGTCGAATATCCCGGCTCAACGCACCTTGAACTCGAAACCGCGCGCGATCTAGTAGTACAGATTGTGAGAAGCCTTGCCAACTACGGCCCACGGCGCTTCTATGTCCTCAACACCGGAGTATCGACGCTTAGGCCACTCGACGCAGCAGTGAAGGTATTGGCTGCTGAGGGTATAACGATGCGATTTACGAACATCATTGAGATAGCAGGTCCGGTAGAGGCACAGGTCAAACAGCAAGCGCGCGGCACACACGCCGACGAGATCGAGACTTCAATGATGCTTTACATCGCTCCGGATAGGGTCGATATGAGCAAAGCTGTCAAAGACGACAGCGAGCGCGGCACCGGCGGTCTAACTCGTAAGGCAGATGGACCTGGAACGTACTCCGCTTCAGGTGTTTGGGGTGACGCCACTCTAGCGACGCGTGAAAAGGGACGTCTGGTTGTTGAAGCAACAGTGCAGGGGATACTTCGCGAAATAGGTGAGCTGCGTGCTGCCGAGGTCCCCGGTACTCCGACGCGCAAGCCATGAAGACCAGGTCGAGAGCACACCAAATGCGCACCCTATTTGCGGCACTCATTCTGACTGCGTGTGCTGTCCGTCCCATGTCAGAGGGCACGGCACAGTCACCGACCGCAGCAATAGCCGCACTGGTGCGGCCCGCGTACTCAGGTGAAAGAGCTCTCGAAACCGTTGCATATCTCGACCAGTTTGTGCGCTGGCCCGGCAATCGAGGCTTTGACGCTAGTATAGCGCACATTGCAGAGCGGCTCGAAGCTGCGGGCTACGTGCGCGACGACAGCGCAAGGTCGCAAGCTCCACTCACCTATCGGATAGAGCGCTACCCCATGCGATCGCCGGCCTGGGAACCACTTGATGCTTCGCTCGAGATAGTTGGGGAAGGAGAGCCGGTGTTGCGGTGGTCCACAAATCGCAACATGCTGGCGACTAACTCCTATTCGACCGATCCCTCAGGTGTAACTGCAGAACTGGTCGACGCGGGAGATGGTAGTCCTGCGGAACTGGACGCCGCCAGCGTACGTGGAAAGATCGTTTTCGCTAACACGAGCGTCGGCCGACTCTTTAACGAGGCGGTAGTGAAACGGGGGGCGTTAGGCGTGCTCGCGTATTCGCTCCCCGCTTATCTGCAGCCCGAAAAGAACAGGACATCGATCCAGTTCGGTGGTATCCCCCGTGACACGACAGTGAGATCGTGGGGTATTGTGCTCTCCTACGATGCTCGCGAGCGTTTGCGCGCGGCGCTGGCACGCGGGCCCGTGAGCGTGCGTGTGGCTGCGAGTGTACAGTGGATACCTAATGCCATAGAGCAGGCGGTAGTCGCCGAGTTGCGCGGCAAGTCGCACCCGGACGAGAGGTTTGTGTTCAGCGCGCATGTACAAGAGCCAGGTGCGAACGACAATGCTTCTGGTGTTGGCGCTCAGGTAGAGATGGCTCGCGTTGCTGCCGAACTGATCAAGAGCGGCAAGGTCGCCCCGGCGCGCACCATCACGATGCTTTGGGGCCTGGAGATAAGTTCTACTGCGAGGTACATCCAGCAGGATTCCATTCGGGCACGCGGGATAAATTGGGGCCTCTCTCTGGATATGGTAGGCGAGGACACCGAGAAGACTGGCGGAACGTTTCTCATCGAAAAAATGCCCGATCCTTCAGCCATCTGGACGCGAGGAGAAGACAAGCATAGCGAATGGGGTGGTAGTCCCCTTAAGAAAGAGGATATGACGCCGCACTACTTCAACGACTTTGTACTCAACCGCGCTCTCGAACAGGCTGCAACAAATGGTTGGGTTGTAAAGACAAATCCCTTTGAGGGCGGGAGCGACCACACCCCATTCCTGCGCGCGGGCAAACCGGGCCTTCTGTTCTGGCACTTTACCGATCAGTTCTACCACACCGATCGCGATCGTATCGAGATGGTTTCTCCTGCGGAACTAAAGAATGTAGGAGTAACCGCTCTCGTGTCTGCACTTGCCCTAACGAGTGTGGACGAACCAATGGCGGTCGGGCTGGTAAATGAGCTGGTACGCGCCGGCGAAATGCGACTCACCGCAGAAGCTAGTTTGAGTGCACAGGCCCTGAAGGGTCAGGGCGACGCGGCGCAGGAGCGCGAGATTATAGAGACCTGGGCGGACTGGTACGTCAGGGCGCTTGATACTTTCCGCGATCTTGGATCAGAGGTGCAGGGCCCGGAGTTCGAGGCGGCTATGGAGCAGGGGCGCGCGCGACTTGCGGCTGCCCGTGATGCGGCCCTTGAAGTGGCCGGACTGAAGTAATCTGTTCCAGCTAGTGTGCAGAGAGAGTCACGAGTTCAGAAATGAATTGATGCGCCCGGGGACAGAATGATACGGAACTTGAGCAATGGTGGCCTTAACCGGTCCCGATGTGCCATTGCATTCTCCCCAAAGCCGAGCGTACCCTATGGGCATGCCACTCGCCGACCGAACCAATTGGACTGTGGACGAGATCCACGCGATTCCGCAAGACGGCAACCGCTACGAAGTCATCGACGGGGAGTTGCTGGTGACTCCCGCGCCTACGAACCTTCATCAGAGGACAGTGCTCCGCCTGGCTTATCGGTTGCACCAATATGCGGAGAGTGTTGGACAGGAGGTTCTCGTGGCACCCACGGCAGTTAGGTGGTCAGACTATACAGAACTACAACCAGACGTGTTGGCCATGCCGCTGGTAGATGGGAAGCCTGCCGAAAGCTTCGAATCGGTTGGCCGGCTAACACTCGCGATTGAGGTGCTTTCTCCGTCAACGACGCGATCCGATCGTTTTACTAAACGGCGAGAATATCAAGCGCGTGGCGTACCAGAGTACTGGATAGTGGACACAGATTCTCGCTCGGTGGAACGCTGGACCCCGCGTGCCGAAGTGCCGGACTACTTCTATGAGACTATAGAGTGGCAGCCAGACGACGCTACTCCTCCACTCACGATCGATCTTGTGAGCTTTTTCCGCGAGGTCCGTGGCGAGTGACAGCTATTGTTCGGCTAGTGTAGAGAGCGCTGGCGAGGAAAGTCGGCCCCAATGCTTCAATGAGTGGTACGTGCCTGTAGCGTGCTTGACGCTGGGGCAAACTCTTGAGCATATCACTTGTTGGACTGTCGGATGCTAGCTCCAACAATCCAGCCCGTGCCCCACATGCCTATTGCGATAAACATGCTGGTGAGCCCAGCTCGTGCACCCTGCAATGCTGTCGCATCGCCGGTCAGTTGCGGCATGTGTACGGTGATAGCACGTGGGATGTGCAGCGTGACGGCATAAGTAGCGTACATCGCGCCGGTGAGGAGGGCAGCGGGCCGAGCCAGCTTTCCTGATGCTATTGCGATCCCCGCTACGATGTTTGCGGTGCCGGTGAAATATGCCCAGAAGAGTGGCCAGGGATAGAAATCAGGGACCAGTGTAGCCACGTTCTCAGAGTAAACGAGGTGCAACACTCCAAACACTGGGAGCGAGATGCCAAAGAATACACGCCCGGCATTGAGAAAGCGCTCCCTGTTGTCAGTTCGGGCCGCGCCCGCGAGTACCAGCGCCCCTCCGGCAAGTGCGAGCGTTTCGAAGGTGCGAACCCACCACGGCGAGCGCAGAAGCTGCGGAGCCAGGAATGCGCTCGGGATCTGAAGCGTTATGATCCATAGAACAAAGAACAAGCCAAGGATCGAAGCAAAACGATCCACCCGATAGCCGGTGAGAATCGATAGGCCAACTACAAACAGCAGCCCTCCGGTCAGGGTCGATAGTGCGCTGCGGAGGAATCCCTTTGCCAGGAAGAGGTCAAGAGGCTGCAACTGGTGCACAGAATCGACAAACGTCAGTGCGAGGACGGCAAAACCAATGACCATGACTCCATAGAGGAGCCTTGCAGTAGTAAGAAGCGCTTGATCCGCGCTTGTCGCCGCAACAGGATGCCACGACGCCGTTTGACGCAGGTCGTCGGTGCTGTTTGAAAGTGTCATGCGTGTGGTGGGGAAGGCTCTCTCGCGAGCCCCCAACTATTGCCGTATAGTGGTATTGGTGACAGCACCATTTTAGATATTATCAGCATGACCACTTTCTCACTGTTCGAAGTCAGCCGGGACGGCAAGAAGGCGCTACACCGGCAAGTCTACGACGGCGTCAGGCAGGCAATTCTCGAGGGCAGGCTTCGTCGTGGACAACGGCTCCCTTCGACCCGTTCGCTGGCGATGGAACTTGGCGTATCCCGATTCCCCGTGTTGAGCGCGTACGAGCAATTACTCCACGAAGGATATCTGACTGGTCGAACGGGTTCGGGCACCTTTGTCAACGAAGCACTGCCCGACGAGTTGCTCGGCGTCTCAGGAGGTAGGCCTCAGCCGCGGGATGCAGCACCCAGCACGCCGGTGCCGAGCCCGATGTTCCCAACCTTTCGGCCGTTTGGTGCATTCCAGATAGGTGTGCCGGCGCTGGATGAGTTTCCACACACGCTATGGGGGCGCATCGTAGCACGTCACGCCCGTTCCTTGTCTTTGGCTCAGATGTCATACGGGAATCCGGCAGGACTACCCGCCTTGCGCGAAGCCGTTGCTGATCATCTGAGGGCGGCCCGGGCGGTCAAGTGCGAACCGGATCAAGTGATCATTGTCTCCGGATCGCAGGCTGCGTTGCAGCTTGCGGTTGCGGTCCTGCTATCGCCTGGTGATCGAATCGGCATCGAAGAGCCCGGGTATTTTGGAGCGCAGATGGCCTTTGAGTCCCGGCATTTGCGAGTTGTACGGATGCCGGTCGACGATGAGGGGGTCAATCCAGAGCAGCTCCTGCGTGGGGCGAGTCGAAAAAAGGCAGCGAGTATGCGGCAGGTGCGCGCCGTCTATGTGACACCTTCGCATCAATATCCCTTGGGGGTTTCGATGTCGGCGGGGCGCCGCCTGGCTCTCATCGAGTGGGCTCAGCGGAATCGGGCGTGGATACTTGAAGACGACTATGACTCCGAATTCCGCTATGTGAGCCGTCCTCTTGGTGCTCTGCAGGGGATGGATCCACACGATCGCACGATCTACATAGGCACCTTCAGCAAGGCGCTCTATCCGGCAGCACGCATTGGGTACCTGGTAGTACCGCGCAGTCTTTGTGAGCGTTTTCTCGCGGAGAGGCGCGCTTTCGACTTCTTCCCGCCGTCATTGCTCCAGTTGGCCCTCGCAGAGTTTATCGGCGAGGGACACTTTGCGCGTCATCTGCGTCGCATGCGCAACATCTACCTTGAGCGGCGTAATGCACTGCTGAGTGGTCTAGTAAGGAATTGCGGCGCTGCCTTGCGTGTACTGAATGCGGACGGTGGATTGCACGTACCGGTGTTGTTTGAGCGAACACTGGACGAAGAGGGGCTCGTCTGGCATTTGCATCAGAGGGGCGTTTCTGCGACAACTCTCTCTTCATGCTACCTTGGGCCCAATCGAAAGCAGGGACTGGTGCTCGGCTTTGGCGCTGCATCGCCCGAGGCGCTGCGAGATGCAACGAAGGTGCTGGGCGATGCGTTGCGGATGATGAACGTATAAGAGTCAGTGCGTGATGGCGCTAACGTATCCCGCCTAACGTATCCCGCCTAACGTATCCCGCCTAACGCGTCCCCCCTAACGTGCCCGCCTAACGTCGCACGCGTCGAGCTGCGCCAATTTCATCCAGATCGAGTCCCGTCACTCGCGCGCGATTATCGAGCGAGAACGTTACAAACGATCGGCCGCTTCCGGCTCGCCTCCACTTGGCCACAAAAGTATCCTGGTGCCAGTGCTCGAGGTCTGCGGTAAAGTCCTCGGAGTATTTGAGTACCAGCTTGCCATTCTCCATGAGCACGGGGACTGGTCCGTAGACTTCGCTTTCGTAGCTGCCGGCGTAACGCTCCAGCGGTAATGAGGGGGACGTTTCCTTGAGGCGGCTTGCGGCCAGGTCGCGCGCCTGTGCGGCTGAACGTTCGTCGCCTCGCCGAGCATTGGTCAGATACTCGCTGCTCCAGTCGCGCGGCGCGTTTCCCATTAGGGCGTCCAGGACCCTGTACATGAGCGCCTGCTGCAAATTGCTGGATCCGATGTTGGCCATGGCGACCACGCCGATTTTCTCTTCGGGAATCATCGCCACGTGGGTACGCGTCTGATTGATTGAACCGGAGTGGTGTACGAGCTTCCGGCCGTGGTAGTCCTGTAGGAACCAGCCAAGGCCATAAGCGCGAAAGTGAGTTGTGGGGAACATTCGCTCGCTGGCTGTATCGGTGCGCATTGCGGTCTGCGGCATGTACATCTCTCGCAGGGTAGCCGGTTTCAGGACCTGATGACCCTGGTAGGTACCGGCGTTCAAGTGCATACGGATCCATTGGGCCATGTCGTGCGCGCTTGAGAATATGGCACCTGCTCCGCCGATGTTGTCATAGTTGCGGCGTTTCACGGGGAATGGTTCACCTTCGACGCGAACATGTGAGGACGCAACGTTGCCATCCGCGTTGGCGACGGCTGTTCGAGTCGTGCTGCGGCTCATACCCAACGGCTTGAAGATCCTTGTTGAAACGAGGTCGTCCCAGCTGGTCGCGGCGACCCTTCCGGCGAGTTCGCCTGCCAGAATGAACATGAGGTTGTTGTAGCCGTATTCGTAACGAAAAGCATCGGATGCGTCGAGGTAGCGAACGCGCCGCAGGATCTCGGCGCGATCAAACGGTGCAACTATCCAGAGGTTGTCACTCCGCGGGATGCCCACACGGTGGGTGAGCAGGTCACGCACGGTGAGTGCGCGGGTCGCAAAAGGGTCCGGGAGCTGAAACTCGGGCATGGTCTTGCTTACATGATCGTCCCAGTCGAGCTTGCCTTCGTCGACCAGGGTGCCCAACGCGGCAACTGTAAACGCCTTGCTCGTGGATGCGATGGCAAAGAGGGTATTCTCGTCGACCTTGCCAGGTTTGCCGTACTCGCGGACGCCAAAGCCACGCTCATAGATCACGGAGTCGTTCCGCACAACGGCGATAGCCAGCCCTGGGACTTGCCACTCCGTCAGTGCTTTAGTTATGTAGGCATCGAGGCCGGCAAGCGATCCGTCTTGAGCGGCAATGGATGGAGCGAGAGCGATCGCAAATGCGAACGCGCTGATAGTGCTTCGTAAGGTGCGAATCATGGCCTTGTCGTCAGCGGTCAATTACCATAGCACACGACTTTGACGCGGTCGAGACGGCTAGAAGGGCAATCTGCGACGCCGATCCGTATGGTCGCCCCGCTACGGCAGCGATCGTGACCGTGGTGGTATGGCGCGACTCGCCTCCACGGGATTATTTGATAGTGGAGCCCACCCAGGACGCCATGGCTAGAGATCTTCAGGTTTACGAGACCGACGAAATCGTGGTCACCTTTGCCCCCGCGGTGTGCCAGCATTCAGGTGTGTGCGTCCGCGGCTTGCCCGAAGTATTTGACGTCAAACGAAAGCGATGGGTGAGGCCCGAACTTGCCAGCGCTGAAGCGGTGGCGGAACAGGTAAAACGCTGCCCGTCGGGCGCACTTCAGTACAGACTCAAGTGACGCAACAGGCTGCTCGTTTCAAGCTATACGGCACACGCTGCGTGCTGTACGACCCCGCCAGTTCTATTCGGGCGCTGCTGTAGTTTCCGCGTTATTACGTGTACTTCCTCGGCTACCTGCCGTTGCAGTCTCCGCGTAGCTCCGGCGTTCTTCCGCCGAAAAGCCTAAGGCTACAGATTCGGCTCCGACGAGCCACGAAAGTCGAATCCAGCCAGCCCCCAATGAGAAAACTTATGAGCAAGGAATCCGAATCCGGAGCGCGCGTTCACGAAGGGGAGCTCAGCCGCCGAAAGTTCCTGCACGGATCTGCCGCTGCCACGGCCGCCTTGGCCCTCGGCAGCAACGGTATTCTCGATCCTCGTTTTACCAGTGCCTTGAGTTCGGGTGTTGTGCCAAGTGGTCAGGATGCGATTTCAGCTCAGATCGCTGCTCGGCACAATACCACAGTCAAGATGCTTCAGGACTGGATTGCCGTTCCCTCGATTGCCGCCGAGAACAAGGGCTATCCGGAGGGACCTGAGTACATGGCGCGTCTGGCGCGCGAGGCTGGCTTTCAACACGTAGAGGTTGTGCCCACAGCCGGCAAGTCTGGAGTATTTGCGACGCTGGACGCGGGTGCTCCAAATACACTTGGCGTCTACTTCATGTACGACGTAAAGCAATACGATCCCGCCGAATGGAGCTCTCCGCCGCTCGAAGCGAGACTCGTGGATAAGCCAGGGTTAGGCAAAGTGATCGTCGGTCGGGGAGCGACAAACACTAAAGGACCGCAGGTGGCCTTTCTGGCCGCGCTCCACGCCTTAAGGGCGGCCAACCAGAAGCTTCCCGTAAACGTGGTACTGATCTGTGAAGGAGAAGAGGAGATAGGATCACCGAACTTTTCACAGATCGCGTTCAAACCGCACATCGAAGCCGCCCTGAAAAAGTGCGTCGGAATAATCATCCCTCTCGGCAACCAGGATCCCGATGGATCGGTGCAGGTGAATCTCGGCGCCAAAGGCATTGTAGAACTCGAGCTGGTCTCAACCGGCGAAAAGTGGGGAAGGGGCCCCAAACACGACGTGCATTCCAGCCTCTTTGCTCATATCGATAGTCCGGTATGGCACCTCGTGCAGGCGCTAAACACACTGGTAAAAGAGGATGGCCATACTCCCGCAGTCGACGGGTTCTTTGACAAGGTCAAGCCGCTCAGTCCCGAGCTTCGCCGCATCCTGAACGAGGCAATCCCAAAGCGAAATGAAGAAGCCACCAAGCGCGCACTGGGGGTCCAACACTGGTTTGCAAACGAACCGTGGGAGACGTCGCTTGTGCGTCTCGTCTCTCAGCCAACGATCAACATTCAGGGGCTCGTCGGCGGCTATACCGGTCCGGGTGGAAAGACGATACTGCCCCACCGTGCTGTCGCAAAAATCGATATGAGACTGGTACCCGACATGACGGCTAAGGAGACCCTGGTTCTGCTAAAGGCGCACCTGGCCAAGCATGGCTTTGGAGACATCGAGGTCAACATGACGGGCGGTTACGATCCAACGTCGACGCCGGCAGATTCAAAGCTCGTCCAGGCAATGCTCGCGACGTACCGGAAGTCAGGAATCGATCCACTACTCTGGCCGAGGCTTGCCGGGTCGTGGCCGGGGGTGACTTTTACCGGAGCGCCGCTGAACCTGGCTGCGGGTCAGTTCGGTCTTGGCCATGGGGGTGGAGCGCATGCGCCTGACGAGTACTACCTCATCGAATCATCGAATCCGAAAGTTGCCGGAATCGATGGCGCGACGCGCTCCTATGTAGACCTGCTGTTCTCGCTAGCCTGAATACCCTAGTCACGCAATGATTCACTCGGCTCGACGCGTGTGGCGCGTCGGGCCGGTATGTAAGAAGCAGCCAGGACCACGAGCGCAAGCGTCGTTATGGCAATTGCGAACACCAGTGGATCTCTGATGCTTACGCCAAAGGCCAGACTCGCCAGAACGCGGCTGAGTGCGAGTGCACCTACAAGGCCGACCAACATCCCGCCGCCTCCGAGTTTCAGGCCCTGCTTGACGACGTCGGCACGTAACTGGGAGGGTCTGGCACCCAATGCCAGACGCACACCGATTTCACGCGTGCGTTGCGCCACCGAGTACGACAGGACGCCGTATACGCCGACTGCAGCCAGGCAGACGGCAACCGCGGCAAAGGTGGCAAGAAGCAACAAAGTGAAGCGTGCGCGGGCGTGGTGCGTTGCCAGTATCTTCTCAAGTGCTCTGGGTTGGTGGAGCACCAGGGCAGGGTCTATTGAACGGAGTGCTTCTCGTGCCGGGCCGATGAGCTGATCGGCCGGTACTGCGCTGCGTACGACGTAGGTAAGGCTCCAGTTGCGGTCGTTTGCGTACTGGTCATGGTTGATATACACCACGTTGTGGCCGGTGCCATCGGCTGAGATTGCTACGTCGCGCGCTACACCAACTATTGTATGGGTCCCACTGCCAAAGCCGAACGTCTTGCCAATCGGGTCAGCACTACCGTAGGCTGCGGTAGCCAGTGAGCTACTGACTATCGCATAAAGCGTAGTATCACTGCGATCGTTTGGCTCGAAGTATCTTCCTTTGAGCAGGGGAATATCGAGCGCTTTAAAAAAGTCACCGCTTACGATCCGCGCGTTGGCACCAAAGCTCCTTCGCTCTCCTCCGTCATCCGTGAATGAATAACCCCAATGGTGGTACTCTCCATTGGCAGGCAGCCACGAGGTGGCCCCGACTGCAACCACACCAGGTAGGGCGCGTAGTCGGTCTGTCAGCGTATGGTGCAGCTGTATGCGCTCGTCGCCCTGCCCATATTGCGACTCCGGCAGATTGATCTCAAAGGTAGCAACACCCTGGGATGTTATGCCAAGTTGGACGTTCTGTCGAGCGGCAAATGATCGCATAAGCACTCCCGCACCAAAGAGCAATACGAGTGCGAGTGAGACCTGCGATGCAACAAGGATATTGCGTGCCGAACGACTTCCACGTCCTGAACTGTTGCCCCGCGAAGCTTCGTGGAGAGCGTCGCCAGGATCGGCAAGCGAGGCCCGAAGTGCGGGCCATGCGCCAAACACGACACCCGTCAACAGCGTGGCACCAACTGCAAAAAGCATTAACGTGCCATCAATCCCCACGGACTCGGCGCGCGGTAGAGAGTCCGGGCTGACCGCGATGAGCGCACGCACTCCAAGGTGGCCAACGAACACTCCCACCACTCCGCCAGCAACTGCTATCACAATGCTCTCCACGAGGCGTTCGCCCACGAGTCTGCTGCGGCTGGCACCAAGCGCCGTGCGCACGGCTGTCTCGCGCGACTCGCTCATGCCGCGTGCCACGAAGAGATTGGCCACATTGAGACATGCGATGAGAAGGACAAAGCCTGCGGCTCCCATAAGGACATAGACTGCTGAAGCCGCGTCGCCAACAACATCGGAGCGCAGCGGTTCGACCCTCATGCCGCGCCCTTCGTTGGTATCCGGGAAGCGCTCGGCGAGGCGGGTCATAAGTGCGCTTACCTCCTGTCGCGCTTGCTCGAGCGAGACTCCGGGAGCGAGGCGCGCAAACGCCGAGAGGTAGCTGTTGTATCGGCTGTTTCTCCCTTCGGGCGTGAGGTCGGTGGGAGTCCACGCTTCCACGTCGCCGGCCATAACATCCACAAACGTCGGCCTCATCACACCTATTACTTCGTACGACTCGCCGCTTATCACGATGTTCTTGCCTACGATCGCGGGATCGGACGATGCAAAGCTCGCCCAGAGACCGTGGCTGAGCACGACCAGGCGGGCGCCGGGCAACTCTTCGTTTGTGGTAAAGGTGCGACCCAGGAGTGGCGTCGCCCTGAGGGTGCGGAAGTAGTCTGCGCTTACCGGGAGGATGCGGATCCGGACAGGTGTACCTCCTTCGGGCAGAAGATCGCCACCTACGGATCTGTAGGTATAACTGATTCCAACAGAGCTGAAGGAGCGAACCTCCCCGCGCACATCCAGAATGTCCAGACCTGTCATGTATTGCCGAGCGCCCGGATCATCGCTGCTGTTGGCATATAAGCGAACGAGTCGCTCAGGTTCGTTGTACGGGAGCGGCGACAGTATGACGCCGTTGAGGACGCTGAAGACTGAAGTGTTGGCGCCGAGGCCTAACGCGAGTGTCAGCACGGCCACCGCGGTAAAGCCCGGTTGTGAACGGAAACGTCGCAGTGCCTGCCTGATGTCACTGATGATATGTTGCATTAGACTCTCCGGGCGTGCGTGAAATCTTCCGATCTGGCGCGTACGTTTGCGCTCCTGCAGGTGAACGGGGATGATCGAGCGGATCAGCCCCAGTAGAGTGACAGCAAGAACACGGGTCGATCCCAAACGCGAGGCAGATACACTCGTGGCAAACGACTCGCGCTGGTCCAGGTACGCGGAGCGGATTTCCGCTTCGAAACGATCCCTGAATGCGCGCGGGTAGAGCTTGAGAACCAGCCCAATCAGCCCAAGGTGTATTGCGCTCACCGCGCCGATCCTCTCAGCCGCAATAGAGCGGGACTTGCCAGAAGCGCACGAAGCCGCTCTGCTTCGGCTCGTGCAACCGCCTTGCCCAGGTCTGTTGCGATGTAGAAGTGGCGCGTGCGCCGGTCGTCGGGAGCGTCTTGAGGCGGGGCGACCTGGCGCAGAAGCCCTTCGTTCAGCATCCGGCTGATGATTCGGTAAAGCGACCCGATGTCGAGAGCTGGTTGGCCCGGAAAGCTCTCAGCTGCGGTTTGCACGATAGCGTAGCCGTGCAATGGTCTCACCGCTGTAAGGGTGAGTACCTGGAGATCCAGCGGACTTAGTGGGAGAAAGCTCGAAGGGTCGGGAGTTCGCGGCATGGGCCAATATATGTCGGCGACAGATATTGGACTCTAGGAAACACCCGAAGGTTTGAACGACGATTCAGTTCAGGAGGTCGAGGAGTTGATCCGACCAGCGTGGTAGCGATTCACCGCGTTTCGCGGCAGCATCGGCCGCGCGGTTGTAAGTGCGCAGGAGTTCAGCGCCATCGCACATCGAGTCCACTAGAGTCTTTCTGCCCAGTTCGCGTTCTACGGTAGAGCCGATGACCCAGCCGACGGTGTAGAAGGGGCCCTGGGGGATAGTGTCGGTGTTTACGAAGGCCATGCCACGCCTAGTGATCTCGTTTGGAGTACCGGCGCGACCGAGAGCCACGTCGAGCAGGAATTCCTCGATCGAACGGAAGTCACTTTGCCAGCGGGAAACGTCACGTTCCCAGATCGCGCGTTCGGCGGAATCGCTTTGCGCGTGCGGGTGCACGTTGTAGCCTCCAGCGGCTGCGAGCATGGCGAGCCCTTCGCCGAAGCCGGTAAGCCATTGCATTGCGCTATTGGCGCTACTGTTTGCAAGTGTGCGACGGCTGGAGCAGGCTGATGCATTCCCCACGTGGTGCAGTTCATGAGCCATGGTATTCTCGGCTTTTGCCGCTGACACACTCGGATCAATGTAGAAGAAAATCGCCGGCTCCCCTCTCAAGTCCCACACAAAGCTATTGCTCTGTGGCTTTATAACCGGAAAGACTTCTGCACGGAGGACGGCTGCAGATGGAAGGTAGGCCAGGGCCTTGGAGGCCGCTGCAGTAGCGTCGAGCGAGCGCCAGCCATCAAGGGCCTTATGGAGAGCTGCCGCGCGCATAGCGAGGTCACGCGACGAAGCGAATTCGCGAAAGGCGGAATCGGTAAAGCTCCGTCCCATTCCTGTTTCACGCTCTTTGAGACGGCGGTAGCCTCTGGAGTTGAAGAGTCGTGCCCAGTCAGCGGAGTCGGGGGAAATCCCGCGTCCTACCTTATCGGCTATCGCAAGCGTGGCAACGGCCTGATCGGTGTTGACGCTGACAACAAGCCTATCCGCGATTTGGGCGTGGAGACCTGGAGCGAACGCGACCGCTGTGACGAGGAGAACGGTAATCGTTGATCTATAGCTATGCATACCGCATTTCGACACCTTCGTCACCGTCGAGGTTGCGTGGGACCACGACATTGGCGAGACATTCATCGTACCTATTGGACATTCTTCCACTGTACCGCCTTCTCATCACCATTTGCCTCATGTCCGTTTTCACCAACCCAGCCTCGAGCACCAAAGAAGAGGTGGACGCCTACATCAACGCGCTACTCGGCTTGGTGGGCGCCGACGATCCGATGGACGTATTGAGTGGCACGTCGCAGGCGGCGAGTAGTGCAATCGCCGGCCTCTCAAGAGACGAGATGACGACTGCTGAGGCGCCCGGAAAATGGTCTATCGCTCAGGTACTCCAGCACCTTGCGGATTCTGAAGTGGTGCTTGCTTGGAGATTGCGGATGATCCTGGCGCACGATCAGCCTTCGATTCAGGGCTATGATCAGGATTTGTGGGCAAGCCGCCTCAAGTACGACTCAGTTGATCCTAAAGAAGCGCTGGCTGACTTCACTGCATTTCGCCGGGCAAATCTCCGGCTCCTGGCAAAGTCATCTGCAGAAGAACGGTCACGATACGGGATTCACGCGGAGCGTGGAAAGGAGACTGTTGCACACATTATGAAACTGTACTCGGGGCACGATCGGCTTCACCTTGCGCAGATTGAAAGGGTGAAGCAGGCAGTGGCGGGTTAGAGGTATGGTAAGTGCGGCATCACGACCCTCTCGGCAAAACCGTGTAGACGCGCTCCACAAAACGCCCAAGTTCGTTCATGTAGTTTCTGAGGAAGTCCTCGGTTGACTTCACGGTGACTTCGCCATCTGCGGCTCTTAGTCCTGG
>CAZYTS010000079.1:0-16288 GCA_964649855.1 uncultured Gemmatimonadaceae bacterium
AGTTCGTTGTGGATACTGGAGAGTGCTGGTAGAACCAATGACTCTAGTCGTTCAAGCTGAGGTTGAGTCCCATGATCTTTGGTCTGCAGTTCGAGCGAGAGTTGCAGTTTTGGCTTGGGTTGTTTGGGATTCTTCTGGCCACAACTGGGGTTGTCGCCGCAGGACTGAACATTCTTCGACGAAGGCGCCACGCGCTCGTCGCTGAGTGTGCGACGATCGCCATGTGCATTGGTACTGCGTTGTGGGGATTGAAGTACCTTTTTGATGGAGCTTCGCGGAGTCGGTTCGAGGGTCTGAGCAATGCTGGCTTCGTGGTCTTTATGGTCGCTGGCTTAATGACGTTCTATTTCCGGAGGTACGGGTCGGTGCGTCAAAGCTGAACTTCTGAGGTGTAGCTACCGGGGAGGTCGTGGCTGTCATCTGGTTGTTCGCGCTTGGTGCTCAACGGGAGAATAAGGAGCAGTGATGCGTGCACTTTGGATACTGACAAAGGCGGCACTGACAAGAAGAATTCGTTCAGCTACTCAGGTACCCGATCATGCCCCTTCGGTTACAGACCTTGCGACGAGCGAAGACGGCATGACATGGCTACGACGTGTTAGTGACGGTCGCTCCCCCGTAGAATGGACAGTCCTTGATTCGTTAGGTCGAGTCGCTTTCAAGACTCACCTCCCTCCCGATGCAGACGTGCGCTGGGCAAAAGGTGATCAGTTTATTGCCACGCGCACGGACGAGGACGGTGTGCCTAGTATTGTGGTGTATCGTCTGCAGTAGGATGAGGAGGTCGCCAGGATATTGCCTGGCTCTCTACTGCATCACCAGTGCTAACTCGACGTAACCATCATCATCAGCCCCGTCTCCGGGAAAGGTGAGCTGAAGATTGTGCCAGCCCCACACATCCGGCGCTGAAGCGCGAAGTCGGGAAGCGGCCGTGCCCTCGCCTCCCCGTACCAGAACTTCGCCGCTGAATCCCTGAGGCCCGCGCACAGCGAGTTCATAGCGCTTTCCTGCTAACCCCTGAACCGTGACCTGATAGCGACCGCTCTCCACTCGCTCGCTCGTGATCCTTAGGGCGTGCGAACGTTCGCCAATTACCGCGGCATCCTTTGGCGGTCGAGCTTCCCAGCCTCCACTCCACGATATCCGACGCTCGGCGTTCTCTCGCACGGTGAACTCTGTCGACGCGATGATTGCACCCTGCCTCTGCTCAGCGCTCACGGTTCCGGTACTGACCGAGACTCCGGTTGCGCCTAACGGCAGAGCTGGCCTAAAACGCACGACCACCGGCGTCCCGTTCGTGCTCGAGGCGTGCAACACGAGCGAGCGTCCGTTTCGTTTGAGTGAAAAAGCCAGCCTCGTGGATCCAACTGACACATTCTCTACACGGACCGAATCCCAGTCAGGCGGAAGATGCGGCGCAATGGTCACGACGCCGGCGGGAGCATCGACCTCGACGCCGAGTAGTCCACGAATGAGCGGAGTGAGCACCATGGACGTCGCAAAGAATTGATGCGGTACAGATGTATCCAATGATCTGTATATCCGCCCCGAAATCACCTCCGGATTTCTTCCCAGTGATTCGTCGAAGCCGGTACGGACAATGCCGCGCAATGCGAAGTAACCAGCGTGCGCATTGTGATATCGATACTGCGCCAGTGCGACCCAACCACTCACAAAGGGCCATACTGCACCATTATTGTAGTGCAACGGATCGAAGAGGCGGCTGCTAGATGCCAGCGGACGAGCGCCCCAGTCAGTCATTATGCTGGAACCGGCGAGGCGTGCGGCCATGGCAGCGCCCTTTACCGGATCAAACACGTCGAACGACATCGCGGTGGCGGGCCAGGAAGTCAGATTCTCGTTGACCTGCCCTCCTTCGAGTAACGCAAAGGCATACTGCTGCTGTGCCGGCATCCACAGTTTCGCTTCCAGCGTCGCCTGCGCCCGCGACCTGATACGCCGCGCTTCGTCACCGAGCTGCGCTTCACCCATCGCATCGGCCATGCGTGCAAAGCGTTCCAGAGCTGCAACCCACACTCCGCTCAGGTAGACGTCTGAAACGATTCCAATCTGAAGATCACCGACCTCCAAAGCTCCGGCACCGGCAATCGGATTCTCCATCAGGCCGTCACCATCAGAATCAGCGGCCTTGGACCACGAGTATGCTTTCCTGAGGTTGGGCCATAGCTCACGCACGAGAGCAGTATCGGCTGTCTGCTTCCAGTACTCGCCAAATGCGAGTATCCAGAATGGCGTCGTGTCTCCGTGATAGAAGGCGTAGGGATAGGCGCCAAACCAGTCGATCTTGCCAGCCCCTTGAGAGATCTCATGGGTGATCTTGCCGTCAGCGCGTTGGTACCTGGCAAAGAACCTGAATACCCCCTCGCGCACGAGATCACGCTGACCTGCTGCGCTCATGCCCAACGAATTGATCGACGCGTCGCCACCAAAGAACCAGCCAAAACCCGGCCTGTCGCTGGCGCTCCCAGATAGGCCATAGCCGGCGACGAGTCCGCAACCGAGATCGGGGTTACAGACCATCGAGTCGTCGAGATTCACCTTGGCCCACTCGACAGCCTTATTAAGGAGTGTATCAGGGGTCCAGACACTCATGGTGTTGCTTTGAATCGCTCGCGCGTGCGCCACGCGCTTTTTCCACTCACCCTCTATCGTTCCGTCCGACAAGAGGCGGTCGTACAACGCGCGCGCCGAGTCGCGCGGCATCTCGCCTCCAGCCATGACGATGGGGATATAAGCCTGACTGATGTTGACGTTGCCACCAGGCGGCTCACCCAGCTTTGGCTCCGTATATCGTTGTCCCTCTTCGCCAACACCGATTACGAATTGCGGTGGTGCAGACGCGAGCATGTGTGCCGGCACGTCAGAAGCGCGCGTGACTGCAGGTGAGCCGAGGAAGGCGTTTACCTGTCGGCGGCTCTCGGAGAAGAGGAAAGCTTTGGCCGAGGGATTCCAAGCAACGTACTGCCCGCCTAATGACGCCGGCCAGGCGTAGTGGATGTCTGGTCTGAATGTGGCGATGATCTCCATCGGTCGGATGGCATCGACTTCGAGGAGCATGACGACCGCAGGATCGTCGAGAGTGCTGAAGACGTGCTGCCGCACGCGAAATGTCTCGTATGCGTAGTCGATGGTGACGCCTTCTGGCCGCACTGTAACCCAGCGTGCGACATCACGAGCTGGGATCGGCTCCGTGTATTTAGGGACTTTGAACTTCAGCTCGAGGTCATGGAGCCATTTGAGGGGCCAGGACCAGAGCTCAAAGCGGCCGTCCTCGGTACCCATGGCAATCGCGCGCCTGCCGGGAGAGGCGAGGTAGACGCCGGGGCGCGCTGTGCCACGCAGTTCGATTGGGGAAGCGCCGAGCTCGAAGCGCGGGATTGTGGGACTGGCCTGCGCCCGGACATTTGCGGCGGCGAGACTTGCCAGCACCGAGGGCGCAGCAAAGGCGATGGCCTGTTGCAGGCGATTGAATGACCTGAGCATGCGGGCGAATCTGCACCACAAAGTCCTCGGCGTCGACCAGATGTCTGGACTCCCGGCGAAAATCTCATTGTGTGATGGTCGCAGCGGACCGGGGCGCGCAGGACTGCGCCCTCAGGCCAACGTCCAGTGGAATTAGTCAGGTGCGACCGACTTTCCATCCTACACCAAACGTCAGGAGTCTGAGAGATTCCTGGCTGCCGCCCGAGAGCATGTCCGTGGTGATACCAAGATCCGCCACAGGTCCTTGTGAGAGACCGAATGCCACTCCGAATCTGTAGTGGTAGGCGAAATGAGTAGACCGCAGGGCCATAGCGCCGATCCCTCCTCCAACGTACGGCCGAACGACACTATTGCTGGATTGCAGCGGCGAGAGGTTCAGGCGCGCCGCAGTCCGCCAGCCGCCAGCAGCGCACCCCTCGACATCATTGGCACAGGTAACGAGTGTCATCCACGCGGATGCCTCGACAACGGAGGTAAGAAAGCGTCCGTGCGAGTTCTCAAGGAACAGGCCACCGTGAAGTTGCATTCCGTTGTTGTCATAGACGTCACCACCGACGGCCAGACCTGCAGCAATACCGAAAAGAGGTCGCGCTGCGGATTCCGACGATGGTTGCGCTCCAGCCCCGCTGGGAGAGTGCAGGAACAGCAGAAGTGCGGTAACGATACACCTGGTAATCACACACGATCTCCACGTCTGCGCAGTTATCGCCATCCTTCGAACCAATAGGCGCGGACTACTTTCCAAAGACTCGCCGAAATAGCGCAGGCAGGTCTACGTGTAACGCCTTATTTGAATTCGGCGCCGTCCACACAAGCACAGTGCTCGCTGCAGCGGGCTCGGTGCTCCCCGGCTCCCACACCTCAACAACACGCGCATCAGCATCTACTATCCAGTAGGTGGCACCCAATTCCAGGTACTTCACTCGCTTTTGCGTTCTGTCGAATAGCGCAGTTGCCGGAGACAACACTTCGACAACGAGTAGCAAGCGCTCGATGTCGTCCCAACTCTCTGCAGGTCTGCTATCCGACAGTAGAGCTACAAAGACGTCCGGCTGAACGCTGGTATGCTCGTCCGTGCTGATCTCCCCCGGAGCACTGAATACCTCGCAGCCGCCGACACTCTCGACGTAATCGGCAAGTACGCGGACGAACTCGCGTACGCATGCCTGATGTCGAGGCCGCGGAGCAGGCGTCACCAGTAGATCGCCATCCACGACCTGATAGCCGTGCTGCCGGTCTTCGTCCTGCATTGCTCGAACCTGAGCGGCCGTCCAACGGCGCTCCTGTAGCGCTGGCATACCCATAGCATCTGCTCGGCGAAGTGATTTACGCAAGAGCCCACGCCTCAAGATGCCACTCACCAAGGTCTACCAGTGAGACTGTTTTTATGCAGTCGTACCAGAATCACTGCAGGGTTTTATGCTGCGCGCCGTGAAGCTTTACTCACCCAAAACGAAAAATGCCGGCCCCTCTCAGGCCGGCACCTTCCAACGAACAAGAGCGAATCCCTTACAAAATACTCGCTACGAGTAAACCAAGGGCAAAGAGCACTGCCGCTCCGGTGACAAGCGCCACCGCTGAGAAATGCAGCTCCTTGCGATACCACGGCGTCACTGTCGTCGCCAAAGGCGGAAGTGCAGCCATGATCCTCTCCTGGAGATGCGCAGGCGTCACCATATGACGACGGCGCTCGGTCTCCTCGCCAAGCTTCTTCCAGAACTCGACAGTACGGGCAGCATCCCCACGAAGATTCGTGGGCTCGCCAGCCTCACCATCGAGCCAACGATTTACAACATCAGTTGAAACCGGTGCAAGAGGTACTTCGCGATCACCCAGCGAAGCAAGGTCGTCGGCGGGCCTGATCGGGCGCTCACGCTCCGAACGGCCATCGCGCTCAAATTTGTTGTCGAGCATCAGGCGTATTTCTCCTCTAGTAAAGCCTGGAGCGCCTCTCTTGCACGATGCACGCGCATCTTCAGTGCTCCAACGGTGGTTCCCAGCAAATCAGCCATCTCCTCGTACGACCTCCCCTCAACATGCTTCATGATGAAGGCCTCGCGCAGTGACGCAGGTAGCTGCGCTAATGCACCATCCAGATCCGTACGCAGTTCAGTCCTGTCCAACTCCTCCTCAGGAGTCGCATAAGACGTCGGCTGATCATCCTCCTCGTAGCTCAGGTGAGTCCGGCGAATATTCTTGAGCCAGTCCTTGCACCCATTCGCCACAATCCTGAACACCCACGCATCGAACCGCCCACGTACCTCACCCAAATGCTGGTACGCTTTTATGAAGGACATCTGGAGGATGTCCTCCGCAACGTCCGGACTCCCCGTCATACCCAGGGCATGCCGAAAGAGCGGATCGCTGTATCTCTGGATGAGCACTCCAAAGGCGTCGCGGTTGCCTGCGAGAACCTTTGTGATGATCTCCTGGTCGGCCTCGAGCGGCTCAACCATGGAGGTGGGTACCGTTGATTTCACGGCGCCAGAATAATGCGATTTGCGCGGTCTCGACAGTGTTGCGGCCGACAGTGGCCCGTATGCAATGGTCGTCACGATCAGGTGACGAGCCGGCAGGTACAGAGGTAACACACCTCACCAAGAACACCTTCTGGACCACGGTTCACGTCACCAGCGTGACGGTAACGGGTCACATATGCCAGACCCCGACCGCCCCAGGTTCCACCCAGATCAATCGTTAGGCCCGGCTTCTGGAGTCCCCGTCCACCGAGTTTCGAATCTGACCCCAATTGGGCTGGCGTCCCCGTGCCGAGTTTCGAATCTGATCCCAACTAGCGAGTTTCGAATCTGACCCCAATTAGCCGCTAGCGGACTAGCTCAAAGGCTCCCCAGCCATGAGCCCGGATCAGCGCGCCGTGCTCGTCCAGTCTGGGGGGCGGTAGCCTCACCTCCCCAGGCACCGAAGGCGCCATTCCCGTGAGCGGAGATCCGTGGCCCGCAGTGATAACCTCGCTCACCTCACGTATAAGCCCCGTCGGGACCCCTGCCTCCATGAGTCGCTCAACCCAGTAGGCTGCCGGCTCGGTGACAAGTCGCTCTCGAATGGCCACCGTTACTCTCTCGCGCCCCGCCAGCCTGCCTCGATTGGTGCGGAGCGACGCGTCCTCTGCCAATTCGTTCAGTCCCAATGCTTTACAACACGCTAGCCATTGAGAGTCGTTGCCAACTGCCACGACCATTGCCCGATCCTTCGCATGGAAGAGCTGATACGGTACCAGGTTGGCGTGCGCGTTCCCCCAGCGGCGCGCCTGCTCACCACTCACCAGCGCGTTCTGCGCCACGTTGACCAAGGCGGCCTCTGCACTCGCAGATAGAGAGGTGAAAAGACGACGACGCTGGACCGTGAGCTCTCCGTTGGCGCGAGCCGCAAGCGCGGCGAGAACGGCTATCGTGGTGTCCTTGCCAGCCAGGACGTCGGCCAGTGCTACGCCGACCTTCATCGGCTCTCCAGTCGGTTCACCGGTGATCGCCATCCACCCGGACTCAGCCTGCACCACAAAGTCGTAGCCCGGTCGAGAGGAGTCTGGGCCAAAACCGGTGAGGGTGCACCAGATGAGCCGCGGGTGCTCGCTCAGCAGTTGGTTGACGTCCAGGCCAAGCCTTTCCAGCGAGCCCTTGAGAAAGTTGTCGAGCACGATGTCCGCGCCGGCAATGAGCCCCCTCAGAAGGTCGCGGTCGGCGGATTCTGATAGGTCCAAGGCAATGCTGAGCTTGTTGCGATTGGCTGAGAGGTAGTAGGCGCTTTCGCCTCGACCGTCAAAAGGCGGTCCCCAGCCTCTGCTTTCGTCTCCAAGCTGAGGCCTCTCGATTTTTATGACCTGCGCGCCGAGGTCGCCGAGTGACATGGAGGCGAGTGGCCCTGCCAGCACGCGAGTGAGATCGACAACACGTACGCCATGTAGCATTAGTGTCGCTATAGTGGTTGAATTATGTGCCGAAAATCTGTATTATTAGAGATGCAGACCAGACGGCGTGACAAACGAGAAATCGCTTTCGGCCGACTTGCATAGGCATCAGAAAATCATATACTTACCGCCTCGCGTCACCCGGCCGTTTTGGCACGCTGGTAGAGCTGTTTGACCGCAGCCGCACTTATCCCGCGACAACCATGTCGCGATCACGCGTGGCAGGAGCACACGCTTAATGCCTGAAAACCCGACCACAACACCTCCGGGTGGCGACGGAGCGGATACGGCGCCCGTGGCACCCCCTCCCGCAGCCGCGCCTACACCACCACCGCCTAAGCGCGGGCCCGGACACCGCGGCCAGGATATCCGTGACACCATGGCGGAAATGGCCGCCAAGGCACACGAAATCAGCCTCGAAGCCGGTAGCCGCATGGCTGGAACCATGCGAGAAGTCATCGGCGCAGCCGCAGGCATCTCCGCCTTCGCCATAGAAAGCGCACGCGACCTCGTTAATTACATGGTGCGCCGTGGCCAGATGTCGCAAGACGAAGCCACCAAGCTCATGCGCGAGGTCGAAGAAGCACACGCCCGGAGACCCAAGTTCGAGCCGCCACCGCGCAAGCCCGAGCCTCCAGCGCCGGCTCCACCGCCGCCAGCCCGCGAAGAGCCACCCGTGCAGCGCGTCGCTCCTAAACCTGCGCCCGCACCAGAAGCTGCCGCTAAGCCAGCCGCACCACCAAAGGCTGCCCCAAAAGCTCCTGCTCCCAAAGCAGAGCCAAAGGCGGCGGCGGCAAAGTCCGAGGCAAAGGCCCCCGCCGCAAAAACGGCCAAGCCAGCCGCAAAGGCCGCAGCCAAAGCTCCGGCTAAAACGGCGACCAAGACTGCCCCGGCCAAGTCACCAACAGCAGCCAAGAAGACCACAAAGAAAAAGTAGGCCAGGGCCGCAATGCCTTTGGTCACCGTCCGCGCACCCACGCGACTCGACTTTGGTGGAGGTTGGACCGACGTTCCCCCTTACTCACATGAGCAAGGGGGCCGAGTCTGCAATGTGGCCATATCGCGCTACGCCACGGTCACGTTGCGAGACTCTGCCGCGGGTGAGCCCAGATCGAGCCGCGCAGTCGACTCAGCACTTGCAATCGCTGCCCTCAAACGCAGCGCGATCACCTCCTGCTCGTGCGAGATCACCAACGATTTTCCATTGGGCGCGGGCCTGGGAGGTTCTTCCGCAGCGGGTGTTGCAATGGCAGCTGCAATCCGCGTTTGGCGTGGCGTGGGTGTGGACGACCTTTCGACGCTTGCCGAAGTAAGCAGAGCTACCGAAGCCGAGGACCTCGGAATTCCCGGAGGTCGGCAAGACCACTACTCGGCGGCCTGGGGTGGAGCGCTGGACCTCACCTTCAACGACAGCACAGTCGTCGCACCGATTCGCCTTTCGGCTGCGCTGTGTAAAGAGTTGGAGTCTCGCTGCGTGGTCGCGTACACCGGCGAATCGCGAATTTCTGGCGATACGATCACGGCTGTTATGGACGCCTATGCCCGGCGCGATCCCCACGTCCTCAACGCTCTTTCCAGGATGAAGGCGCTGGCCGGAAGTATGGCTGCTGCGTTGAGTGCCGGAGACATAGACAAACTTGGTGCAACAGTCGGTGAGCACTGGAACTTCCAGCGCTCCCTTCACCATGCCATCCCCACACCTCACATAGACGAACTCCTGGCCGCCTCGCTCGCTGCTGGCGCGATAGGTGGCAAGGCGCTCGGTGCCTCTGGAGGAGGCTGCGTGCTTGCCGTGGCCGCGCGGGGGCGCGAGGACGCGGTGCGCCACGCCCTGTCGCATTCCGCCGAGCTCCTGGATTTCTCCATAGACATCGAGGGAGTGAAGGTCCTGGAGTGTGTCACGTGACAGCAATAGCACCCGGAGATGCTGTCGGACTTTTGCGGCTTCTTAGCGCGATAGATTCGCGCAATCCGGATCTCGTAACAGGTGCGCCCGGTGAAGGAGCTGTGGCTCAAGCCCTGGCGGATACTTTGCGCAGTTGGGGTCTGACGGTGGAATTGATGGAGGCCGCGCCAGGTCGCTCCAACGTGATCGCTCGAACAGGTCCCAGGGGCAACGGCGCCCTCATGTTCAATGGACACCTGGACGTGGTGGACGTGGAGGGCATGCTGCACGAGCCTTTTGGTAACATCGAGCGTGACGGCCGCCTTTACGCTCGTGGAGCCAGCGACATGAAGGGCGGAGTTGCAGCGATGTGCGCCGCCGCGGCGCGCGCCATGTTGCAGGGCCTCAGCACCGAAATCATCGTCGCTGCCGTCGTGGATGAGGAGTACCAGAGCGCCGGAACAAGGGCACTGGTTGCTTCCGGGATCCGCCCCGACGCGGCTATCGTTACAGAGCCAACGCTACTCGGCATCGGGTCGGCGCACCGCGGTTTTGTATGGGTAGAGATCAGGTTGAGTGGGCGCGCAGCGCACGGGAGCCGCTATGACCTTGGGATCGACGCCATCGCCCACGCCGGTCTGGTGCTGGAAGAAGTGGCTCGACTACAGCGAGAAACGCTCGACCTTCGCACGCACCCACTACTCGGACATGCCTCACTCCATGCCTCCACGATCCATGGAGGTTCGGGTTGGTCCACGTATCCCGAGACCTGCATTCTTCGCTTGGAGCGGCGCACACTCCCGGGGGAAACGCGCGAACAGGTGCTGCGCCAGTTCGATGAAGTCTGCGAACGCGCCCACCAGCGCGATAACACAGTTCGCGCCGAGGTCGTGCACATGCTGACCCAGTCACCCAGTGACGTGGACGTGGACGCACCCATCGTGACGGCACTCGCGGACGCACTGCACTCCAGCGGCGAAGAGGCGAAAGTTGGTGGCGTTACCGCCTGGACCGATGCCGCCCTACTCAACGAGGCCGGGATTCCCGCGATCTGCTTTGGCCCCGGCGATATGTCACTCGCGCATGCCGCCGAGGAGTGGATAGAACTGGCACAGGTCGAACGAGCCACAGGTGTGCTCACGAGGCTGGCTCTGGACTGGCACAAACGCACGACTATCTGAGATGCCGCTGTCTTTTAAACAGTATGACCAACTCGAGCGTGCAGTAGCACGCGGCGAGCGCATTGTGGTGAGCCGGCGAGGCGGATCGCAATTCATCGTGATCCCTCTTCGACTCGTTGTTAGCGGTCGTCGCGAAACAATCGAGGTCAAGCACCCTTCGACCGGAGCGGAGATGATCTTTCACGTCGATGAGATCGACCATTTTGAGGTGCTCGGGTGAGCGACTCCCTGCCCTTTGTGGCGATCTACGCCGACGAATCCTGCCTGGGAAATGGGCGCGAAGGTGAGAATCCAGGCGGCGCCGGAGTGCTCGTCGAATACACCACTCGCTCGGGATCATTGGTTCGGCGCGATCTCTGGATCTCGGAAGCGGCTACGACTAACAACAAAATGGCGCTGCGATCGGTGATCGAGGCGTTCAACGGCATAGCGCGCAGAAAGGGACAGGCCTTTCGCGCGGTCTTCTGCACCGACAGCCGTTACATCGTAGACGGCATGACGCGATGGGTGCACGATTGGGCGCGACGTGACTGGCGGCGCAAAACGGGCGCAATCGAGAATCTGGAACTCTGGAAGCAGGCGGTGAGCGCAGCAGCCCCGCATAAGGTCGAATGGCGCTGGGTAAGGGGGCACGCAGGCCACGCGCAAAACGAATACGCCAACGACCTCGCTGTTCGGGCCGCCAATCACCAAAACTCGTCCGAAGGGCTGGTGGAGTCAGGCTTTGATGAGTGGAGAAAGGACCGCGCCGAAGTCAAACTGGAGCCCTTTCCTGCCGCTGCGAGCTTCAGACCGGGGCCACAGTTACCGCTGGGTTCCTGAGGGCGTCCCTCTCTATTGGACACCCCCAGGTTAACCCTATGCTAAAGCTGCTCCTCGTGCTCGTACTCGGCCTCGCGGTGGGCTATCAGATCGGCTGGCAGGATGCCAAGCACAACGACGAGACGATCGTGGCGCGCACACTCGACAAAGTCGGCGGTTCCAACCGCGGCAAGTACAACAACGATATCGACGCCAAGCTCGATAAGCTCGACAAGTAGTACGTGCGCAAGGCAGTGCGTCGCGTTATGCTGATCCGAGCACGCCGACAAGAAAACACCTGACGATGGACGAACTGGACAGACTGTATCGCCGACTCGTACACAATATCCGTGTCGGCTTTCCCGAGTTGCTCACACGCCCCTTCGAGGTGTCGGCGATCTACCAGCAGATCGTGCCGTACCGGACAAACCGGCGAGAGCTGGACTTTGCGTCAAACGATGAGTACGAGCTGGCTCTCTGCCAGGTTCTTTCGGGGGCTCGCTCGCTCCTGAACGTGGAGAGCGAAGTGCAGGAGGCGCTGCGCCGCGAGCTGGATGCACCAAATCCGGATCTGGCGGCGTATCGGGCCTACGCCACGTCGCTCGTCTCACTGGCCACCGAGCCTCTCCGCGACCTGATGCTTCGGGCTACTCCCGACTCACTGCGCGCTGGCGCTTCTCACTCGGCCTCACCGGCAGAACAGGTTGCGCTTGCTGGCCGCACCACTGAGACCTTTGAGACTCCGTCCGAGGCGGAACTCGACGCGGTCGCACCTCCGGCTCCACCACCTCCAGCGGCTCCAGTTTCACCCGCTCCTTCACAGAGCACGCCGCGCAGGTCGTCGGCGTCAAGCACTACCGGGGCGGACCCACTATCGCCGACACTCCCACTCAGCAGGCCTACGCCGGTCAAGCTGGCACAGGGTGGAGACTGCAAGTACTGCGGGACCGCGCTCCCAGACGGACGCGGGGTGATGTTCTGCCCGAGTTGCGGGCACAATCTCACCGTGCAGCATTGTCCGGCGTGCAACACCGAGCTGGAAGTGGGCTGGAAGTTCTGCATAACCTGTGGCCGGGACGTGTCAGAGAGCCCCTGACCTTCGCGCGCTCCAATTGGGGTCAGATTCGAATTACCGGAGAACACGCTGAAAGCGCCGCGTGTACACTCAGGACATGACACCGCCGCGCTTTCACATACGTAGTAATTCCGCTATGGAAAGGCGGATTTCGTTTGCGGGAGGCCTGGCCCTTCCGATCCTGATTGTCTCGTTAGGCGTGCAGGCGTGCCACACGGGGCCGGTGCTCGTCACCAGCGTTCCCGCATCGTCCACGCCCACAACCACCATTCCCGCACCTGGAGGCGACGGGCCCGTGGTCTCGGGGTGGGGCATAGCAACGCGTGAGCACGTGGACCTCTGGCTTCACGGCTTTGCCATGCTGCAGGCGGATTCGTCGCTTGTTCCCTACTTCAGGCTCGACTACCGCGAGGCTGCCTCTGAGGCGCGCCGACAGGGCGGAACCAGGACTCTGCTTGACGCCAACTACGACAGACTCAGACAACGCACAGTTGATAATCCGGCTCTCGTTTCTGCGCAGTTCGTGGCGCTGTACTTTGCCGGCTGGGACGACCTCCGAACCGGAGTGCAGCGATTCCTGCGAGACAACGGCGACGTTGGGGCGGCAAGAACCACGGAAACGCGACGCATGTATGCCACCCTGGCAACGTACTTCCCCACGAATCTCGATCGCGACTGGCTGCGCATCTTTGTAGAATCGCTCGAAGACGAGCGCTCGCGCTTCTTTTCAAACTACTGGAGACAGCAGCAGTCTCTGCGGGCACCAGTCAGGAGAGCCATTGAGGAGCAGTGGAATGGCGGAGTAGGTGAAGCCATTGGCCGGTTTCTCACTGCCAGCAACCAGAGGCGGGGCACCGTCCTGCTTTCGATCGCACTTGGCGGCGAGGGACGGACGCTCAATGTGGGCCGTGGCGACAACTTCATGACCGTTACGCTACCAATTACGGGCGAAGATCCTCGCGAGGCGTTCTTCGTAACCGCACACGAAGCAGTTGGAACGGTTTCGAACCAGGTCGTTCGTGACAACAGCTCGGCAGCGCAAGAACGGTCGGGAGAATCGGCGGGGTGGACTTCACTGGCAGCAGTTCGCGGTGGAGCTATGCTGCTGGCGGAGGTCGCCCCCCAAATGGCAGACGACTACAAGCGCTACTATCTGCGCCTGGCACGCCAACCCACAAGCGGCGACGTAGATGCGCGTTTTGTTGCTACATTTAACATACCAGAGCAGATCAGCACAGCGCTCGAACGACAGGTTGCGCTCATACTCCGCGGAATCTGACGCCGAAAATGACTCCAGCTCCAGACGACGAATCACGCGGTTCTTCCCTGCCCGTTGCACTCGACCGGGCTGCGCTGGAACGCGTCTTCGCGCGGGCCGCAGAACTGCATGCGCACACACTGGAACCCACCGACAACATGACGGAGGGGCAACTCGTGGACCTGGGCAAGGAGGTCGGAATCGGCGGCGAATACATCAGGCAGGCGCTGGCCGAAGAGAGAACAAGGGTCGCAGTTCCCGAAGAACGCGGCGCTGTTGGCGAAGCCTTTGGAGCCACACTTGCAACCGCGTCGCGAATCGTAAAGGGGACGCCAGCTCAGGTGCTCTCCGAACTAGATGCGTGGATGCAGCGCGAAGAAGGGCTGCGCAACAAAAGACGTTTTGGCGACAGGCTGACCTGGGAAGCTCGCAGAGATCTACTCGGCAACCTGCAGTCCTCTTTTAATATGAGTGGGCGCCTCTACGCACTCAAACCCGCCACAGAAGTGGGCGCAACTGCTGTTGAGGTCGATAGCCAGCGCACGCTGGTCCGCCTCGACGCCGAGTTCGGTGATTCTCGCAGACAGAGTGTAGGGTGGAGTAGCGCCGTGGCAGGTACCGGCGTACTGAGTTCGGCGGGCCTTCTGGCATGGGCCGCTTCGATTCCCGGAAGTTCGCTCCTTATTGCAGGTCTTGTTGCGGGAGCCTGGACCACTGGCACAGTTGCAACAGCCTTTGGAATTGCGCGTGCGCAGCGGCGAAAAATTCAGCGCGCTCAGCTCGGGCTGGAGCAGATACTCGACAGGCTCGAGCATCGTGACATGCGTCGAAACAGCAACCCTATCGCTGATCTGTTGTCTAATATCACGCGGTAGCGCGCTCGGTCGTACAGAATGCGCTGGCGATTGTGTGGGCCGTGGGTAACGTGAGGCTGTGGTAGCAGCACGATTGTACAAGTGTGGCGAGCCGCCACAGCGCCGACCGTATCAGCACTCGCGGGATGCTTTTTGCACCATTGATGCACCATAGAGGGCTCAAGTCGCGCATAAGGTGCTGGGATCAGCGACTTTAATGCTGGAATCCCGTTGGCGTTGATCCGAGCGACTCTTCCCCTGGCGATTCCAGCGCCCTCTTCAGGTATCGACGGCCGGGTGGCCGGCAGTAACATTGAGAGCGGTTACTGGCAATTCCTCACGTGAATGCGATGGCGATACGGACGTTAGTAGCTATTTGTCTCGCGGGAGTCTCAATCTCGACCGCAGCGACCCCCGCGCAGCAGTCGGGACTGATCTGGGGCACCGTTTACGACTCGGTATCTCGGCGCGCGCTGGCGAACGCTTCGGTGCAATTGGTGAACCTGGCCAACCCAGCCGCTGGACGTTCAGCCACGACCGACTCCTCGGGATCTTTTGAATTCGCCGAGGTCAACGCAGGCCGATATCTGGTGGGATTTGTCCATCCGTCTCTCGATTCCCTTGGACTCGAACCACCAAAGCGGCAGCTGGAGGTTGCGGAAGGCCAAAGCTACGAGGTGAATCTTGGAATCCCCGGAGCGTCGTCTCTGGCAGGTGCGCTATGCGGAGTCGACGTGGGCCGCGACTCTACCGGCCTCTTTCTCGGACGGGTGCGTCACACGGAGCGCGGTTTTGTGGCCGACGCGGACGTTACTGTATCGTGGATGGAGTTGCGGTTCACGCGGCGGGGACTCCAGAACGCTACAGCTTCACAGCGTGGCAAGTCTGCCGAAGACGGGATGTTTGCGATCTGTGGAGTACCACTGGCCACGCCGCTGCTCGTTAGAGCGTGGTCCGGTCGCGATTCCACCGGCCTGATCGAAGTAACGCTACCTGAGTCAGGACTGCTGCGGCTCAACCTCTTGATCGCGCAGGCTGCTACGACCGTGGCCGCGCAGACCAACGACCGCGTAGTTATGCGCGAGGGAATGACCCCAACGATGCGCAGAGACACCACCGCGGTCATTCGAACTTCTCGCGGTGGGGGTAGCGTTCGGGGAGTTGTGAGGCTTCTCAACGGCGCCCCATTGGGGGAGGTACAGGTCAGTGTCTGGGGTACCGGTCTCGAGACTTCCACCGACGCAAATGGAGGCTTTGCTCTGGACTCCGTGCCCGAAGGCTCGCAGACGCTTGTGGCCAGGTCGCTCGGGTTGACCCCATGGCAGAGTGTAATAGAAGTGGAAGCGGGGAATCCTTCGGTTCAGGAGATCACGCTTGCGCCATTTGTTGCCGCTCTCGACACAATGAGGGTGGTGGCTCGCAGGCCAACGGACTCCTGGCGCTCGGGATTCGACGCGCGGAGACGTCGAGCGTTTGGCGACTTCATCGACGAGGAAGAAATCGCCCGGCGCAAGCCGCTCCAGGTCTCGGACATTCTGCGAGATGTCCCGGGCATCGAAGTCCTCACAACGGGAGCGTTCGGACGTAGGGTGATGATGCGGGGCCGGGCCGCTGGAATGTTTTGTGTACCTGCCGTCTATGTAGATGGGATGCGATTCTTTACAGGGTCATCTCGACCGGGCCGGTCTGACGACGAGATGCAGGCGTATCAAGGTGCCGCAGACCTGGAGTACGTCGTCAATCCCCTGGACGTGAAAGCAGTGGAGATCTATGCGCATGATTCCAGTATTCCGGCCGAGTTCGAC
>CAZYTS010000080.1:0-16060 GCA_964649855.1 uncultured Gemmatimonadaceae bacterium
CCGTACAGCGTGAGAACCAGCACTCCGAGGTTCTTGAGCACCCCCAGACCGCTGTTGGCAACGGTAACGGCGATCGCCGCGCCAATACCAAAGGGAGCAAAAGCCATCACGAGCCCCACAAACTTGAACATCACCTCAGACAAACTGTCCATCACGCTGAGCATTACCTTTCGCGGCTCGATTGGCACTCTCGCCAGAGCTACAGCAAAGAGAATCGAGAAGAACACGATTTGAAGCACTTCGTTGTTGGCCGCCGCCTCAAAGAAACTCTGCGGCACCGTGTGCTCCAGCACGCTCCCAATCGTTATTTCACGCTGAGCGAGCTCCTGTCCTGTCTCTGCGCTCGCCGCTCCGATATCGACACCCACGCCCGGTTTCACCACGTTGACAGCGATGAGGCCCACCGCCAGCGCAAGCGTCGTCACTACCTCGAAATAAATGACCGATCTAAGAGCCAGCTTTCCAACGCGCTTCATGTCATCGCCGTGGCCGGCGATTCCTATTACCAGCGTGGCTAGCAACAGCGGAACGATCAACGACTTGATCATCCGCAGGAAGATGTTGGACAATGGATTCAACTGACGTCCAAAGTCGGGAAACAACCAACCGATCAGCACTCCAACCACCATCGAAATGATGATCCAGTGCGTGAGTGTCAGTTTCTTCTTTTTTGGTTCCTGGATGGCGGCTGCTGTGCTCACAGGTCTCGATGCTCGTTAAAAGGTCCGCGGGAATGTGTCTCGGGAGACACTCCCGTCAAGACAGATGAAGTCAGTTTGTACCCTCGATCCAGGCGATCATTTGCGCCACGGGGCGACAGACCCCGAAAAGCGCACGAAGCACGGGACCTGAGTCCCGTGCTTCGTGACAATTCCTGCTCAATACGCTCAGAACGGCGCCTTGAAAGGCTTCCAGTACGGAAAACCCGGGTCATCCCAAGCGTCAGCGTCTGGCATATTGGGTCTGCCAGGTGCACCGGTCACCGGTTGCCGGATCTCATAGTTGTCCGGCGGAGTCTCGCCTAACAAATGCTCCACAAAGTAGTCCCAGCGACGCCTGATAAAGTACGGCTCGTTGAGGCCATGGTTGCGGTTTGGAGCCCATACGAGATCGAACGACTTGTTGGCCTTGATGAGTTCGTCGATCACCTGAACCGTCATCGCAGGATGCACGTTGTCGTCCATATCGCCGTGCATGAGCATCAGCTTGCCCTTGAGATTCTTGACCATCGTCTTGTTGGCCGATGACTCAAAGTTGTCGGTCTTGCGCACAGTGTCACGCTTCATCAACCCCTGATACTTCTCCGCCCAGTAGATGTTGTACGAACGGTTGTCGTGATTGCCCGCACCACTCACAGCAACCTTGAAGAAATCGGGATAGCGAAGAACAGCATCTGTAGATGCGAAACCTCCGCCCGAGTGTCCAAAGATCCCGACCTTGTCTATGTCAATAAAGTCGTAACGCGACGCCAGTTGCTTGATCGCGGTGATGTGATCGGGAAGTCCGTTGTCGCCAAAGAAACCGTAGTAGTTGTCGTGGAACGCCTTGGATCGGAGCGGCGTACCGAGGTGATCAAGCTGCATTACTACAAACCCCAGTTCGGCAAGCGCGTACGGCTCACCACCACCAGTAAACCTCCATCCGCGCACGGAACCGACCTGCGGCCCCGGATAAATGTGCGAGATGATGGGGTACTTCTTTGTCGAATCAATATTTGGAGGCAGGTACAGCAAACCGTAGATGTCGGTCACACCGTCACGCGCCTTGACACTAAAGAGCTGCACCGGACGCCAGCCGATCTCCTTGAGCCTCGTGATGTCAGCCTCTTCGATCTTCCGCACCACCTTTCCGTCAACCGAACGCACCACCGTCACAGGCGGCGTGGTGAGCGTCGAATAGGTGTCGACAAAGTACTTGCCGCTGGGGCTGAAGGTGATCGTATGATGCGCGTCTTCAGAAGTGATCAGCGTGAGATTGCTGCCGTCATATCCCATGCGGTAAAGCTTGGGATAGTACAAAAAGCCGTTCGGCTCCCGCCCGCGTGCCGTGAAGTAAATGAGCTTGTTCGTCTCATCCACATACGAGATCTGGCCGACCTGGAACGTGCCGTGCGTCAATTGCGCCTTGGGCTCGGGAGACAACACCATCCCGCCGTCTCCATCGGTCGTTGCTATCGTGGTCGTGCCGTTGCCATCAAACCTGTAAAGGTGACCCCAACCATCGCGTTCGGAGAACCAGAACGCATCCTTGAGATCCTTGGTCACATAGAACGACGCCGGATCCTGAGGGTTGGATATCTCCACAAATGTCTTGCCGGTGTCACGCGCGATTACCCTTAAGTCACCGGTCGATGGATCCACTGCACCCAGATACGCACTCTTTGAACCGCGCGTATAGAACGATACATGCAATGCCTGCGAGTTCTCCGCCCACGCCGAGTCGCGCACAGAGCCGCCAATCGATAGCTGGTTGGGGCGAGGCGAAATCTTGGCCTGCACTGCCTGCTTGGAGTCTACGTCGACGATGTAGAGGTAGGGGTACGGAACCGCTGTATCACCCGGTAGCGCGTACGGCTGTGAATAGTGCTTGGTCCGCTGACCCGTGTACTGCACATAGTGATGGTGCGCCACGTAGCGCTCGTCCGCACGCACTACCGCGATCTTCTTGCCATCCGGAGACCAGCGCAGGTTGGGACGCCTGTTCCCCACACGATTGAACTGAATCTCACTCGGCCGCGGATTTGTCGTACCGTAGGCAAAGTACTCGACGCCGTCCGTAGTGAGCTGGATGCTGTCTCCACCCGAACGATTGCGGATGTAGAGGTTGTTCTTGTGAACAAAAGCCTCCTTCGTGCGATCGGGCGAGAGAACATAACGACTCTGGCTGGGCAACGTGTCCCCAACGGTACATGTGTAGTTCGTTATGCTGCACACAAAACGCTTGCGATTCGTGTTGAACTCGATCTCGGTCTCGTTGGTCCCGTCCTGCGTGAACTCAAAGGACTGGAAGGGAAGCTTTTGCGATTCAAAGGCGGTGTCACCGGCCAGCGTCATCGCGCGCGCAAGCCTGACATGATCAAAGAGCGGAGCGCGGGAACCTGCCACGGGATCGACCACGATGAACTCACTTCCGGTATTCGTCTTGTTCCGATACCAGAAACGATTGCCATCCTTCATCCACTGCGGCTGGACCTGATCGCCAGCGACAAGAAGGTTGGTGTTCCAGTCGAGGAAACGTTCCGCGCGTGCATAGGAAATCCCTTGTGCACCAATCGCAGGGGTGCCGGCGGCGACTACTGCGAGGCCGGCGAGGAGTTGCGAGACACGAAGTCTCATACGGACTTCTCCGGTGGGGGTTAGAGCTACTGAATTACGTTCTCTGGCGGGGTGACGTTGTATGGACCTGGCCGGAATCGTAGAACAACGGCTCTACGATCTTGGCGCGGCCATTTGCAGCGATGGAACTACGCGTGGCATCGATTTACGCCTCGACAACCAGGGTCGATTGCATCGCAGGCTGGCTGTATTTGCAGAAATAGGGAAACGTCCCGGTCTGACTCGCCACCCAGATATATGACTGCGTGCGCTGCATGTCACCGGAGTCCACCCAGGGACCTCCAGTGACTGTGTGTATCTTTTCGCCCACGTTGTACCAGCAGACTATGGTCCCCAGCTTGACTCTTACCTCTCCGTTCTCCTGACCATCCGGCTGGAGTTGGAAGAAGTCATCTCCACAGTAGATCTCCACCTGGTTCTGGGTGAAGTCGCCGCGCTGAATGCGCACAGGCACTTCCGTCACCTCACCCGCCCTAACTGTGAACTTGATGGGATGCTGATACGGCTCAGGGATAATCGCCTGGCCAAATGAATTGAAGCGTATCTGATAGTTCCCGGCTGGGAGCTCATTGAACCTGAAGCGCCCGGTACCATCGGGGGCGACCCTCGGCCCGATGTGATGCCCACTCGGATACATGAGGATTAACTGCCCAAAACCGGGCTGCGGCTGCCCCTGAAGATCGAGCACCTGACCGGTAGCGTCACCAGTGTCGGGCACAACCGGGGGTTCAGTCGAACCACCTCCACATGCGAGGGCACTGCTGGCAACCACCAGACCTGCGGTGCCACGCCCAGTTACTGATATAAACTCGCGTCTTGAGAGGGCCCGGACCTCACCCTCAGCGTCGCGCGTAAATAGTGCAGATTCCTTCCTTTTACTCATGACTTCTGCTGCAGGAGTTTAGTGACGCACGAGGGGCGCGCCCGCTACACCGGACACGCCCCCCTTTACATCATTTTTGCCCGCTAGTTCAGCTAATCGACGGGCAGGTTCCCTCGCCGTCAACCATGGCGTTGTTGTCGAGGATTTCGTTGCGCGAGAGCGGGATCATTTCCGCGCGACCAGGCCCAAGGATCTGCGTGACCAGGTCATAGCGAGCCAGATCGTATGCCCTCTGTCCTTCCACGAACAGAACGGCCATGCGCTCGTTGAGAAGCGCGTTTTGCGCTTCCGCGGCCGATGCCGGCACCGGAATTGGATCGAGTCCAACCGACGTACGGCTGATGTTCAGCTTCTGCGTCATTGTCGCAAAGTCGTTCTTGCGGAAGTACGCTTCGGCTTCGATAAGGTTCATCTCGGCCTTCTTGAACATCGGGATATCGGCAGCGTAATCGTTGTACTTGGTGATGCCGTAGTAATCAAAGCGGTTGTTGACGCCGAGTTCACCCTCTTTGCGCGTCACAGCCATACGCGGGTCTGGCTTGGTGTTATCAAACCAGTCGTAAAGATGGCCCGTCGTATAGGTGTTGGGATTGAACGTTCCCAGCACATGAGAGTGATACATCCTGCGCAGACCACCCGAACGGTTGCGGTTCTGGTGGAACTGGTGCCCGGGCCAGCTCTGCTGGGCACCTGATCCACCTGCAAACACAGCGTTCTTTACGTAGCCGTCCGGAACGGCGGATGCGTCAGCAATTGCTGCATCGTAGTTGCCGGCAAAGAGGTTCGCCCTTGCGCGTGCAGCCAGGATTGCCGGAACCCACGCATTGCGATCCGATGCACCGAGCCCGTTGGCCAGGCTGAGTGTTTCGCTCAGCTTGGTGATTGCCTGCGTAAAGAACGCGGTGTTTGGCGAACGTGGTCCACCAGATACGAGAGGCCCTTCGCAGACTGACATGCCGAAGAGCAGATCTGCCACTCCGTCTACCCACTTGACCTGCGTAAGCAGTGGGCTGGTAGTGGCTGCTGATCCAAGGACCGTCTCGATTCGCGTTGCTGCGCTCTGAGCCGCGAAACGCGCCCTGAGCAAGTTGTTCTGGAACCCCGAGAACGTACCGGCCGTAGCCCAGTCCGCACGGAGTCTTCCTTCGGAAATGTCTTCCCAGTCGATCCAGGTGGAGGTGCTCTCCATCTCGTCGCCCAGGAGCGATGTCATGACAACGAGGTCATCAAAGGACTGGTGCAGCGCTCCCTCAGCGCCTGCAGCCACGTTCGCAATGATGTCCTCATTGTTGAGGTCCGCGTCACCGAATGCCTGCGGGTCTTCCACATCAAACAACCCGCTGCAACCGGAGACGGTCATCATGCCCAGTGCAATCATGCCCGCACCGGCCGCACGTATGAACCGTCTGGTAAGCAAAGTATAGGTCATGTTTCCTGAATTCGTTGTGTGTGTGGAGTAGGGTTAGAAGCGCGTTCTGATCTGCAACCTGAACTGCCGCGCAGAGGGCTGCGCCAGGAACCCGCTGTTCTGACCAAACGAGCTTGCGCCGTCATAGGCCATGTTGGGATCCACACAGTTGCAATCGTCCCACCACCACAGGTTGAAACCGGACAGCGTGATGCTCGAACGACCTACGCGGAACACGTTGCTCAGGCTCGCCGGAATCTGGTACGTGGCGGAGACTTCGCGGATACGCACGTTGTCGCGCTTGTCGAAGTAGTTGATGATGCTGGCATACTGTGAGACCGAGTCAGCCTTGAAGGTACGCTCGCCATTCGGGCCGAGGTGCTGCAGGTACTCGTCGGAACCGCCCTGACGGATGCGATATGCACGGTCACCGTTGCTCAGGATAGCTCCCTTCTCCATCGACACTGTTCCGTAGATCTGGAAAGCACCAAAGCGGAAGGTGTTGGTGATGGAGCCGTTGAACGTTGGAAGCGGCGGACCGATGTATTCAGCGGTATCGGTACGTGTGGTAACGGGGCAGCCGTAGCTGGGGCAGTTGCCACCAGTGTTAACGGAGAAGCCGTTAGGTCTGCGGTCCCAGTTGCTCTGCACCGGATAGCCAAGACGCACGGCGTTACCGGAAAGAACTACGCCACCAAGGCTGGTAACCTTGTTCTTGTTGCCGTCAAGCTTGAGCGAGGTGGACCACTCCGAGCGCGGACGCGAGAAGACGAGGTAGTTGATGGAAGCTTCCCAACCCTTGTTCTCCAGAGCGCCGATGTTTACGCGCTGTGCCTGGGAGAAACCGGATGAAGGCGGGTTTGCCTTGTTGACGATAGCATCCTTTGTCTCGGCGAAGTAGTACGAAGCCTCGATGCCAAGACGATCTTCCCACAAGCCTGCTTCGAAACCGAACTCACGCTCGGTGGTCTTTTCGGGCTTGAGTTCTGCGTTGCCTGGGTTGAGAGGAACGATACCAGACACGTCTTCGAATACCGGCTGCGCAGCATAGCTCTGGAAGGAGTCGAACGGTCCAGGCATCTTGCCGGCCTGACCAACCGAGCCGCGGAGACGGAAGGCACTAAACGCAGAAGGCAGGAATCCGTACTGCGAGACGTCCCACGACATGTCGAACTTGGGGTACGTCTGGAAACCGTAGTCTTCACCGAATGCGGAGTTGCCGTCCATGCGCACACCAACCGTAAAGAACAGCTGGTCGTTCCACGCAAAGCGGTTCTGCGCCAGGATACCGAGGTTTACCGTCTCGGTGAACTGCTCGGCGCCGCTTGTAACGGCAGCCGACGAAACGGTGCTGACACCAGGTCCCGGGAAGGTGTTACCAATCGCCATGTTGAGGCGCTGGCTCTCCCAGAAGCCCTGGGCTCCGTAGGAGAAGTTGGACTCGATGCTGCCCGGGAGCGTGAAGTTGAGCGTACCGAGGTAGTCAACCGTGGTCGTGCGATAGTTACGAACGCCGATGTTACGCTGACCATCGGTTACACCCGCCGGACCATATGCCCCGGCAAACGGGAAGAAGCGCGACTTTTCATCGTTGACCGCGTCCATACCCACGATGAGGCGGTGGGTGAAGTTCGGAGTCATTGCATACGAAAGCGTGACACCACCCGTCCAGCGGTCGGCATCGCTGCTCGTCTGAATCTTCTCGATGTCCTTTACTGGCATCCAGGCTTCGCCGTAGGGCCGGTCGACCGTAGCGGTGCGCGGGTTGCCGTTGATGGCGTTACCAAGCAGTGCGGCCCAGTTGTTACCAGCCTGCAATTCGTTGACAAAGTTGCGGGCGTAAGACGAACGAGTCTCAACCGTCCACTTGTCCGTGGGGACAAAGGTGATATTGAGACGCAGATTGCCCTTGGTCTGGTCGTTAGGCTGGATCGAGCCTTCTTCGTGAGTCAGAAGACCGGACACAAAGTACGTGCTGCGCGTCGTTCCACCCTGACCGGAGATGTCGACCGAGTTGTACATACCGTTCTCGATCAGCTCGTTGGCATCGTGTGCACGCGTGCCATCCGGACCGGTAAAGCGCGGGAACTCCTTGGTCGGAAGGTTCTCCCGGAGGCGGTTGAAGCCGGTTCCGAGTCCGAGGTTCCACTGCGTGCGTCCTTCACCCGTTCCCTTCTTGGTGAAGATCTGAATGACGCCGTTGGTGGCCTCTGAGCCGTAGAGCGTAGCAGCCGCTGCGCCCTTGAGAATCTCGACCCGTTCGATGTCGTTAGGGTTGAGGTCGCTCAGACGGTCCGTTGACGCACCGCCGGTGAACGCGCAGCAGGCGATCGAACCGATTGCCCACTCCGTTCCGCGCGAGTCGACTCGCACGCCGTCGATGTAGATGACGGGACGCTGGTTGAGCGAGAACGAAGCCATTCCGCGAATACGCAGATCCTGGCCCGAACCCACACCACCGCCGGTCATCGTGGAGCGCACGCCGGTAACCTTGGCCGCCAACACCTGCGAAAAGCTCGTGGTCGGCATCAGTTCCTGCTGCGCGGCTACGTCAACCGTTCCCAGTGACGCGCCGATCTTTCTTTTCTCAACCGCACCGCCCGTTCCGGTCACGACAACCTGCTGCAGCTCAACAGCGCTCTGACCGAGCGTGAAGTTGAGTGTCGCAGTGTCGCTGGCCGTAATGTTCGCGGTCTGAGCCTCGGGCCGGTAGCCCAGTCGCGTAACGCGAACGCTGTGCTGGCCGAGTGGGATGTTGCGGATGAGGAACGTTCCATCGTCGCCCGTATTGGCGACGGCGTTCTCTCGACCAACCACTTGCACGCGTGCCGCTGAAATCGGCATGCCCGAAGCGCGGTCAGTAACCGTGCCGCGAACAGCACCGGTTTGCTGAGCGTGCGCCAAGGCCGGCGTTGCAGCCGCCGCCACCACCACCGCGAGAAGGAAACGCCAACTACCTGGTGAACGAGTCGTGATCATGCGTCCTCCGTGTGGGTAAACAGGGGTCCTGCAACCATGCGCAAGTCGTTGTTGCCAGGCACATGTGTACTGCAGGTGTAGTACGCGGACAATGCCCTCGCCCGTTGAGTTATCCGACAGCCAAAATCAAACTGTTGTTCAATTTTGTATACAGTACTGCGGACGTCGTAGCTGGGAGGCGTATGTTCGCGTTTGGGCGACCGACGCTACGGGTGAGTTGGCTCGATGTCAAGAACGAATGTGAGAAGATCAGTTGAACTCGGGTCCAAATGATGGTTTCATGGGTCGAAGTATCCCCATCGTCTCGTAACCACATAAACAGCTAAGATGAATTTTGATGACGTCGTACTAAATAACAGTCTCCGCGTGTGGGTGATTGCAGGCATTGTGACCGTTGCGGTCTGGATTCTGCTCACCATTCTCAAACGGCTGGGCAAGGTACGACTCGGCGCAGTCGCGGCACGTACGGCAGGAGACCTCGACAACCTTGCTGCTGAACTTGTCAGCAAGACGAGGTGGTACTTCATCGTTGCCATAGCGCTGCGGTCGGGCTTAGCAGTCCTGGCTCTCACACCCGTAGCGGCGAGAATAGCAGGGCAGATACTGGCAATCGCGATCCTGCTTCAGATCGCCGTCTGGGGCAACGCAGTTATTGCTTATTGGATAAGGGCGTGGAACCGGCGACGCGGCGGTGCTGACTCCGCCAGCAGCGCAACTCTAGGTGCAATCAGCGCGCTCGCCAAGGGAGCGCTGTGGCTCGTAATCGGCATTCTGGCGCTGAGAAACGTCCTCCACTACGACATCACCGCACTGCTCACCGGACTCGGTATCGGCGGTATAGCGATCGCGTTGGCGGTGCAAAACATACTCGGCGACCTCTTTGCGGCCCTTTCCATTGTTCTCGATAAGCCCTTTGAGGTCGGAGACGCGATCGCGGTGGACAGTTTTTCTGGTACGGTTGAACACGTAGGGCTCAAGACCACGCGGATTCGCGCGCTCTCAGGTGAGCAAGTGATTTTCTCGAATGCCGATCTGCTCAAGAGCCGGGTTCGCAACCTCAAGAGGCAACGGGCGAGGCGTGCAGAACTGACGTTAGGCGTAGACCCGGCGACACCACCCGACACCGTGGCGTCGATTCCGGCGATCCTTAAGGAGGTGGTGGAAGCGCAACCGAACGCGCGCTTTGACCGCGCGCATTTCACGGGCTTTACCGAGTTCGCGTTGCGCTTTGATCTGGTTTATCTGCTCGACAGCGCCGATTACGCGCTGTTCATGGACACGCAGCAGTCGGTGAATCTCGGAATCCTGCAGCGTTTGGACGAACGCGGAATCGCGTTGTCGTTTCCGAGAGCGAGAGGCTGAGACAAAAGAGGGTTGAAATGAGCGTGGAGTTGAGGGACTGTGTCTCCGTCGCTCAGCCACTCCCGCGCTCCCGCGCGCTAACGAGCACATGCCTCCCAGGCAGCGTTGCGATCCGCGCGTTCGACCAGATCAACACCGGGCCTTCCGTCGCTGGCACGCGCGGCGCGCCACAGCAGTGCACTCTCCAGTTCACGACCTAACGAGTCGGCCGCTTCCGGATTCCAGGGCGCGCCGGCCAGGACCCGAAAACGCTCGTCGCCGCGACCGCGCGTGGCGTACTCGCCCCAGCGCGCAAGTGCGTTTTTTACACGCTGCGACGCGGCCACCTGCATCACTCGCCGCACCGATTCTCTGTCTGACCCCTCCAGAGAGGGCGCCTCCAGGAGACAATCCCACGAACGCATGGCTTCCTCCGTCGAGCGCAACATACTGGCGGTTGAAGTCCACACGTCAAATGCATCAGTGTTGCCGGGTTCCAGCCGCGGCATCGGAACGGTCAAAGCACGGGTAACAGCATCGGCCAGGTCGACTTTGCGATCATACCCATAAGCCGACTCATACCATTCGACTACATCACGATCGACTTCCGCAATTTCGGTAAGTGCGCGGATGGTGGCATCCGGCCGCGTGGCATCGCGGCGCGGCGCCGTGGCCGAAGCGTAACCGGTAATTACCTCATCCTGTACAGCAGTGAGATAGCCATTGAGAATGCCTTTCTCTGCAAGAGCCGATGCGATTATCCAGTCGGCGCCCCTGGCAAATGTCTCCGTGGGTCTGTCAGATGAAGTCGACGATTTGTCACCACGCGGGACACTGGCCATACGCGCCAGCGTTGTGGCGAGGTCGTCACGATAGTGCCGCACGCTGCGATCGGTGCGATAACCTGTCGTGCTGCCATATCGCTTGCGTGCTGCCTGCCAGTCGAGATCGTGAGCAAACTCGTGCGCCGTTGCCCCCGCACTCGTAGCAATGGGCAAGAACACCGTCCGGGTCGCTGGATCGTGCAAGGCAAGGGCGCGCTTTCTAAGCGGCGAATCCCCAAAACGCACGTGCAGCCCGCTCAAGTCGAATCTCGGAAACACGAGTCTGAGATCGCTGACAACGTCGTCCAGCATGCGTGTGTAATACGGCTTCCAACTCGCTGGCACACTGCCGTCAAAGGTCAGCGAGGCCAGTCCCAGCCGATCCTGAAGATCGAGCGGCGAAGGCCCTCTGTCACCGGGCAGCCAGGTACGCTCCTGGGCATAGGGACGCAGCGCCAATGCTGCACTCAAAACGCTCATCGCCGTTTCACTCGATCTCCCCTCCCGTGCCAGGAGACGCGCGTAGCGGGCAGCCATGGTCTCTTCTGTTGTCGATCCTTCCAAAAAGTCGCCGCGAACGGCACGAGACACGGCGTTGCGTGCCCCGCCCATCACATAAGAAGAAAAGCCGTTGATAGTTACAACTACCGGCGCCTGTGGCGGAGCGTTGCGAGATTCTGCAATCGCAACCGCAAGTGAAGAAGCATCAGCGCCTAACGAACGCTCCCTGAACGTGCGCAACACGCCGGGCTGAACCGAGTCCAGCCTTACCATTACTTCTTCGAGTATCCTGGCCGTCTCGCGATCCTGACCCCGCGTTGCGGGTCCTGTGAGCGGCTTCTCAACGGCAAACCTGCGCGATGCACGCCAGATCGGAACAAGATCCACAGGATCCATTCGCTGTGCGCGCGCACCCTTCAAAAGCTCCTCAACATCCCGCATCGCCAAAGCACGGTCGCGTGCCTGTGCCAGAGCAGCTATCACAACCTGCTGCGCGCGCTGCGCCACGACGCCCGTGGACGTCCCAATCTGGTACGCCAGACGTAACGCCAGCTCCGCGGCGCGCGGGTCGCTGGATTCATCGATCACCCGCTCCATGAGATTCCGGTGCGCAAGGCCCACATCCTCTCCCGAGGGAGAGATCAGGTTCAGCGCCTCTGCAGGAGTCGTGTAGATCCGCCCCTGCTGCGTGCGTGCCAGGATCGCGTTGGCCACAAGCCGTCGATGCGACGCCTTGAGAAGGGGGTCACGAAGTGCGTACTCCACGAGCCTGAAAGGACTGCCTAGCCCCAACCTGGCGCGCTCCAGGTATAGCTCCGCGAGCACCAGACTGGAGTCGCCCTTGCCGCGAGCAGAAATCCTTGCTGCCGAATCGGCAAAGCTCGCTCCGATCAACAGCTCCTCGGCCATGGCGCGCGGCGACGCTGAGCTCTTTTCGAGGTAGAAGAAAAGAGCCCCGATCAGGGCGGTTCCCGAAAGCACCGCCAGAATCCAGGTTCGCCGTCGCGTGATTCTCATGAGCTGACTGCTGATTGACCACGTCCGCGCACCTTTTCTCCCCGCATTTCTTTAATGACCGTGCGAGGTGTCCCTTAGGTCACGAACGTCACTGATCCCTATAGGAGAAACCCGTTGGCGAGGCCGAAAGGTCCCCGGCCGGCCAGCTGTTCGTATCCATATGACACTGCCCGGCGACGTGACGTTTCCAGTTGTCGCGCCTTACTTTACGCAGCCTATGGCAAGCCACGTAAGGTCGGCACTGCGTGCGGGATGGAGGCTCCTATCGCTAACCGTGGGGATGGCGGCGGCCTCGTCGGTACTTGCGGCCCAGGAGTCGAATTCGGGAGGACCCTCGTTTGGTGTTCGCGCCATCGGAAGCTTCGCGCTGCATGGCAGTACTGCGCGAGTTGAACACGGAGCAGAGGCCGTGGAATTCGGAGCGCGGATGGACGTGGGCCATTTCTCAATACGGCATATTCGGATTATTGGCGACGTGGCCTTTATGCGCTCGCGCCAGCACGCCGAATATGTGGCTTTTGAGGACTCCACCTTTCGCAGCGTCTTTTACGATTTGTCGGGTCACGTAGCGGTCCAGTGGTTTGCCCTCGACCCTGCGGGGCCGATCGCTCCCTACCTCCTTACCGGAGTCGGCGTGCACTCGCTCACGAGCAACTTTGGGAGCATTGTGCTCGATCAACGTTATAACACCAACAACTTTGGACTACTTGGCGCAGTTGGGACTCGAGTAAAGTTCGCCAGACGCAGTTCGATTTTTGTCGAGGTCTCGCGTTCACTCGTTCGCAATGTCAGACGGTCCAGTATCCGGGTCGGACTCGAAGCGCTCTATGGCGACCTGGTAAGGCACTAAACGAGGACATCGAGACACATGCCACCACTAGTTATCCATATCAGGACCAACGGTCCATATCGTATCGCCGCGGACGATGCCCATTTGGTGGAGATCAGGGACGAGTCTGGGGCTGTGTATGTTCCCACGCCGGGCAAGGCGATTGCGCTTTGCAGGTGCGGTCAGTCGAGGCGCAAGCCGTTTTGCGACGCCACGCACAAGTCTGCGGGCTTTGACGGGACTTGCGCGCGCCAGGAGCCCGAGACGTTCAGGCAGGCCGACGGACATTCGTCGCCGGGATAGAAAAGCTCGATGACGGCAGCCGGGCCCCCAGCCGACGAAGAAGAACTGGAAGAGCTGCTCAGCCGTCCCACTGATGCGGTACTGGAAACGCTGCGGACGTGTCCCGGCGACGTCGTCGTTCTGGGCGCAGGGGGAAAGATGGGGCCCACGCTCACCCGTATGCTCAAGCGCGCGGCGGACCAACTCGCCGATGCGCGCACGGTCTTTGGAGTTTCGCGCTTCTCGTCGGACCGGGCCGCGCGGGAGCTCCAAGACCGGGGTGTGACAGTGGTGAGGGCCGATCTTTCGGATCCCCGTGTGCTCTCCACGCTGCCAAATGCGCCTAACGTCATCTACATGGCGGGCCAGAAGTTCGGCACAAGCGACAGGCCTGAGGTAACCTGGCACACAAACGTCGCGGTGCCGGCTTTTGTCTCAGCACGTTACGCGAGCGCTCGCATTGTTGCGTTCTCCACTGGCAACGTGTATCCCCTCACTCCACCGGCATCCGGTGGTTCGCGTGAGTCAGACGACCCAGCTCCAGCCGGTGAGTACGCCATGTCGTGCCTGGGACGCGAACGTATCTTTCAGCGCGCCGCCTCACAGGGACACGCGTCTGTCGCCATCATCCGACTCAACTACGCCGTTGACCTACGCTACGGAGTGTTGGTGGACATCGCTCAGAGGATAGTCGAAGGCAGACCTGTCAACCTCGGAATGGGATGGTTCAACTGCATCTGGCAGCGCGATGCCAACGCAATTGCCATTGCCTCGCTGAGCCTGGCGTCAAGACCCGCAACGGTTCTGAATGTCACCGGGCCTGAACTGCTCTCGGTACGGCAATTGGCCGAGTCTATCGCGCATTACACAGGTAAACGAGCTCTCATCGAAGGCACTGAGGCCGGCGACGCCCTGCTCAGCAACGTTGAGCGGATGTTATCAATCTTTGGTAAGCCTACGGTTCCGGCGCGAGTACTCGTGGAGTGGGTCTCTCATTGGGTGGCGCGCGGCGGAGCCGTGCTGAACAAGCCCACCCACTTTGAGGAACGTGGAGGTGCCTTTTGAATCTGCGTAGACTCCTTCTCGAAGGAAGCGTGATTCCCGCCCATCCCCTGGCACTCAAGTCCGACCGCACCCTCGACGAAAGACGCCAGGTTGCGCTGACGCGCTACTACCTGGACGCTGGCGCCGGTGGAATCGCTGTGGGGGTGCACACCACGCAGTTTGCGATCCGCAAGCACGGGCTCCTGGAACCGGTTCTCAAGCTTGCTCGCGATGAAGCCAGATCATGGAAAACCAGAGACTCTCAGCCAGCGTTGATTGCTGGTGTCATCGGTGAGCGCCGCCAGGCACTCGACGAAGCTGAACTCGCGCGATCACTCGGCTACGACGCGGGGTTGGTGAGCCTTGCAGGGCTCGACATGCTCAGCAACAGCGAGCTCGTTGAACATTGCCGGCGCGTGAGCGAAGTAATTCCGCTTTTTGGCTTTTACCTGCAGCCCGCGGTTGGAGGACGCATCCTCGACTACGCGTTCTGGCGCGAACTGGCCGAGCTACCAGGCCTGGTGGCCATCAAGGTTGCGCCTTTCAATCGTTATCAGACTCTGGACGTGGTAAGAGCCGTTAGCGACGCTGGCCGCGCCGATGTGGCACTCTACACAGGGAATGATGACGCGATAGTCAGCGACCTCGTGACTCCCGTGGACAGAGAGAGTGGAGGCCACGCTGAGCGCCGTTGGTTCAACGGGGGATTGCTGGGACAATTTGCCGTGTGGACACGTAGCGCGGTGGAACTGCTGGATGAGATCAAGGCCGCACGCCGCAGCGGAGGGCCAGGCTTTGACCTCCTCGCCAGAGGCGCCGCTTTGACAGACGCCAATTCCGCGATCTTTGACGCCGCCAACTCGTTTGCGGGCTGCATTCCGGGTATACACGAGGTGTTGCGCCGTCAGGGACTTCTTGGCGGCACGTGGTGCCTCGACCCGCACGAAAGACTCTCAGCGGGACAGACGCGCGAAATCGATCGCGTCCTGCGTGCTTACCCCTTTCTCAGAGACGATTCGTTTGTCTCTGAGAACCTGGAGCGCTGGATGGCTTGAGCAGCGCGCGATGCCAGGAGTCGGCCGCGAGCTTTTCAAACGATGTACGATAGGTACCAGCGTCTGTAATCGAAGTATCAAAGACTCTGGTTGACTCGTGCACGAGACCACTCTGTGCGAGTGCGCTGAACTGCGACCGTTCGCCAGCCAGAATCGTCTCGGCGCCAGTCCGATAAAAAACGCGGTCGTTGCCGAGAAGGGTGGTACCGATGCTGCTTTCGAGGGACTTGAGAACGCGAAAGAGGGCATCGACCGAGCAACCCGAAGCTCCCACGCTTCGTTGATCGACGCCTATTACAAGAAAGCGACCTTCTTTCCAGTCGCGGGCGCACACCAGTGGATCGCCGTGTGCCTTCCAGCTGTCGAGCCATTCATCGACGGCTGCGAGGAGCATTTTGGCGCCATCAGATGTGATGGAGTCGCTGGACCCGAAGATCCAGACGCGGGCATCGTAGGGCAGACTTTCAAATGGAACGCGTGGCATTAAGCCGACACTCTGAGTGAATTGGTAGTCGTAATTTATCACCTGTTCCGCGAGAATGGGCGGAGTTCAGGGTCACAT
>CAZYTS010000081.1:0-889 GCA_964649855.1 uncultured Gemmatimonadaceae bacterium
CGGCTTCAAACCCGGCGTGTCGAGTCGCTGTCTCAGTTTGGCGCGACGTCTTTGGCGGCGCGCTGGCGCAGGCTGACCCACTCCCTTTGATCTCCATGAAAAGAGCGATTCTGACCGCTGCAGCGCTGACTTTGTGTGCAGCGCCGAGCCTTGAGGGACAGAGCACAACGCACCGTTTGAGCGGGAATTCGGTGTCTGTCTACAACCTGGCGGGTGTCGTGCGGGTGGAGCGTGGCGATGGATCCGACGTGGAGGTGCAGGTTTCGCTGCGAGGGCCCGACGCTGGCCAGCTGAGGGTCGAGACTGGGGACGTTAGGGGCCGGCAGGCGCTACGCGTGATTTACCCCGACGACCGTCTGGTTTACCGCAGCTCTCGCATAGGTTCGCGCTTCAGGACTCAGGTCCACGTTCGCCGCGACGGCACTTTTGGCGGTGGATCAGACTGGGATGGGAGTCGGCGGATCGAGATAACGAGCGATGGGAGGGGAATGGAGGCGGCGGCCGATCTGGTGATCCGAGTGCCGCGTGGCAAGTCGCTGGATCTGAATCTCGCCGTTGGTGAGGCAACAGCAACCAACGTGGAGGGCGACCTTTCGATAGACGTTCACGCTGCCCCGATCACGACCCGTGGCACGCGCGGAAGGCTCATTCTGGATACTGGTAGTGGGGAGGTGAGCGTTACCGACGCGACCGGTGAACTGGAACTTGACACGGGCTCAGGCAGTGTGACTCTGGATCGAATCTCCGGGCCGTCACTGACGCTGGATACGGGTTCGGGGGCGATCGAGGGTACGAATATCGAAGCGCCGGTGATAAGGCTGGACACCGGGTCGGGGCGGGTTCGGCTGAAGAGTGTAACGACGCGTGATGTGTCACTGGACACAGGCAG
>CAZYTS010000081.1:899-15309 GCA_964649855.1 uncultured Gemmatimonadaceae bacterium
CGGGTCTGTAGACGTGGATCTGGCGAGCGACGTCGAGCGCTTTGTGGTTGACGCTGGATCGGGCCGGATAACTATCGGAGTACCGGAGTCGTTAGGCGCGGAACTGGTGGTGGAGAGCGGGAGCGGCGGAATTGACATGGATATTCCCGTCGAAGTCCGTCGCGCCGGCCGGCGATCGCTGCACGGGACGATTGGCGATGGTCGCGGTCGGATCGAGATCGATACCGGGTCTGGAGGGGTCCGGGTTCGGAGGTCGGGTTCGTCCTGACTAACCGAATTCGCCGGACGAGCTATCCTCGTCGGTTTCCAGCAACCACTGAGAGACCGAGTTTAGTACTCCGTACAAGTACAAATATGCGGTATTTTGTACTTTATATAAGTACAAAAGGCCCCAACAAGGCGCGGCCTTGACGCTCGTGCCCCGCAACACTCGATTCTTCGTTTGCAGCGAACTGGCCGTTAGTTCGCAGTAACGCCAAAAAGAGAGAGTTCTATATGAAGCGGGTCACAGGCATCGGCGGGATCTTCTTCAAATCCAAAGACCCTAAGGCTCTAAGTGCATGGTACCAGACGCACCTGGGCATCGATGTCCAGTCCTGGGGCGGTGCCGCTTTCACATGGAATGGACCAGACAACCCAACGGGCGTTGGAACGACCGTTTGGAATGCGTTCCCCGCTGAGACGAGCTACTTCGCTCCAAGTACCGCGTCGTTCATGGTCAACTATCGCGTTGCCGACCTGCACGCATTGCTCGCTGCACTCAGGTCGGAGGGGGTGCAAGTCGAGGAGAAGGTCGAGGAGTCAGAGTTCGGCAAGTTCGGCTGGGTGATCGATCCAGATGGAAACAAGATCGAGCTGTGGGAACCACCTGCCGGGCAGTGACCTCACGCCAGGTCTTGCCGAGCTCGTTAGGCATGGCGATGCACCGCTGATATGTGGCGAACGGACACCTACTGGTTTGACGTCGCCCTGGGCGCGGGGCTCCTTCTTTTAGGCCACATCCTCTTCGGGCGCTTTACGCACCACAAACCGCTCTGGCGCAGACTACTTAAGGCAGCGCTCAGCCTTGCCCTTTTCATCGCCATCGCATTGTTCCTGGGCCGCAGGTGGGTCTACGCGTTCTATGGAGTGATTGCGATCGGCGTCCTCATAATCCACGGATGGTGGCTCCCGCGAAATGGAGTCAACGGCTGGACCGCTGAGCCGCGGGCGCGCTACTACGAACTCCTGGGCCTCGACGAGAACGGGCAGCGCAGGAATTACGGGTCAGATTCGAATTAACTTGAAGCCGCGGGCGCCTATCCAAGGGCGCTGCTCTGGCTGCAGCGTGAACGCTCGCTCCCCTCCTGGCATCTAATGGTGAGGTAAGTCTTCAAGAAGCATCTCCAGACGCCTTAACAAGTGGGAGCAAATGCTGCGAAACATCCTTGGTATTGTCGCAGTGGCAATCAGCATCTCCTCGGCATCGGCCGCAGGGCCTCGCAGCTCTCAAGAGTTAGAGATTACACTCGAGCACAATAGCGACGCTGAACGAGCGACGGCTGAGCAACTGCGAAAGACGATTCAGAAGTACAAGGTAGACCCGTGGATATACACTCGGCGCATTAACATCGACGAACGGTCCATTCCGCATAGCCATCCAGTGCTCACGTTGCATACACGACATCTTGGCGACGAGCATGGTCTACTGGCGACGTTTCTTCACGAGCAGTTGCACTGGTTGGAGGAGGGCAACGACCACTTCCGCTCGGCCATGCGGTCGTACGCTCAGGCCTACCCTGACGCACCTTCACGCGGCCCCGAAGGTGCTCGCGATCTTGAGAGCACCTACCGTCATCTGCTGGTTTGCGATCTCGAATTACAGGCGATGACCCAGCTTGTAGGAATCGAGCGTGCTCGTCAGGTTTTAAGTGCAAATCGTCACTATACCTGGATCTACGAGCGGGTCCTCACCGATCCCAAAGTGCGCGAGATTGCCACGGCGCAGGGTTTCCTTCTCGGCGGTGAAGGCGACAAGTCGCGTGGCTTCAAATTGGGGTCAGATTCGAAATAGTGTATTTGAAATAGTGTATTTGGGGTCAGATTCGAATTAGTCTCTCAGGAGCCATCATGAAGTCGTCCACAGCCAATCTCCTCGCCGCGTTGTGCCTCGTCGCACTAGGCACAGCTCTGGCCGCGGCTGGCATATACATCGGCGAAACGGACGATGCACCTGGCGCCGCACTCATCGGCATTCTGTTGATGCTGCTGTCGCTGGTGCTTGCCCTGAAACGCATGCGCCGCAAAACGTAACGCGACACGCGACACGCGACACGCGACGCCGAAACTCGACGCACTACTGAGTTAGTCTCACCGCTTCATCGCGCTGAATAAGTCCAAACGCTGCCCCCTGAGGATCGTCGCACGCCGCAATACGTACACCGTTCGGGAGCGTGATTGGCCCAACTACCACACCGCCAAGCTTACGCACACTTTCGATCGAGCCGTCGAGAGACTCTACCGCGAAAAAGAACAACCAGTGAGTGTGGACTTCGGGACGCCCTTCGATGTCCGAGATCAGCCCAACGGCGGGCTCGCCAGCGTTGTACGCGAACTCCAGATGCTCCCCGGGTAATCCCACATCACGAGCGACTCCAATCGACCAACCAAAGAGATCAGAATAGGTCCTGGCGGCGTCGGATGGATTGAGCGTACTCAGGTTGTGCCAGACTACGCCCGCTGAGGATCCACTCGCGCGATCAGTAAGCGCAACGATCGCACCACCGGGGTCCCGCAGGACCACGAAATCGGCGACACCTGGCTCCGGACCCAACCGTGTGGCGCCACGCTCGACGAATTGAGCTGCTGCAGCCTCAACCCCTCCGGACTCTTGTACGCAGATGTGACCGAGCCAGTGGGGACGCGCACCACGCGCGATCGCGGCTTCATGGAGCCGCACAACGCCATCCCCTCGACGCCCCAGGACTGTGTCGTAGAACGCCGAGGCGGCGTTGACGTCGGTCGTGCGGAGCAGATAGTGCGAGAAAGGGGCGCGAGGCATGCGCCCAATCTAGCAAATCCAGAACCAGCTCGCCCGCGAGCTACTTCGCCCGTTCTAGCCGAAACGCGTACTCCAGACGGATAGTATCGGCGACACTCAAAACCACCCTAACCCTCGGCTGCATCAGCTCAAAATCCGCGAAGGTGAACGAAGTGGCGGCGTTGCCTGAAACGACGTCGCCATTAAAGGTCGCGTTGGCTTTCCAACTCGCCGGTCGCGTTACTCCACGCAGCGTGAGGTTTCCGTCGAGCGTGAGCTCGCGTGTTCCGGTTGTCGGGAGTGTAGCATCCAACCCGCGAATACCTGTAATGGCGAACTCAACGCTGGGGAACTTTTCAGTTTCAAGGACCCGGGAGCGCACGTACCCGTCGCGTCTGGACTGATCACTCTTAAGCGAATCGAGTTTCACAACAATCCTTGAAGTACCTGGCACCACCTTCCCGCTTTCGTCAAAGCTGATGGAACCGGTTACGTCCTCGGTGACACCGACAGCGTCGTTAGGCAGGTCAAAACCCACGAGTTGCTCTCTCACGCGATAGTTAGCGCTGTTGCCTTCGCTTGCCACATTGTAGGTCACCGCGGCCTCCGCATGCTCCACTGGCGCAACCGCGAAAGCGGCAGGGCTATGCACTGGTTCGGCTGCCAGGCTCCCGCGCAGAGGTAGTGCGGCGGCAAGAATCAGAGCCATGGTGGCCGTGACGCCAACCAGAATGGCTGTCTTACTTCGGTTCATTTTCGGGACTCCATGGAGAATTAGCGCTTTAATCGGGACAGAACGTCTGACCCCACGAAGCAGAACATGTTAATCACTCGATCATTGGCGAGTCGCTGAGGCAGAGCGCCTTTCTGGAGCCCGTTGCAACGCTTTGCCGATACCCGGTGTCATAAGAACCAGCTCCCCTCAAACGTTCAGGGGAGAGGGCTCTCGCCGAGGATTTCCGTGAACAACGAACTCGAACTCCTGCAAGGCACGCTCGACCTCCTTGTGCTCAAGACCCTGAACTGGGGTCCGATGCACGGCTACGCGGTGGCGCGATGGATTCGCGAAACCACGCGCGACGCTCTCCAGGTCGAGGAAGGCGCTCTCTATACAGCTTTGCACCGGATGGAAAAGCGCGGCTGGATCAGCGCCGAGTGGGGCGTTTCGGAGAACAATAGAAAGGCGCGCTACTATCGGTTGACCGCTGCTGGGCGGAGGCAACTGGTTGGCAAGACGGCTGCATTTGAGCGCTATGCCGAAGCTGTCTTCCGCGTGCTGCGCACGGCCTGACGATGACAGACAAAGACTCTCGCCGCGCGCGTCTGTTTGGCATCGACCGCTCCTCGTCGGGCGTGCAGCGCGCCGTCGACGACGAACTGCGCTTTCATTTTGACATGACAGTGAGGGATCTCATGGCCAACGGCATGACGCCTGACGAGGCAAAACACGAAGCGCAGCGCCGCTTTGGCGATTTCCGGGCCTTCCGCGATCGGCTCACGAAGATCGACCGTCAGCGTGTGGGGCAAGAGAAGCGTGCCGAGTGGTGGTCAGGGTTCTGGCAGGACTTTCGCTATGCGCTGCGCGGAATAAGGCTGCAGCCAGGTTTTGCCTCGGTCATCATTCTCGCGCTTGCACTCGGCATTGGCGCAAACGCCACAATGTTTGGCATCGTAGACCGGCTGCTCTTTCGGCCGCCGCCGTATCTCGTCGCGCCAGAGCGGACCTATCATCTGTACTTTCAGCGCTTCCTCGACGGCAACCTGGTAACGGGAAACAGCGCGCAGTATCAGCGGTTCCTGGACATCAGCGCGGCTGCAACAACCACGGACATTGTCGCTGGGTATTCGAGCCGCCGCGTGGCGGTGGGTATTGGCGAGGATACGCGCCAGCTCACGCTAGGCGCGCTCAGCGCCTCGATGTGGCAGATGTTTACGGCGCAACCGGTACTGGGCCGTTTCTTTACCGCCGGGGAGGATCGCGATGGCAGTGGTGCCCGTGTTGTAGTGCTGTCGTGGGGCTATTGGCAATCCAGGTACGCGGGTTCGGACAGCGTTCTCGGGAAGTCGATGCAGATCGGCGCACATCCATACACGATCATCGGTGTCGCGCCGCGTGGCTTTGCTGCGACTCAACTTTTGACACCAAGTGCGTTTATTCCACTGGGAATGGCCGGGGGTGACGGCTTTGGCGAGATCTGGGAGCGTTACCGCACAACCTACAACATCACCTGGCTGGAGATCTTTGTTCGTGGCAAAACGGGAGTATCCAAGGAGGTCATAACCGCTGATCTGACCAAAGCGTATCTCCAGAGCTACGAAAAGCAGGTGGCCCTGGCGCCGCGAACACCGCCCTCGTCTATCGCTAAGCCGAGGGCAGCGCTCTACCCGGTCTATGAAGAGCGAGGTCCCGCGCCAAGTGCGGATACGAAGGTCGCGACGTGGTTGTTTGGTGTAGCGGTAATAGTCCTCCTGATCGCGTGCGCCAACGTCGGGAACCTGCTTTTGGGCAAGGCGTTGCGCCGGCATCGTGAGATTGCTGTCAGGCTTGCACTCGGTGTGAGCCGCGCGCGCCTGACTCGCCAGCTGTTGACGGAGAGTCTGCTGCTGGCCGTAGTTGGAGCGGTGGCTGGTTTGTTCGTGGCGCAGTGGGGTGGAGAGGCGCTACGGGCCACTCTCGTACCGCAGGTGGAGTGGGGTAGTGCACTGGCCGACGCGCGGCTCGTGATCTTTGCTGCTGGTACCGCTGCACTCGCCGGAATCCTTGCGGGTGTTGCGCCGATATTTCAGTCTCGCCGGACCGATGTCGCTGCCTCGCTGAAGGCCGGGGCGCGCGAGGGCTACGCTCATCGCTCGCTTCTGCGTACCTCCCTTCTCGTTATGCAGGCCGCGCTGTCGGTTGTACTTCTCATTGGCGCCGGACTGTTTGTCCGCAGCCTGCAGGGCGTCAAGTCAGTGGATCCAGGCTATGATGTGCACCAGATCGTATGGATAGAGCCGCTGATGCGCGGTACGCGCCTCGATTCTGCCGGGCAGCGGGCTTTGGACCGGGAAATACTTGAGAAGGCGACGAGCATACCAGGTGTAGAGTCCGCAACGGTAGCTCTAACGGTACCGTTTCACAGCTCTTACAGCGACGACGTCTACCTGCCAGGTGCCGATTCCGCGAGCAAGCTCGGGGACTTCATGATGCAGGGAGCATCAAACGACTACTTTGCGACAACCGGAACACGTATTGTCCGCGGGCGCTCATTCACGGTGGATGACCGCGAGGGGGCGCCCCTTACGACAGTCGTGAGCGAATCCATGGCCAAAGGCTTCTGGCCCAACCAGGACCCAATCGGGCAATGCATCAAGTTGAGCGAGCGAACCAATCCTTGTCGGACGGTCGTTGGTGTGGCTCAGGATGTAAAGTTTGGCGACTTTGGAGGGGAGCCCGATTTCGTCTTTTATCTCCCTGAGGCGCAGTTGGGCGGGAACTCATCATTCACGTTCTTTGTGCGCGTGCGTGGAGACGTGCAGACTGCGTCGCAGGATCTAAGGCGTGCACTGCAGCCTGTCATGCCGGGCGCCGGCTACATCACCGCCCGGCCTCTCGAAGAGCTCGTAGCACCGTCGATGCGTTCCTGGCAGCTCGGCGCCATCATGTTTGCAACCTTTGGTGGGCTGGCGCTGCTGCTAGCTGCTCTTGGTCTTTATGGGGTGATCGCACACAGCGTTACTCAACGCACACACGAGCTGGGCGTTCGCGTCGCACTTGGGGCGCGCTCGGCTGACGTCGCAAGCCTCGTCATCCGCGAAAGTCTGGGAACCGTATCGATTGGAATCGTTCTCGGCGTCGTGGCTGCGCTCGTTGCCGGTCGCTGGATCTCGCCACTGTTGTTCGATGTGTCTCCGCGGGATCCGTGGGTGCTCTCGGTCGTGGTGGTGACGCTGTTGGCCACGTCGCTCCTGGCGAGTTGGCTACCCGCGCTCCGCGCTGCTCGCGTCGATCCAGGCAAGGCACTCCGCGCAGACTGAATCGAATCCTTAAGAGCCACGTATGGCTCCCGGACGCCTGGTGGGGTCCAGAGTCGGATCTGTGAATTCTCGGATGAGGGGGACTGGCGTAAACCCACCTTGGACTTTACAGTACAAAGCACTTCACAACGCCTGCCATGAGCCCAGGTCCTACGAAACCGCATCGCGCCCTCCGTTTCTCGTTGCTCGACTTTAAGGTCGGCCTTCGGATCCTCGCCCGATTCCCAACGCTTACACTCGTCGGAAGCGTCGCCATTGCGGTGGCCATCGCTCTGGGGGCCACCTACTTCGAAGCGGTCAACAAATGGCAGAACCCGAGCCTGCCCATTCCGGACGCCGACCGCATAGTCTCGATCAACATGTGGGACGCCAATGTCTCGGCGCCCGAAAGTCGGTTGCTGCACGACTTTGACGCCTGGCGCACTCAGGTCAGGACCCTGGACATCATTGGAGGCTCGATTGCCTTCGAGCGCAACCTCGCTACAGACGACGGGCAGGTAGAGCCGGTTCAAGGCGCTGAGATCACTGCAAATGCTTTCACACTGATGGGGACGCCGCCCCTGCTGGGTCGCGCCCTGACGCTACGCGATCAGGACCCCGCCGAGCCACCGGTAGTGGTGATAAGCCACGCCGTGTGGCAGTCCCGCTTTGCGAGCGATCCAGCGGTGGTGGGCAAGCCAGTCAAGCTGGGGACGACGAGCGCGACGATTGTTGGCGTGATGCCGGAGGGTTTTGGTTTTCCCGTAAACCAGCGCATTTGGGCTCCGCTCCGGGTGGATGGCTCCACAATTGCGCCGCGGAGCGGCCCGATGCTTACGGTATTTGGCCGTCTGGCTCCCGGCGCTTCGCTCGACGATGCTCAGACGGAGCTGGAGGTAGTAGGCGCGCGAGTCGCCGCCGCGAATCCGGTTACGCACGAACACCTGCGCGTCATGGTGTCGAGCTACGCCAAGCCGATCAATTCAGGACAGATGCTCCTTATCAGGAATATCGTATATGGCGTAAATGTCGTGTTTCTCATGCTGCTCGCTATCGTTTGTACCAACGTCGCGACGCTCGGTTTCGCTCGAACTGCAACCCGAGGCTGGGAAATCACCGTTCGTTCAGCGCTAGGTGCAAGCAGAGGACGCATCATCTCGCAGCTCTTTGTAGAAGCGCTTGTGCTTGCATGCATCGCAGCTGTAGTAGGCTTGGGTATTGCAAAGCTGGCGCTGCGATTTGGAGTCGGCCAGTTTGCGGCCAGCGGAGCATTGCCATTCTGGATCGACGCCAGCCTTTCGTTAAAGACGGTCGGGTATACGGCGCTGCTTACACTGGTTGGTGCAGCCATCGTTGGCGTGCTGCCGGCGCTGCGCGTAACGCGAATCAATGTGCACGACGCACTCAGGAACGAGGCTGCGGCAAGGTCGGGACTCAAGTTTGGCGGATTCTGGACCAGCGTCATCGTGGCACAGGTCGCGATCACCGTCGCCTTCCTTCCGCTAGCCGCGGGTGGGGCCTTTGAGTCCAACAGATTCAACCAGAGGGCGCAGGGGATCGGCGCCGAGAACTATCTGGTGGCGAACGTCGGAATTGATCAGGAGAATTATGTGATGGACTCTGCGACCTCTGCAGCACGCAAACGTCGTGCTTTTGACCTGTTGGAACAGCGGCTCAGGGCCGAGCCAGGGGTGGAGCAGGTCGCCTTTTCTGATCGGCTCCCCGTGGAGGACCAGTTCAAGTATACGATCGAAGTTGATAGCACCTTCGGTGCACCGACCACCGGTATTCGCCGAAGTACTCTCGTAAACGTTTCGAGTGGGTTCTTTCCTGCGTTCGGCACCTCGGTAGTTGCCGGGAGGGATTTTGTGCCTCTCGATTTCGAGGCTCTACGCACAATTATCGTGAACGAATCGTTTGCACGCTACGTGCTGGGTGGAATGAACCCGATCGGTCAGCGTGTTCGAATAGTAAGTGGCGAGATCGATGCCTTAGCGGGCGAACAGTGGTACGAGGTGGTTGGAATGGTCAAGGATTTCGGCTGGCAACTGCCCCTGCCACACGAACAATCCGCGATGTATCTGCCTGCGCTGCCAGGGGTTGGACGTGCCGGCCAAATGGCGATACGCGTGCGCAATCCGGATGATTTCGCATTGGGTCTGCGCAACGTTGCGGCAGAAGCCGATCCAACGATTCGTTTGTCAAACGTTAAGCAGCTTGGTCTCGCGGGTGGTGGCGAGGCTCAGATTAACTGGGCCCTTACCTCGGTTGCGTGGTTGGTTGGCTTTATCGTGCTTTTGTTGTCAGCAACCGGTATTCACGCGCTCATGTCGTTCACCGTGGCCAGACGAACTCGTGAGATCGGAATACGTGCAGCACTTGGTGCGAGCGCGCCAAAAATCGTAGCTGGAATCTTTTCTCGTGCATTCATCCAGATAAGTATTGGTGTGGTCGTGGGCAGCATCATAGCCTCATTAGGCGGTCTCGCCACACCGCGGGAAGTGATGATTCTACTTGCGGCTGACGCCGTTATGCTCGTTGTGGGGCTGGTCGCGTGTGCGGTGCCGTTGCGTAGAGCCCTGAGCATTGACCCTACCGAAGCATTGAGAGCCGAAGGATGATTGAGGCAGCGCCGGTTTCTCGAAGCAGGCGACGATAGGAGCGATGGCCAACGATATGCAGCTGGTATGGCCAGCACGTGAGTATTTGTCGGGATACATTGCCGCGCTGGAGAGGGGGTGGTCGTCGGACAATTTGCGTGATGAGGCTGCCCGCGAGGAACTGGAGCGGATTGCGGCAGATGCAGACGGATTTCTGAAGAGCCTTGTCGACAGGGAGGGGGCGGGTGATCCTATCGTATTGCCCGATGGCACCACGACTCCGCGACTGCCGGGGTATCATCGCTGGATCTGGGACGGAGAATTCTGTGGGACGATCGGCTTTCGCTGGCAGCGTGGGACCGAGGACTTGCCCCCGCATTGCCTGGGTCACATCGGGTACGCTGTAGTCCCATGGAAGCGGAGTCGCGGGTACGCTACTAGCGCACTGCGTCAGTTGCTTCAGGACGCCAGGGAGGAGGGATTGCGCTACGTGGAGATAACTACTAGCCCCGATAACAAATCATCGCGGCACGTGATCGAAGCCAACGCTGGAGTTCTAATCGACGAGTTCATCACGCCGCCGGCCCTCGGTGGTACGCCAAAGGTGCGTTACCGGGTGTATTTCGATGCGCGTGGTTGAGGTGCGGAGAACACGCCTGCACTTGCGATCCTAAGCGATGAACGCGGATTCGCTGCGCGACATCGTTTGGGAGCAATTCAGGCGCAACGCGGCGGAGTTCGGCCTGGATCCAGCGTCGCTCCAAGTCGAATATGTCCTCAACTGGGGCGGGTTCGTCAACTATTCGTATAGAGTGCGAGACCGCAGCCGATCGTTTCATCTCAAACTCAGTATCTCGCAAGAGGATCGCGACGCACTATATCGATTGTGTGAATTCGCACCGAGGCTGGAGCGATACCACGCTCCTGCAGTCGTCAGCTGGATCGATCTTGACTCCGCGGCGGGCCCGCTCTTTGAGCACGTCGCCGGTTCACCACCGGCACTCGACGCGACGGTCGTAGCAGAAGTGCTACCTGTGCTCGGTGAGCTCAACGCTGACTGGGAACTTGCCGCGGCCCTTGCGTCACCTGACCAGCTCACCGCCTTTGACGAATACTCGGCCAACTTCCATCGTCGATTCACCGAAGATCTCCGCGGTGTTCGTGAGTCTCCACCGCCCTTTGTAAGCCACGAACTGGTTGCGTGGCTCGACGCCCAGGTTATGGAGCTCCAGCAGGCTGTCGCCGCCGCGGCGGCGTTCAGCGAGCCGTTAGGCAAGCCACTACACGGCGATCTCTGGCTCAACAATCTGCTTTGGGTCAATCAGAACGAGTGGCACCTGGTGGACTGGGACGATCTGCGTATAGGAGATCCTGCAACAGATATTGCGACGCTCTTTGGGCCAACCGCCGAGGACCTCAGGCCGCTAAAGATGCTGGAGCACGCTACTGGATTTCTGACTTCAGGAGAGAAGGAGCGTCTGCAGTATCTCGGTCGCGCAACACTTCTCGACTGGGTGATTGACCCGCTGTCGGACTGGATCGATGCTGATGCGGCTCCGGCCCATGCCGATCTCGTGCGCGCCGAGAAGGAGCGCGTCCATAGGCAAGCGCTAGCGCTCTATCGGGAGTTGTATTGAATTCAGGGGAGTATTTTGGGTGTAGGTGATCGTGAGCGCATGTCGAGCTCTTTGCACGCGCGGTGCCGCTGGCGAGCGTCGATGTTCTGGAAGGCCGAGACCATCAGTTCAACGACAATCTTGAGGAAGTGGCTGCGGCGATACATTCGCTCGACATCGGACGCTGACAAGATTCAGATACCTTTGTAGTGGTGCACGCCAGAGGAAGAGGCTGCCACGCCAATTGAAGAATGAAGCCGCGTCGGCTATCTAATACAGGGCCTAACTCGAAGGGATACTCCGATGGCGAACGCAGCAACCGTTTCTGAATACCTCGCATCGGTACCAGCCAACGCGCGCAAGGCGCTGCGTGAGATTCGTGCGACAATCAAAAAGGCCGCACCTGGTGTCACCGAACGCATCAGCTACGGGATCCCTACCTTTGAGGTGGGCGGCAAATATCTGCTCTACATGGCCGGGTACAAAAAGCATGTCAGCATCTACCCGGTCACGGCAGGGATGGTGGCAAAGTGTGGCAGGGAACTCGCACCCTACCGTTCGGGAGCAGGAACGCTGCGTTTTGACCTCGACGACGAGCTGCCGCTCGGCCTGATTACCAAATTGGCAAAGGTGCGGCTCCAGGAGCAGCGCAAGAAGGCGGTCACCAAGCGCTCTCAATCTCCGCGGCGCTCAGGCAAGACTTCAACAACAAGATGACTGTATCCGTCCGACGTGGGAACGCTGCAGATGCTGGCGTGCTCGCCGAGTTTGCGGCTCGCACTTTTCGTGACACCTTTGCGGCAGACAATCGGCTGGAGGACGTGGAACTTCATCTCGTCCAGTCGTTTGGTATTCGCCAGCAGAGTAATGAGCTGGCTGACTCGAACATGGCTACGATATTGGTCGAGATTGACGGAGCGCTGGCCGGTTACGCGCAGTTGGATCGAGGGCACGTGCCTGAATGCGTCACTGGAGATGCTCCGATCGAACTCAAGCGCTTTTACGTTGCCAAGGAGTGGCATGGCAGGGGCGTTGCCCAGACTCTCATGCGCGAAGTGGACGCGGAATCACGCCGGAGGAATGCAAATACTCTTTGGCTAGGTGTATGGGAGCGCAATGATCGGGCGCGGGCCTTCTATAGAAAGCTTGGCTTTGAGGAGGTTGGGACGCACACGTTCATGCTCGGTACAGATGCCCAGACCGATCGTATCTGTGTGCGGTCTCTTGAGATACAGTTGCCAGGCTCGGCCTAAGGCGGTTCTGGCGCGCATTCTTGTCTCGCGCGTTTACAGTCAACTACTCACAACGCAGTGCCGCGTTAGGGTCGTCCTGTTGTGCGCGTAGTGCAGGAATGATGCTTGCTGCCAGCGCGGCTATCAGCATTGCTACGCCGACTCCGGCATACGTCGCCGGATCCTTCTTATCTGTGGCGCCGCGCTGGTCTTTACCGGGTCCGATTGGCAACGCCCTGGTCGACGTTGGACAGGGAATTGGCTTGCCGTTAACCGCGAGAAGCGCTCCGTCCGCCGCCCCACTTTGGTACGATCGGGAACGCGACGTGAGCTTTATGGCCATGCGAGTCGGCGAGGCGGGTTCCTGGCGAGACCGACAAATCCTGATATGCGAAACTGTCGCTGGGGGTACTCTGTCTAACCACGCACCGAACTGGAACTGAGGAGAAATGAGCACCCATATCCATCTGATCGCTCTGGTCGCGGGCAATCTTTTCGCCGTCCAGCCTCCGAGCCCGCAGGTCGATCGGATCCCCTTTGTGCTGACGCGACTCGAGCTTGCGATTGGCGTCGACTACGAGCGCCAGGCGATCGATGGAAGCGCGACCCTTTACCTCCGTAACGCTGGAACCTCGGACGCATTGACCGTACCGCTGCTGCTCAATCGTCTTATGTCAGTATCGGCAGTGAGGAACCAACGCGGGAGTGCAGTTCCCTTTGAGCAGGACGTCGTGGTCTTCAGGGATGACTCACTGCTTCAGGTCAACGCGATCGTTGTCAGTCTCGCTGAGCCGCTAAGGGGAGGAGATTCCCTCGTGCTCGTCGTGAGTTATGCTGGCCGGCTTACGGGTTACACCGAGACGGGATCGCTCTACATCCGAGATCACGTGGATCGTGACTTTACGATCATCCGTGAAGATGCGCTGGCGTTTCCCACGCTTGGTACCATCATGTGGAGCACCAACCGCACGATTGTCCGTGAGCCTTTCGCATTTACTGCCGACATAAGCGTTCCCTCGAGTCTGGTAGTTGCGACTGGTGGTGAGCAGGTAGGTGTTCAGACGCGGGACACAACGACGACTTATAGCTATCGCAGCAGTGGTCCGGTGCCATTCCTCAACATCGCGATTGCACCTTATAAAGTTCTCCAGGATCGTGGTCTCCGCATTTTCTACTTCCCGCAGGATTCGGCTGGTGCGACAGTAGTTGCGCGCGCAGCACGCGGTGCGGTAGCGCACTATGCTGAGTGGTATGGCTCGCTCGATCAGCAACCACAGTTGACTGTGATCGAGATCCCCGAGGACTGGGGATCACAGGCGAGCGCCACGGGTGGAATTATCCAAACAGCAGATGCATTTCGTGATCCAGGGATGCTGTATCAGCTATACCACGAGCTTTCGCACTTCTGGAACGTAGCTGATCTTGATCGTCCCTCACCTCGCTGGAACGAAGGGCTCGCATCATTTCTGCAATGGCGCATGGCCGAGGAGCTTGATGGTTGGAATGATTGGGACTCGTGGCTTAGTCGAACGGAGGCGTCGCTAAAGTCCCGCTGTGGCTCCAACCCTCGCTGTCCCGCTACGCCCTTTAGCAAGTATGGTGAGGCTGGACTCACGGACATGTCGTATCCGGTTGGGGCGGCGACGTTTTGGCTCCTGTATCAAGCGTTGGGGGCGGCCAGGTTTGATCGGACGTATCGCGACTTCTTAGAAAGGCATGGCAAAAGTGGTGCAACCAGCCAGGATTTTGTCAGGACGTTTGGAGGTGCATCGCCGGTGAGCGAGCGGATACTGTCGGATTGGTTCGTGACAGCGCGCTGGTATACGCGGTTGGCGTCGGGCGAAGGGCTTAAGGAGATGCTCGCCGGGTACCGTCAGAATTGAAATGCGGCGCGGTTGAGCTGGTAGAAAAGGCTCTATTGAGCAGGAGATCGCGAGCGGGGGATCC